>NZ_BAAGQZ010000049.1:0-93969 GCF_054783215.1 Rhodococcus aerolatus | reverse complement strand
GAGCCGGCCGCGCAGGGCCGCCGCCCGGCCCCGCTGCGCCGTCGACGGCGGCGGTGCGCCCAGGCCGACCGCGGCCGTCCGCGACGCCTCGTGGACCACCGACCGCAGGTGCTCCAGCGTGCCCGGCCCGGCGTGCAGGGTGTGCACCACGTGGTCGGTGCGCCCGGCGGACGTGGCGCGGTACTCGCGCAGCGTCACCTCGGGGGTGAACCCGAGCCGGGCGAGCGTGCGGCCGGGCCGGGGGTTGGTGACGGCCACGGGGGCGACGAGGCGGCGGACCGCGACGGGCGACTGCAGCGCCCGCAGCGCGACCAGGGCGAGGGCGACCGCCGCCGTGCCCCGCGGCACGGCCGCGGTGTCGACCCAGAACGAGAGCTCCCCGGTGCTGGTGCCGAGGTCGACCGCGTCCACCCCGACCTGCCCGCGCAGCTCACCGTCGACGAGCAGCACGAACGGGTGCGCCAGCCCCCGGCGGGCCGCCGCGCGGGCCGCGGTGCACCAGCCCGTCCAGGCCAGCCCGTCGTGGTCGGCGTCCCAGCTGCGCCGCACCGGCCACCAGGGCTCGAGCTCGGCCCGCAGCGCCAGCCGCTCCGCCCGCCACGCCGCGGCGTCGGTGAGCCGCGGGGTCCGCAGCGTCACCAGCGCGTCGTCGACGCGCACGGGGCCCAGCGGGGCGTCCCAGCCGGGCAGCCCGCGGCGGTCGAGGGCACGGCGCACCCGGCGCGGGGCGACGCGGGCCACCGCCAGGCCGGTGCGGGGGTCGAGCGGTCGGTCGCGTCTCACCCGCGCCGCACCGTCGCGCGGACCAGGTCCGCCAGGCCCGCGGCCATGTGCTCGGTGGTCCAGCAGGACTCGACGGCCGCCCGGCCGCGCCGCCCCATCTCCCGGGCCCGCTCCGGGTCGGCCAGCAGCCCAGCCAGCGCGTCGGCCAGGGCGGCCGGGTCACCGGGCGGGACGAGCAGGCCGGTCACCCCGTGCTGGACGTACTCGTCGACCCCGGGGTTGTCGGTGACGACGACCGGCCGGGCGGAGGCCAGCGCCTCGAGCACCACGGTCAGCCCCGAGCCCAGCGGGGTGGGGTGCAGCGCCACCGCGACCACGGTCGCGCGCCGGTAGAGGTCGCGCATCCGGCCGTTCATCCGCTCCCGGTGCACCGTGGCCAGGTCGGGGCCCGCCGCGAGGGGCAGGCTCGTCGCGATCTCCAGGTGGGTCTGCGGGTGCCGGGACCGCACCCGGCGCACCGCGTCGACGAGCGTGGCGTGGTCGCGCATCCTGTCCTCGCCCGCGCTGACCACGAGGCCGGTGCCGTCGGGCCAGGGCTGCGCGGGGAAGAAGTCCGCGTCGATGCCGAGCGGCAGGTGGTGCACCTCGTCGGCGGGCAGCCCCCACGCCGCGACCAGCCGCGGCACCATCGGCGCGACGTTGGTCCACACCCCGGCCGTGCGGGGCAGGGCCCGGCGGACGGCGGCCCGGTAGCGCGGCGTGAGGTCGGCGGGGTCGTCGAGCCAGGCGATGCCGGTCAGCACCGGGGTGCCGCGGCCGCCGAGGAGCGCCGCGGCGACCCCGGTGCGCTCGTCCATGCAGAGCACGGCGTCGACCCCCGCGTCCCCGCCCCGGCGCACCCGGTCCACGAGGGCGGGCACCAGCTCGACGCCCGCCGCGCGGTCACGGACCTTGCCGGCCACCCGGGGCAGCGCCCGGCCGCGCAGCGGGGCCCGGAACACCGCCTCGACGCCGTGCGCCGCCATCCGGTCCAGGCCGTAGGGCGCGGCGTCGGGCACGACGTCGGCGGCGTGCCGCTGCGCCCAGTCGGCGGCGTCGAGGTCACGGGCGAGCTCGACGCGGACCCGCAGCGCCCCGCCGCCCGGCTCCCGTCCCCCCACGACGCACCCCTGTCCCGTCCCGTCCCGCAGTCCCCCGGCCCGGCGCCGACCCTATCGGCCGTGCCCGCCGGGGCGATGTCGGACGTTCGACCGAGATCACCGCGGGGTGACCGCGGTGGTGACGTAGCGTGGCCGCGTGGAGAGCAGGGCGGAGGCCGTCGCGCGGGGCGTGGTGGTGCAGTTCGGCGCCCGCGCCGTCGCCCTCGTCGCCTCCGTGGCCACCCTGGCGCTGAGCACGCGCTACCTGGGGCTGACCGGCTACGGCCTGCTCACCACCGCGATCGTCTTCGTCGGGCTGTTCGAGATCGGCACCGACCTCGGGCTGACCACGGTCATCACCCGCCGCGTCACCGCGGACCGCGGCGAGCTGGCGCACCTGGTCGGGGTGAGCCTGGGCGTCAAGGCCGTGATCGGGCTGCCGCTGGTGGGCCTGAGCGTGCTGGCCGGGCTCGTCGTCTACCACGACCGGCCGCAGGCGCAGGCGGCCGTCGCGATCATCTCGCTGGGCCTGGTGGCCACCGCGTGGGCGAAGAGCTACGACCCGGTGTTCATGGTCCACGTCCGCTTCGGGGCGGCGTCGGCGGCGGACCTCACCGCCCGGGTGCTGGGCCTGGCGGCCACGGCCACCGTGGTCCACCTCGACCTGGGCCTGCTCGCGATGGCCGCGGTGCAGCTGGTGACGCCGCTGTCGAAGCTCTTCTTCACCATGCTCAGCGCGCGGCGCCTCGAGCGGCTGCGTCCCCGCTTCGAGCGGGCCGCGGCGCTGGACCTGCTGCGCGAGGGCGTCCCGTTCACCGTCATCCTCGTGGTGGGCATCCTCTACTGGCGGGCGGACGGGGCGATCCTGTCCTGGCTCTCGACCCCGTCGGAGGTCGGCGCCTACGGCGTGGCCTACCAGCTGGCGTTCAACCTCGACGTCATCTCGGCCGTCTTCGCCGCCGCCACCCTGTCCACGCTGACCCGGTGGGCGGCGGCGGACCTGGCGCGCTTCGACCGGGTGGTGCGGCTCGGCTACCGGCTGCTGCTCGTGGTCGCGGTGCCCATCGCGGTGCTCGGGGTGCCGCTGGCCCGGCCGATCCTGCTGGCCTTCTCCGGGACGGAGTTCGTCGACGCCGCCACCCCGGTGCTGCGGCTGTTCTTCGTCGGGGTGGCCATCGGCTTCCTCAACCAGCACCTCACCGGCGCGCTGGTCTCGCTGCACCGGCAGAACTTCCTGCTGCGGCTCTCGCTGGTGAACCTGGCCATCAACATCGCCCTCAACGTGGTCCTCGTGCCGCACCTGGGCGCGCTGGGGGCCGGCGTGGCCATGGTCGTCTCGCAGGGCACCGGCCTGGTCGCGGGGGCGGTCCTGCTGGGCCGGCTGCGCCCCGGGGTGTTCCCGCTCGAGCAGGTCGCGCGGATGCTCGTGGTCAGCGTGGCCGCGGCCCTGCTGGTGGGCCTCGTGGCCGGCCGCGGGCTGCTGGTGGAGATCCTCGTCGGCGGGGCCGCGGTGGCCGTGCTGGCGCTGCTCGCCCGGGCGGTGCCGACCGAGGCGCTCGACCTGGTGCGCGCCCGGCTGGGCCGGCCCGTGCCGGACCGGGACGCCCCGTGAGCGCGTCGCCTGCGGTCCTCGTCGTCAGCTACCGGCGGGCCGACCTCCTCGAGACCTGCCTGGCCTCCGTCGCGGAGCACCTGCCCGGCAGCCCGGTGCTGGTGTGGGACAACGCCTCCGACGGGACCCCCGCGGTGCGGGAGCTGGCCGCGCGCACCCCCGGGGTGGACTGGACCTTCTCCCCGCGCAACGTGGGCTTCGGGGCCGCGGTGAACGGGCTGGCCGCGCGGGCCGCCACCGGGGCCGGGCAGGGCCGGCCGCTGCTGCTGCTCAACCCCGACGCGGAGCTGACCGGGGACCTGGGCCGTTGCCGCGCCGCCCTGGTCGGCGACGTCGCCGTCGTCTCCCCCGCCGTCGTCGAGCCGGGCAGCGACCGGCCCGCCTTCGACGTGGCCCGCCGCGAGCAGACCGCGCTGCGGGCCGTGGTCTCGCACCTCGGCTACTCCGAGCGGCTGCGCGGCACCCCGCTCAGCGAGCTGCACCGCACCGCGCCCGACGAGGTCGACGGCTACCTCACCGGCTGCGCGCTGCTGGTGTCCCGGGAGGCGTGGGACTCCCTCGGCGGGTTCGACGAGCGGTTCTTCGTCTACGCGGAGGAGGCGGACCTGCAGCGCCGGGCCCGGGCGGCGGGCTGGCGGCTGCGCCTCGTCGACGAGCCCCACGTGCGCCACGCCGCGCAGGGCACGGTCGGCGACAGCGCCGCGGCCGGCCGGCGCAGCGCGGACCTGCTGCGCAACCACCACGCGGTGCTGCTGGGGGCGGGCAACACCGGCCCGGGGGCGCGCTTCCTCGCCGCCACCGCGCTGCTCGAGCGCGCGCAGCGGTCCAAGCGCGGCCGCCGGGGCACGCCCGACGGGGCGCCGGGCCTGCCGCACGTGGTGCTGACGACCAACGAGCTGTGCCGCGGCGGGGCGGAGCGCCAGCGGGTGCAGCTGGCGGGCGAGCTCGCCGGGCGCGGCTACCCCGTGACCATCGTCTGCCTGCAGGACCTGGGCCCGCTGCAGCGCGAGGTCGACCCGCGGGTGCGGGTGGTGCTCTCCCCGTGGTGGCAGCCGTGGCCCAGCGGGCTCGACACGGGTGACCGCCTCACCGTCCTCGTGACCGGCATCACCAACACCGAGGCCGGGTTCGCCCTCGGGCTGACCCGCACGCGGCGGGGCCGGCGGCGGCCGGTGTGGCTGGTGGCCAGCCACGAGCCCCCGCTGCCTGGGGGCACCTACCCGCCGCGGCTGGCGGCCGCGATCCGCCGCGCGGACGGCATGATCGCGCTCTCCCCCACCCACCTGGCCGAGCTCACCGCCGACCAGGAGCTGCCCACCCCGACCTGGCTGGCTCCCAACGGGGTGCCCCACGAGGCCCGCCCGCCGCGCCCCGCGCCGCGCACCCCGGTGCGCCTGGGCATGCTCAGCCGGCTGGTGGAGCACAAGAACCCGCACAAGCTGGTGGCAGCGCTGGCCCCGCTGGCCGGGGGCAGCTGGACCCTGGACGTGTTCGGCGACGGGCCGGACCGGGCGCGCCTGGAGGCGCTGACCCCGCCGGAGCTGGCCGGGCAGGTGCGCTGGCGCGGGTGGTCGCCGGGCCCCGACGACGCGTTCCCGCAGCTCGACGTGCTGTGCGTGCCGAGCGAGACCGAGGCCTTCCCGCTGGTCGTCGTGGAGGCGATGGCCGCGGGCGTGCCCGTCGTCGCCGCCGGGGTCTGCGCGGTGCCCGACCTGCTCGACCACGGCCGCGCCGGGGTCGTGGTGGCGCCGGGGGACTCCGCGGGCTGGACCGCCGCGCTGCGGGACGTGGTGGCCGACCCGACGTCGCTGGCCGGGCGCGCGGCGGCCGCCCGGGAGCGCCAGCAGCAGCTGTTCACCGTCGGGGCCATGGCCGACGCCTACGTCACCGCCCTGACCGAGGCCCTCGCCGCCCACGGGGCGCCGCGGTGAGTGCACCCGCCGTCGTCGTCGACACCTGGTACGGCCCGGAGCTCGCCGCACGGCTGACCGCGACGGCCACCGCCGACGACGTGCTGGCCCGGCTGCCCAACCCGGCCCGCACCCTCGCCGCGCGCTCCGGGGTGGCGCGCGCGCTGCTGCTGCTGGTGGTCGCCCGAGGCGCGGTGCTCGTCACGACGAACCCGGCGGCGGGCACCCGCACGCTGGTGGCGGTGGGCGGCGTGGCGGCCCGGCGCCGGCTGGTGCTGCTGGAGTACATCGCCCACCCCCCGGCGGGCGGGGGACGGCTCGCCCCGCTGCGCCGCGTGCTGTTCACCGTGCTGCGCCGCGGGCTGCTGCCCCGCACCCTGCTCGCCGCGCAGGTCCTCACCGAGGGTGAGCGGGCGGCGTGCGCCACCAGCCACGGCATCCCGGTGGGCCGCTTCCACCACGTCCCGTGGCCGGCCCGCAGCACGTCCGGGACCGCGCTGCCCGAGCGGGTCGACGGCGGGCGGCGCGTGCTGTGCTCCGGGCGGCGCACGGACTGGGAGACCTTCGCCGGCGCGGCGGCCGACGCCGGGTGGGAGGTCACCGCGGTCTGCGCGGCGGACGACGCCGAGCGGGTGCACCGCCTCCTCGACCCCGTCGGGGCCCGTGTGCTCGTCGAGGTGCCGCAGGAGCAGCACGCCGCCGAGGTCCGCGCGGCCACCGCCTACGTGGTCGCGGTGCCGGAGACGGGCGCGAGCATCGGCCAGGTGCGGGTGATGAACGCCGCGGACGCGGGCACGCCGCTGGTGGTCTCGCGGGTGGCCGGCGTCGCGGACTACGTCGACCCGTCGTGCGCCGTGCTCGTCGAGCCCGGTGACCCCGCCGCGCTCCGCGCGGCGGTCGACGCGCTGCTCGCCGACCCGGCCCGGCAGCGCGCGCTGCGGGAGGCCCTCGTCACCCGTTCGGGTGGTCGCGGCATGCCCGAGTACCTGGACGAGGTCGCCGCCCTCGTCGCCCGGCACACTGGTGGCCGGGCCACCGCCCGGGGGTCCGGCCCCCGCCCGGCCGTCGGCAGCCCGGACGCCCCGAGCCGCCCCGGCACCGGGTCGGCCACCACGTGAGGAGACCACGCCCGATGTCCATGCCCCCCGGGGAGCGACGTCGTCGACGCCGCGCGACCGACCCGGTCGAGCTGCCGCCGGGCGTGCCGGTCGACCGGCGCACCCACCCGGAGGTGGTGGCGGTGCTCGGCGTCGGGGTCCCCGTGCTGAGCACCCCGCAGGCGCTGGACCGGGTCAGCTCGATGGTGGAGCGCGGCGCCCCGGGCGCGATCGCGTTCGCCAACGCCCACCTGCTGACCCTGGCCTCCACCGACCCCGGCGTGCGCGACGTGCTGCGCCGCTGCGCGCTCGTGCTCAACGACGGTGCGGGCGTGTCGTGGGCGGCCCGCGCGAAGGGCTCGGAGTTCACCGAGAACCTCAACGGCACCGACTTCACCCCGCTGCTGCTCGAGCGGGCCGCCGAGCGCGGCTGGCGCGTCGCGCTGCTCGGTGCCGCCCCCGGGGTCGCCGAGCGGGCCGCGGTCGCGCTGCGCCAGCGGCTGCCCGGGCTGCGGGTCTGCTACGCCGACCACGGCTACTTCGACCTCGAGCGCTCGGAGCGGGTGGCGGCGCAGGTGCGCGCCAGCCGGCCGCACCTGCTGCTGGTCGCCATGGGCAACCCCCGCCAGGAGCGGTGGCTCGACGAGCACCTGCCGGCGACCGGCGCGACCGTCGGCCTGGCGGTGGGCGCGTTCCTCGACTTCGCCGCGGGCGAGGTCGCGCGGGCCCCGCGGTGGGTGCGGGCGGTGCACCTGGAGTGGGCGTTCCGGCTGCTGCTGGAGCCGCGCCGGCTGTTCGCCCGCTACGTCATCGGCATCCCCGTCTTCCGGGCGCGGGTCCGCCGGGACGTGGCCGACCCGCTGCCGGTGCACCCGCGTCGCCGGGCCGAGGACCGGGCGGCGGGCCCTCACGCCGCGGCGGCCAACGACTCCCACGCCGAGCGCCACCCCAGCACGTAGCCGGTCACGTCGTGGCGCGCGGCCGCCTCGCGGGCCCGCGCCCCCAGCGCCGCCCGCCGGGCGGGGTCGGCGAGCAGGCCGGCCAGCGCGTCGCGGAGCCCGGCGCGGTCCCCCGGGGCCACCAGCAGCCCGCTGACCCCGTCGACGACCACGGCGGGGATGCCCCCCACCGGGGTGACGACGGGGACGACGCCCCACGCCATCGCCTCGAGCAGGGCCATGGGCAGGCCCTCGTTCCAGCTGGGGAGCACGAACACCTCGGCCCGCGCCAGCTCGGCGTCGCGCGCCGCTGGGTCCAGCCAGCCGCGCACCGAGACGGACCCGTCCAGGCCCAGCCGGTGGGCCTGCTCGGCCACCTCGGTCACCGGTCCGTCGCCGAACAGCCGCAGGTCGAGGCGGTCCCGTGCCGCCGGGTCGAGCGCCGCGACCGCGGCCAGCAGGTCGGGCACGCCCTTGCGCTCGCTGAGCCGGCCCAGGAAGAGGGCGGGCACGCGGTCCCCCGGCGGCCGGGCGGGCACGGCGTCCGGCAGCTCGACGGGGTTGGCCACCACGCGGACCCGCTCGGGGCGGGCCCCGGCCTCGACGACGCTCGCCACCGCGGCGTCCCCCAGGACCACCACGTCGTCGGCCCGGGCGAACACGCCGCGCAGGGCGGCGCGGCGCCGGGGCGGCATCACGGCGAGCTCGTCGGCGAACTCTGCGCCGTGGCAGTGCAGCACGACCGGGACGCCCAGGCGGTGGGCGGCGCGGGCCAGCAGGCCCTTGCGCACCAGGCTCGCCCGCTCGGTGACGTGCAGGTGCACGACGTCGGCCCGGCGGGCGGCCAGCAGGGCCAGCGCGGTCGCCGCCCCGCGCGCGAACACGGCGACCCGCAGCACGGGCGGGCCGTCCCGGTAGGTCTCGACGTAGCGCAGGTCGACCCCGTCCAACGGGCCCGCGTGCTCCCGGAACAACCGCGCCACGGTGGCCACCCCGCCGAGCCCGCCCGGGCCGTTGCCCGCCATGAGGACGCGGACCGGGCGGTGGGGGCGCACGGCGCCAGTGTGCCCCGCCGGGCGCCGCCGGCGACGGCCCGGGTCGGTCCCGGCTAGAGGCCGAGCAGCCGGCGCAGCCACTCCAGCAGCAGCTGGAAGAGGTTGAGCGGCGTGGTGGGGGGCGGCGGCGGGGGCGTGGTCGTCACCGGCGGGGGCGGCGGGGGCGTGGTCGTCACCGGCGGGGGCGGCGGCGGCGTGGTCGGGGGGGTCGTCGGCGGGGTGGTCGGGGGCGTGGTGGTCGCGCCGAGCAGGATCTGCGCGGACGTCGGCGCGTAGCTCACGCCCTGGTAGGTCTGGATCGACGTGCGCGTGTTGACCACCACCGAGCCGCCGGTGAAGCTGCGTCGCCACACCCCGGCGGCCACCTGGGTGCGGGCCCCGGTCGGCGCGCCCAGCGCGAGGGCCTGGTCGAAGCAGGGCGGGTAGGGGGTCGAGGCCGAGTAGGCGGTGTCGGCGCCGTAGGCCCCGGTGCCGTCGTCGACGAGCAGGAAGGTCGACAGGCCGTAGCAGGCGCGGGCGGCGTCGTCCTGCTTGTCGTGGATGAGGACCGTCGTGCCGGCCCCCGTCGCAGCGGTGCTGTTGGCCAGCGCCCACTCCAGCCACGCCACCTGCGCCGGCCACACGCCGTTCTCCGTCGACGCCACGGGGGTCGACGAGCTGCCGGCGACGAAGAACTCGGAGTTGGGGATCATCCCGGCTCGTACGGTGCCCTGGGCGAAGGAGAGGTATCCGGGCACCACGGTGCCGAGGTTGCCCGCCAGCTTGAACCCGGCCGAGCGCAGCGCCGCGGCCAGGGACTGCACGAAGCCGAGCAGAGCGGTCTGCCAGCTCGCCGGGGTGGGGTAGCCCGCGGGGACCGCACCCGACCAGCCCCAGCCGAAGTCGGCGTTGACCTCGTCGAGGAGCACCCCGGACCAGCCCTGGGAGCGGCACTTGGCGACCAGGAAGGCCGCGGCCGCGCTGCGGAACGCCGCGTTGCCCACGTCGAGCGCGGAGTCACCGCTGCGGGAGATGACCTGCCCCGAGCCGGTGCGCAGCAGCCACTCGGGCCGCACGTCGCCCGGGCGCACGCACTGGGTGACGCCCTGGTCGTCCCCGGGTCGCTGGACCGCGGTGGCGTAGACGAACTGCTCCGGGACGCTGCTCATGCTGGGCCGGGCGAGGTTGCCCTGCAGGCCCTGCCACTGCCAGCGCGTGGTGCCGCTCGAGGCCGGGTTCCCGGAGAACGCGAAGCGCAGGAAGGTCGGCTCGTAGCCGGCCAGCGCCCCCACGGCCTGGGTGGACGCCGGACCCGACGCGGCCGCGGACGCGAGCGAGCCCAGCGGCAGCGCCGCGCCGACCCCGGCCACCGCCCCCAGCTGCAGGAAGCGGCGACGGCTCAGGCCTCCCGGTCGCGGCGCGAGCACCGCGCCGCCGGCCCCGCCGTGCGTCGTCCCCAGGTCGCCGTGCACCGTCATGGCTCCGCCCCTCCGCGTGCGCTCCCCGCGATCACCGAATGTGATGAACCGAACACGCAAGGTGGCACGGTAGGCGGCATCCGCCCAGGTCACAAGTCGAGTCTGACACGATCGGGCGATCTTGCTTGACAAGAGTGTTTACCAGGGGGAACAACCTCACCCTGGGTCAGCGCCCCGGAAGGCCCCCTGCGACCTGTCACCTGATCGGGTGACACACCGCGGGACCACTGGGGCTGCTGTGGTGCGTGTGACCACACCGGGTGTCGGGCGTCCCGACGGCCTCAGGAGGCGAGCAGGACCGAGTCCGTGGCCGGGACCGCGGTCCCCGCGACCTCCACGTCAGCGCGGGTCGCGTTGACGACCAGCCGGCCCCCGGCGAAGTCCCGCGCCCACACCCCGGGGGCGACCTCCGTGCGGGAGCTCCGCGGGGCGCCGAGGCCCCCCGCCGCGCGGTAGGCGTCGGGGAACGGGGGGTCGGCGTCGTAGGCGACGCTCGCGCCGTACACGCCGGACCCGTCGTCGACGAGCAGGAAGGACCCGAGCCCGTAGCGGATCGCGGCCTCGTCGGTCTGGGTGTCGTGCAGCACCACCCGGCTCGTCACGGCCTGCGCCCGCTCGACCCAGGCGAGCCGCGCCTCCCAGCCGCCGCCCCGGGCGGTGAGGTACCCGGCGGGGCCGACCCGCCCGGCGACGAAGTTCTCCACCACCGGCTCCATCCCCCCCGCGGCCAGCGCGAGGCAGAACTCGGGCCACAGCGGTTGCGCGACGTTGCCCGCCAGGCTCAGCCCCGCCCCCCGCAGCGCGTCCCCGAGCGCGGCCACGAAGCCCTGCTGGGCGGCCTGCCAGGACTGCGGGGTCGGGTACCGGGCCGGGACGGCCCCCGGCCAGCCCCAGCCGAACTCGGCGTTGACCTCGTCGAGCAGCACCCCGGTCCACCCGTCGGCGCGGCACTTGGCGACGAGGAAGTCCGCGGCGCGGGAGCGCAGCGCGGCGTCGCCGACGTCGAGGGCAACGTCGCCGCCGGCCCGGGTGACGACGTCGCCGCGGGTGTCGCGCAGCCGCCACCGGTCCGCCACCTCGGCCGGGGGCAGGCACTGCGTGGTGCCCGCCGGGTCGTCCCGGCGCTCCACGGCGGTCGCGTAGACGAGCACCGTGGCCACCCCGGCGGGTCGGGCGAGGTCGCCCTGCAGCCCCTGCCACTGGAACCGCTGCGCCCCGGGGCCGTCGGTGTCACCGCTGTAGGCGAAGCGCAGCAGCGACAGCCCCCCGGACCCGGCCGGGGCGGGGCCGGCCGCGGCGGCGGCACCGGCCGGGCTGCCGGGCCGCACCCCGGAGGCGGCGGCGGTGGCGGCGAGCAGGGCGGCCCCGGCACCGCGCAGCAGTGCCCGACGGCTCGGGCCGCGCGGCACGGGGCGGGTCATCGTCACCGAGCGTACCGACGCCCGGCGGGGCCCTCCCGGGCTGCGCGGGGAACCGCGACGCAGGTCTCACGCGAACGAGTGGTAGTGCTGGGGTGGCCCGGGGGGTCGCCGCTACTCTCGGTGTCGAGGACAGGGAGCTCACGGTGGATGTTGCGCGGATCGGTCAGGCCTTGCGGCGACGGTGGTACGTCGTCGTCGCGGGCGTCGTCGTCGCGGCCGTCCTCGGGGTCCTCGCCGCGGGCACGGCGGCGGCCTCGTACACCTCCACCGCCAAGGTGACCCTCATCCCGCCGAACTTCTCGACGGCCGAGGCCCCCTCGAACCCGCTGCTGCAGCTCGGGTCCGCCACCTCGCAGTCCGCCTCGATCATGTCCGACGCCCTCAGCGCGGAGTCGGTGCGCGAGCGGATCGGCGACCTGACGGGCGGCACGTACGAGGTCAGCAACGTCGAGCTCCGCTCCGAGGTCATGACCAGCACGGTCACCATCACGGCCACCGCGCCGTCGGCCGACGCGGCCCAGGCGACCGCCCAGGCCGTCCTGGACGAGTTCGGCACCGAGCTGGTCGACCTCCAGCAGCGCGCGGGCGTCGCGTTCACCTCTGCCCTGGTGCGCTCGGAGGTCACGGTGCCGCCCACCCCCGCGACCGCCGCCGGCGCGGGCGGGGTCAAGACCGGGGCCGGCGTCGGTGCGGCCGTGCTGCTGCTCAGCGTGCTCGCCGCCCTGGCGCTCGACTCCGCCCGCCGCCGGGGCGAGCCCGAGCCGCCCGAGGTCGACCCCCCGGCCGACCCGACGCCCACCCCCGAGCCCGCGCCGGCCGGCGGCCCGGACGGCCCCGGTGCGCCGGACGCGGCGGCCGAGGACGGCAGCCGCACGCCGGCCCGGCACCGCAGCGTGGCGGCGGCGACCGCGGCCACCACCCCGGGCGGCACCGCGGCCCGCCTGGGCGACACCACCCCCGCCGCGCCCGCGAGGAAGGCCCCGGCGAAGAAGGCCCCCGCGAGGACCGCCGCGACCGGGGCCGCGGCGCCGGCGACGAAGGCTCCCGCCACGAAGGCGACCAAGGCGGCGGCGAAGAAGACGACCACGGCGGCGGCGAAGGCACCCGCGGCGAAGGCACCCGCGACGAAGGCGGCGGCGGCGAAGGCACCCGCGCGGAAGACCACCACGACCAGGGCCTCCGCGAGGAAGACCACCACGACGAGGGCCGCGGGGACCACGGCCGGGACCGCACCCGCCTCGACGCCGACCGCGGACGCCCCACCGGCCGACGTGCGTGAGTCCGTGCTCGTCGGCCGCAACGGCCACGAGGTCGACGGCCACGGGGCCAACGGCCACGGGGTCAACGGCCACGAGGTCAACGGGCACGAGGTCAACGGGCGGGCGGTCGGCGGCCGGGAGGTCGACGACGAGCCGTCGTCGTGACGACCCGGGTCCGCACGCGCCCGAGCACCGGGTCGCGCACCGGCACCGGCACCGCCAGGGCGTCGTGGGCGAGCCGGGCCACCACCTGGCTGCTGCCCGCCCTGGTGGTGCTCCTGCTCGTGCTGCGCCAGGCGTTCCGCATCCCCCACACCGGGCTGGGCATGTCCCCGGCCCAGGTGCTGGTGCTCGTCGCCGCCCTGCTCTGGGTCCTGGCCCTGCTCGCCCGCGACCCCGGCGTGGTCGGGGCGCGCCACCCGCTCGCGCTCGCGCTCGTGGCCGCCGTCGTGGTGTCGCTGCTGGGCTGGGCGCAGGCGAGCCGGTCGGTCGCGCTGCCCGTGCAGGGTGACGACCCGGACGGCACCCTGCTCAACGCGCTCTCCCTCACCCTGCTGAGCCTGTTCACGATGGCGGTGCTGCGCACCCCGGGCGCGGTGCGCACCCTGCTGCGCTGGCTCGTGCTCGCCGCGGGCCTGGCCGGGCTCGTCGCGGTCCTCTCCGCCGCCACCGGCACCGAGGTGGCCGAGCTGCTCAAGCCGCCCGGGTTCACCGAGGCGGCGGCGCTTGACGACACCATCGGGGGCCTGCTGCGCCAGGGGGTCGACCGCACCCAGGGCACCTCCGGGCACCCGCTGGAGATGGGCGCGCTCATGACGGTGCTCACCCCGGTCTGCCTGGGCGTGGCGTTCGACGCCCGCCGCCGCGCCGAGCGCAGCTGGCCCGCGTTCCTGGCCGCCGCGCTGTGCCTCGCCGCAGCGACGTCGTCGGTGTCGCGCAGCGCCGTGGTCGGCCTGGCCGCGGCCCTGCTGGTGATGGGGCTGTGCTGGCCGCTGCGGCGCACCCTGGCCGTGGCCGGTGCCGCCGTCGCCGGTCTCGTCGGGCTCCTCGTCGCCGGCTCCTCGCAGGTGACGGCGCTGCTGTCGATCGTCGTGGCGGGCGACCCGGACTCCTCGCTGTACTCCCGCGCGCTGGGCCGGGACTTCGTGGCGCAGAACTTCTCCCGCTCCCCCTGGCTCGGGACCGGCCCGGGCCGCAGCCTGCCGGGGCAGCCGACGCTGGACGACGACTACCTGACGACGCTGCTCACCGCCGGCGTGCTCGGCCTGGCCGTCTCCGTGGTGCTGCTGCTCGGCGCCATCGTGGTGCTGCTGCGCCGGCGCGGGGACGCCCGGCTCGGCGAGCTCGCCACCGGGGTGGCCGGCGCCCTGGTGGCGCTGGCCGTCATCCGCCTGGTGCTCGACACCGGCGGGTTCGTCCAGATCAGCACCCTGTTCGCGGTGCTCGTCGGGGTGGCCGGCGCCGTGGGTTCGCAGACCCGGCCCACCCCGTCACCCGGACGCGGGCCGCACCGTCAGGGCGTGCGGCCCAGCTCGTCCACCACGGTCCAGCTCCCGCCGCGGGCCTCCACCTCCGGGTAGGCGGCCCGGACCTCGGCCAGCAGGTCGGGGACCATGAGCAGCACCTCGTCGGGGGGGTCCGCCCGCAGCACCTCCGGCGCCACCACCGGCACCCGGGAGCCGGGCAGGCACCGGCCCTGCTTGGCCGGCGAGGCGTCGACGACCCCGGCCAGCGCCCCCGCGTCGACCGCCGCCAGCAGCGCCACCGCCCGCGACGCCGCGCCGTAGCCGAGCACGCGCCGCCCGGACGCCCGGGCGGCCGCCAGGTGGGCCTGCAGGGCCGCGACCCGCTCGGTGGCGGCGGCACCGAGCCCCGAGACCACGGCGGCGGTGCAGACCCCGGCGTCGAGCTCGGCGCGGCGCAGCGCCGCCACCTCGGCGGGCGGGCCGTCCCCGGCGCGGTCGCCCTCGCGGCGCAGCTCGAGCAGCACCGTGCCGCCGTAGAGGGCGTAGCGCCCGACGCCCGTGGGCACCCAGCCCACGTCCGCGGCCATGGCCACCAGCGCGGGCACCGAGTAGTAGGCGGTGTGGCCGTGGCGCAGCGCGTTCCACTGCCCCTGGGCCAGGATCGTGGCCAGCGAGTGCACCTGCACCAGCAGCACCCCGCCCGGGGCGACGGCCGCGGTGCGCCGGGCCAGCGCCGCCCGCTGGTCGGCGTCGTGCATCAGCCCGAACACGTCGACGACCACCGCGGCGGGCTCGTCGGGGCCGTCCGGGCCCGCACCCCGCCAGCGCAGCCCCGCCCCGGTCAGCGGGACCTCCCAGGACCCGCCGTGCGGGCTGCCGAACTCGAGCACGTCGTCCCCCGGGCGCAGCACCCCCGCCGCGACGAGGCGGCCCACGGCCTCGACGGCCTGGTCGCGCAGCGCCTGCGGCTCCACCGCCCGCGGCTCGTCGGGCACCGTCGGGTCCTCGGCCAGCTGGGCCAGCCCGCAGCCGCGGCAGAGCAGCATGCGCAGCGGGAACACCGGGTCGGGCCCCGGGTCGGCCGGGGCCGGGAAGTGGTCGGCCGCGGGCTGCTCCCCGAGGTCGAGGACGACGTCGGTCACCGCCCCGCACCAGCGGCACGGCGGGACGGGCGGGGCCGCGCTCACGCCCGGGCCCCGGGGTGGTCGGCCAGACTGGGGGCATGGAGACGCGCGAGACGACGCTGCCCGGGGTGCTGCTGCTGGTGCCCACCCCGCACCGGGACGACCGCGGGCTGTTCACCCGCACCTTCGACGCGGCCACCGCGGCGGCCGCGGGGCTCGACCCGGCGTCGTTCGTGCAGGACAGCCAGTCCCGCTCCCGGGCGGGGGTGCTGCGCGGGATGCACACCCGCTCCGGGCGGGGCGAGGCCAAGCTGGTGCGCTGCGCGCGGGGCGTGGTGCACGACGTGGTGGTCGACGTGCGCCCGGACAGCCCCACCTTCGGCCGGCACGAGGCGTTCCGGCTCGACGACGAGAGCTTCCACGTGCTGGCTGTGCCCGCGGGGTTCCTGCACGGCTTCCTCGCCCTCACCGACGCCGACGTCTGCTACCGCATCGACGCCGAGCACGACCCGTCCGCCGACCTCGGCGTCCGGTGGGACGACCCGGACCTCGGCATCGCCTGGCCCTCCCCGCCCGGGCAGGTCAGCGAGCGGGACGCCGCGCTGGGCAGCTTCGCCGAGCTCCGCGCCGCCCTGCCGGCGTAGGGCCCTCACCGCACCCGCATCGCGGGGTCGAGCTCACCGGCCGCCTGCCGAGCCTTGAGCACCGCGAGCCGGGTGAACCGCTCGTGGAAGGACTGCTCGGTCAGCCCGTGCTCGCGGTAGGCCGCGGCGAGCTCGGCCGCGCCGTCGGGCACCGTCCACGCGGGGACGTAGCCGGGGACGGCCGCGGCCATGCGGGAGAAGTCGACCCGGTAGCTGCGCGGGTCCCCGCCGGCCTCGCCGGTCACCTCGAGGACGGAGCCGGGCACCGCGTCGACGACGGTCTGCGCGATGTCGGCGACGGTGACGTTGTTCGCCGGGTGCCCGACGTTGAACGCCTGGGCGTGCACGGCGTCCCGGGGCGCGGCGAGGGTCTCGGTGAACGCGGCGGCGATGTCGCGGGCGTGGACGAGCGGGCGCCACGGGGTGCCGTCGGAGAGCACCAGCACCGTCCCGGTGAGCACCGCGTGCCCGACGAGGTTGTTCAGCACGATGTCGGCGCGCAGCCGCGGGGAGAACCCGAACGCGGTCGCGTTGCGCAGCGAGGTCGGGCTGAAGGAGTCGTCGGCCAGCTCGCGCAGGTCGTCCTCCACCCGCACCTTGGACTCCGCGTAGGGGGTCACCGGGGCCAGCGCGGCGTCCTCGGTGACCAGCCCCGCCCCGCCGGAGGCGCCGTAGACCGAGCAGGTCGAGGCGTAGAGGAACCGCGACACCCCGGCCTCCTTCGCGGCCCGGGCGAGCCGGGTGGAGGCGTGGTGGTTGATGTCGTAGGTGATCTCGGGGGCCAGCGCGCCGAGGGGGTCGTTGCTCAGCGCCGCCAGGTGGACGACGGCGTCGAACCCGGCGAGGTCGGCGGGGGTGACGTCGCGCAGGTCGAGCGCCAGCCCCGGGGGCGCCTCGGGCAGCGGCCCCAGCACGCAGTCGGCGAAGAGGCCCGAGTCGAGCCCCGTCACCTCGTGCCCGGCGGCGGTGAGCACGGGGGCCATGACGGTGCCCAGGTACCCCTGGTGACCGGTGAGCAGGACCTTCACGACGGTGGACCTCCTAGTGGTGGTTCTGGGGTGCGGGACGGGGTGCGAGGACGACCTTCTCGGCGTGGAAGCCCTCGGCGAACCTGGTGCCTGCCTGCACGCCGCGCACCCGCATGAGGCCGAGGAAGGCGTCGTCGTCGAACCAGGTGCGGGCGCGCTGCGAGGGGTAGTGCTCGTGCAGCAGGGCCGGCTTGGCGCGGGCGTCGGACTCGCTGGCGGGCACCAGGACCCGCGGCTGGGCGAGGTCGGACTCCCACTTGAGGATCTCGTAGCCCAGCACCTGGTGGGTGCGGAACTCGGTGGGCACCAGGGCGGCCAGCGTCCGGTGGTCCTGGTGGGCGTCGTGGCCGGCGGGGGCGAGCACCAGGTCGGGCTCGCGGTCCCCGGTCAGCCCGCCCCGGAAGGCGCGCACCGCCTCCTTGGCCCGCTCCCAGTGGGTGGGCACGCGCCCGTCGGGCAGGTCCAGCACGGTGACGGCGAGCTGCGCCCCGGGGCAGAACGCGGCCAGCGCGACGCGCTCCTCGTCCTCCCGGGCCGTGCCGCCGCCGGTCAGCACGAGCACGTCCACCCGCAGCCCCGGCCGGGCGGTGCACAGGCCGAGCAGGGTGGCCCCCGCCCCGATGGCGACGTCGTCGCAGTGCGCGCCGAGCAGCGCCAGCCCGGCGGGGTCCAGCGCGGTGGGCCCGCTCACCGCCGGGCTCACCCCTCGCGCGCGGGCTGGTTGATCTCGTCGGACAGGGCCACCACCGGCTCGCGGTCGCCGCGGGCCACGTCGTCCTCCCACAGCGCCCAGGGGCGACGGCCCGCGGCGTACGCGGCCTCCAGCGCGGTGCGCTCCTTGACCGTGTCCGCCGGCTGCCAGAAGCCGCGGTAGGGCTGGGTCATGAGCCGGCCCTGCCGGGCGAACGCCCCGCACCCGTCCTCGACGAGGTCGCCGTTCTCCGGGAGGTGGTCGAAGACCTCCTGGCGCAGCACGAAGTAGCCGGCGTTCTCCCACACCGGCAGGGTGCGGGCGGCGACGATCGCGCCCGCCCGCTGATCGGACAGGTCGGGCACGTCCGACGGCATCTCGACGCAGTGGAAGCTGCTCTGCGGCGGCACCACCATGATGGACGCGCCGGCGTCGGAGGCGGTGAAGGTGTCGACCATCCGGTCCAGCGGGGCGTCGGTGAGCACGTCGGCGTAGTTGGCCAGGAACACCTCCTCGCCGTCGAGGTGGTCGCGCACCCGCCGCAGCCGCTCCCCGATGGGCGACTCCAGCCCGGTGTGGGCGAAGGTCACCGTCCAGTCGGAGATGTCGGAGGAGAGCAGCTCGACGTCGCCCCGGCGGAGCACGAAGTCGTTCGACGTCGTCTCCCGGTACTGCAGGAAGAACTCCTTGACGTGGTGGGCGCCGTAGCCGAGGCAGAGCACGAAGTCGGTGTGGCCGAAGTGGGCGTAGTACCGCATGACGTGCCACAGCAGCGGGCGCGGGCCGACCCGGTGCATGGGCTTGGGCAGGTCGTCGGCCACCCCGGTGCGCATCCGCATGCCGTAGCCGCCGCAGAACAGGACCACCTTCACGGGGACACCACCTCCAGGGTCGGGATCGGGAACACGAGCTTGCCGCCCCAGCCGGCGAGCACGGGGGCCAGCTGGGCGGTGATCTCGTCGCGGAGGTTCCACGGCAGCACCAGCACGTAGTCGGGCTCGTCGGCCGCGATGCGCTCGGGCGCCAGGACGGGGATGCGGGTGCCGGGGGTGAAGCGGCCGTGCTTGTAGGGGTTGCGGTCCACCGTGTACTCGAGCAGGTCGGTGCGGATGCCGCAGTGGTTGAGCAGGGTGTTGCCCTTGCCCGGCGCCCCGTAGCCGACGACCCGCTTGCCCTCGGCGCGGGCGGTGAGCAGGAACGTCAGCAGGTCGGTGCGCACCCGGGTGACGGCCTCGGTGAAGGACCGGTACCCCTCGACGGTGTGCAGGCCCGCCGCCTCCTCCTCGGCCAGCACCCGGGCCACCTCGGCCGACGGCGCGCCCGCCACCTCGGACGGCCTGGCCCACAGCCGGATCGAGCCGCCGTGGGTGGGCACCAGCTCGACGTCCACGAGGGACAGACCGCCGGTGGCCAGGGCCCGCTGCGCCGACGCCACGGTGTAGTACTGGAAGTGCTCGTGGTAGATCGTGTCGTACTGCACCAGCTGCACCAGGGTCAGCAGGTGCTGCACCTCGATGGCCACCCAGCCGTCGTCGGCGACGAGCGAGCGCAGGCCCTCGGTGAACCCGACGACGTCGGGGATGTGGGCGTAGACGTTGTTGGCCACCACCCAGTCCGCGGGCCCGTGCTCGGCGCGCACCGCGGCCCCGGTCTCCGGGGTGAGGAACGCGGTGAGGGTGTTCACGCCCTTGTCCCGCGCGGCCTGCCCGACGTTGACCGACGGCTCGATGCCGAGGCTGCGGATGCCGCGGGCCACGCTGTGCTGCAGCAGGTACCCGTCGTTGCTGGCCACCTCGACGACGAACGAGCCCTCGTCCAGCCCGGCCCGCTCGACGGCCGCGGCCACGAACCGCTCGCTGTGCGCGACCCAGGAGTCGGAGAACGACGAGAAGTACGCGTACTCGGTGAACGTCTCCTCGGGGGTGATCAGCGGCGGCAGCTGGGCCAGCAGGCACTGCCCGCACACCCGCAGGTGCAGCGGGTAGGTCATCTCGGGGGCCTCGAGCTCGTCCGCGGCGAGGAACAGCTCGCACGGCGGGGTGGCCCCCAGGTCGACCACCGAGTGCAGCTCGGTCGACCCGCAGAGCCGGCAGGCCAGGGCGGGGTGGGTCCGGGTCACTGCGGGGGGGCTCCTGTCGGGAGTCGTCGGGGGTGCGCCTGGGCGCGCAGGGCGGGGGCGACGGGACGCGAGTGCAGCAGGCCGTCGGTGGTCCCGGCGTCGAGGGCCCGACGGTAGACCGTCAGGGCCCCCGCGAGGGCCTCGACGGTCCGGTCGACGTCGGTGTCGGTGTGGGCGGCGGAGATGACGAACGACTGCCCCAGCACGCCGCGGCGCAGCAGCTCCTGCAGCAGCAGGGCGCGGTAGGCCTGCGACGGGGCTCCGTCGGGGCCCGTGCTGGTGAACACCAGGCAGGACGGCCGGCCCAGGGTGCGCACGTGGGGGTGGGTGCCGGCGGCGCGGGAGACCTGCTCGACGCCCTCGGCGAGGCGGCGGCCCGCGCGCTCCATGGCCGCCACCGGGTCCTCGCGCCGGTAGGCCGCGACCACCGCGCGGAACGCGGCCAGCGACACCGTCTCGGCACCGTGGGTGGTGGACAGCAGGAACGCGCGCTCGGCGTCGGTGCCGAGCCCGCCGCGCTCCATGACCTCGCGCCGGCCGACCAGGGCGGAGACGGGGAAGCCGTTGCCCATGGCCTTGCCCCAGCAGGACAGGTCGGGGACCACGTCGTGCACGTGCTGGGCGCCGCGCTCGGACCACCGGAACCCGGTGATCATCTCGTCGAGCACGAGCAGGGTGCCGGTCTCGTCGCACAGCGCCCGCACCCCCGCCAGGTAGCCGGGGCTCGGCTCCAGGGTGGCGGTGGCCGCCTCCATGACCACGCAGGCCACGTCGCGCCCGGCCAGCGCGGTCCGCAGCGAGCCGAGGTCGTCGTAGGCGAACCCGGTGGTCAGCCCGCGCGCCTCCTGCGGCACCCCGCCGGGCATGGCGGTGGTGCCGATGAACCAGTCGTCGGTGGAGAAGAACGGCTGGTCGGTGCACACGGCGACCCGGTCCCGGCCGGTGACCAGCCGCGAGAGCCGGACGGCCGCGGTGGTGGCGTCGGAGCCGTTCTTGGCGAACTTGACCATGTCCGCGCCGGGGACGAGCTCGACGAGGTCCCGGGCGGCGTCGAGCTCGAGGGTCGTCGGGCGGGTGAAGTTCAGCCCGTCGTCGAGCACCGCGCGGACGGCGTCGAGCACCGGCCGGTAGCCGTGGCCCAGGGTCACCGCGCGCAGACCCATGCCGTACTCGACGAACTCGTTGCCGTCGACGTCCCAGACGTGCGCGCCCTCGCCCCGCACCAGCACGGGGGTCATGTGCTCCGGGTACTGGTCCGAGCCCCGGGCGTAGGTGTGCGCCCCGCCGGGGACCAGCCGGTGCAGCTCGGCCTGCGCCGCGGCGGAGCGGGCGAAGCGGTGCGCGTCGGGGTCGGCGGAGGGGGCGGCGGCAGGGCCGGCGGTGGGGCCGGCGGGGGTGCTGGTGACCGGCGCCGCCGGGGTGTCAGTACGCGCCGTCACGTCGCACCACGGCGGCCACGGTCTTCCACAGGATCGTCGCGTCCAGGGCCAGTGACCAGTTCTCCACGTAGCGCAGGTCCAGGCGCACCGACTCCTCCCACGAGAGGTCGCTGCGGCCGCTGACCTGCCACAGCCCCGTCATGCCGGGGGTGACCAGCAGCCGGCGGCCCACCGCGGACTCGTAGCGGGCGACCTCTGACGGCAGCGGCGGGCGGGGCCCGACGAGCGACATGCTGCCGGTGAGCACGTTGAGCAGCTGGGGCAGCTCGTCGACGGAGTAGCGCCGCAGCACCGCGCCGACCCGGGTGACGCGCGGGTCGCGGCGCAGCTTGAACAGCACCCCGCCGGCCTGGTTGTCCGCCGCCAGCGCGGCCAGCCGCGCCTCGGCGTCGACGACCATGGTGCGGAACTTGACGACGCGGAAGGTGCGGCCGTCCTTGCCCACCCGCTCCTGCAGGAACAGCGCGGGGCCGGGGCTGTCGAGCCGCACCGCGAGGGCGATGGCGAGCAGCACCGGGGAGAGCGCGAGCAGGGCGAGGCCGGCCACGACGACGTCGACCGCCGTCTTGGCCACCTTCCGCGGACCGGAGAAGTACGGCGCGCTCACCCGCATCAGCGGCATCCCGGAGACGGGGGCGACGTGCAGCCGGGGGCCGGCCACCTCGGTGAGCACGGGGGCGAGGACCAGCTCGGCGCCGCTGCCCTCGAGCTCCCAGGCCAGCTCCTGCGTGCGGGCCCGGGTCCACGTGGACGAGGGCAGGATGGCCACCGCGCTGTAGCCGTGCTCGCGGACCAGCGCCGCGACCTCGTCGGGGGTGCCGACGACGGGGACCCCGGCCACGTCGGTGGGGCGCACCGGCGGGGGGTCGTCGCCGCGTCGGCTCATCTCGCGCAGGCAGACCCCGCGCACCTCCCAGCCGGCCTCGGTGGCCCGACGGGTGCGGGCCACGAGGTCGGCGACCGCCTCGGCGTCCCCGCAGGCCAGCACGGTGTGCAGGTACCGGCCGCGCGCGCGGGCGGCGTGCAGCGCCTTGCGCAGCGCGTAGCGCACGACGAGAGCGACCACGCCGAACAGCGGCATGACCAGGAACAGCCAGTGCCTGCCGGAGTCGAGCTCGAGGCCGAAGGCGACCACGGCGAGCACCGCGACGACGCTGACGACGGAGCGGACGAGGCGGGCCAGCTCCTCCGGGCCGGTGCCGAGCACCCGGGGCTCCCAGGCGCGGTGCAGGGCGAGGGAGACCACGGTGGTCAGCAGCACGACGACGGCCGTGACCGGCGCCGGGACGCGGGCGGCGTCACCGGTGACGCCGACCTCCAGGGTGGGCGAGACCAGGGCCACGAGGGCGGTCGCCAGCACCAGGGACAGCAGGTCGCCGACGACGACGGCGCCGCGGTAACGCCGCTCCCACGCGGTGGCGCGGCGCGTCGCGGCCGGGGCGGCCGGGGCGGGCTGTACGGCGGGGGCGGGGACGCGGCGGGGTGCGGGGACGGGGGCCGGCACCCGCGGCTCGGCCCGGCCGGTCGGGGCGACCGACCTGCGCACGTCCTGCACGACCACTGCTGACCTCCGTCCCTGCGGCGCCGCCGCAGCACACGTCTGCGGGGCCGGCGGGCTCCGCGGATCCATCATCGACGCTGCGTCACCACATGACCAGGTTTCTCACCCGTTCGAACGACCATGTCGATCACGGTGCGTCGTCGTCGGCCTCCAGGTTCGCCAGCCCGTTCCAGCTGAGGTTGACCAGGTGCGCGACGACCACGTCCTTGGACGGCTCGCGCTCGTCGAGCCACCACTGGGCCGTCAGCGAGACCATGCCCACGAGCGCCTGCGCGTGGATGGCCGACCCGGAGCGGGCGTGGCCGCGGGAGACGAGCGCGTCGCCCAGGATGTGCTCCACCCGGCTGGTGACGTCGTTGAGCAGGCTGGAGAAGCTGCCGGTGGCGTGGGCCGGGGAGCCGCGCACGAGGATGCGGAAGCCGTCGGCGGACTCCTCGACGTAGGTGAGGATCGCCCGGGCCGCCTTCTCCAGCCGCTCGCGGGCGTGCCCGGTGGACAGGGCCTCGGTCATGCGGTCGAGCAGGTCGGTGCGCTCACGGTCCACGACCACGGCGTAGAGGCCCTCCTTGCCGCCGAAGTGCTCGTAGACGACGGGCTTGCTGACCCCGGCGCGGGCGGCGACCTCCTCGATGGTCGCGCCGTCGAACCCCTTCTCGGCGAACACGGCGCGGCCGACGGTGAGCAGCTGGTGGCGGCGCTCGGTCCCGGTCATGCGGGTCCGCCCGACCACCCGCTCCGTCACCGCGCCGCCTCCCCGCCCCGGTGCCGCGGGCCGGGATCGGCTCGACCCTAGCCCCGGCGTGGGATGATCCCCGCGCTCCCCCGGGAGCACCGTCCGCCGTGGTGTAAGGGCAGCACCTCTGATTTTGGTTCAGATGGTCCAGGTTCGAATCCTGGCGGCGGAGCCGCGGGTGTGACAGCGGCGGATCCGGGGCCGGGGCCGCGGGTGGCGGGGAGGCCCGGGCGCGACCACTAGGGTCGGTCACCGCACCGACACCGTCGCCGATGATCGAGGAGCCCCCGTGCCCGACCAGCCGCAGACCGCGCCGGCCGCGGTCGTCGTCCTGGCGGCGGGGGCGGGCACCCGCATGCGCTCGGCCACCCCGAAGGTCCTGCACCCCCTGGCCGGCCGCACGCTGCTCTCCCACGCGCTGCACGCCGCGGCCGGGTCGGGGGCGTCGCGCCTGGTCACCGTCATCGGCCACGACCGCGAGCTCGTCGGTGCGATGCTGCAGGTGCTGGCCCTGCAGCTCGGCCTGCCGCTGCAGGCAGCCGTGCAGGCCGAGCAGCGCGGCACCGGGCACGCCGTCGCGTGCGCCCTGGCCGAGCTGCCCGCGGAGCTCACCGGCACCGTCGTCATCACCTGCGGCGACACCCCGCTGCTGGACGCGGCCACCCTGCGCGACCTGGTCGCGACCCACCACGGCCACGGCGCGGGGGCGACGGTGCTCACCACGACGGTGGCCGACCCCACCGGCTACGGCCGCGTCGAGCGGTCCGCGGACGACGGCTCGGTGCTGGGCGTGGTGGAGGAGCGGGACGCCACGGCGGCGCAGCGGGGGATCACCGAGGTCAACAGCGGCGTGTACGCCTTCGACCTCGCCGTGCTGCGCGCCGCGCTGGAGCGACTCGACGACGACAACGCCCAGGGCGAGCTGCTGCTGACCGACACGCTGCGCCACGCCCGGGAGGCCGGGCACCCGGTGCACGCCGCCCACGTGGCCGACGCCTGGCTGGTGGCGGGGGTCAACGACCGGGTGCAGCTGGCCGCGGCGGGGGCCGAGCTGAACCGGCGCGTCCTCGAGGGCTGGATGCGGGCCGGGGTGACGGTGACCGACCCGGCCTCGACGTGGGTCGACGTGGAGACCGAGCTGGCGCGCGACGTCACCCTGCTGCCCGGGGTGCAGCTGCGCGGCACCACCCGGGTCGGGGAGGGCAGCGTCGTCGGGCCCGACTGCACGCTGACCGACACCACGGTGGGGGCACGGGCGCAGGTGGTGCGCACCCACGCGGTCGAGTCGCGGATCGGCGACGGCGCGAGCGTGGGGCCCTACGCCTACCTGCGGCCCGGGTCGGACCTCGGCGCCGACGGCAAGATTGGCACGTTCGTCGAGACCAAGAACGCCCGCATCGGGACCGCGTCGAAGGTGCCGCACCTGACCTACGTGGGCGACGCGGAGATCGGCGAGCACTCCAACATCGGGGCGTCCAGCGTCTTCGTCAACTACGACGGCGTGAGCAAGAACCGCACCACCATCGGCTCCCACGTCCGCACCGGCTCGGACACCAAGTTCATCGCCCCCGTCACGGTGGGTGACGGCGCCTACACCGGGGCGGGCACGGTGCTGCGCGAGGACGTGCCCCCGGGCGCGCTGGCCGTCTCCGGCGGGCCGCAGCGCACCCTCGAGGGCTGGGTGGCCGCGCGCCGCCCGGGCACGGCCGCCGCCCGCGCCGCCGAGGCCGCCCTGGCCCGCACCGGCAGCGCCCCCACAGACCCGAGCGACACCCCGACCGACACCGACCCGAGCGACACCGACCCGACCGAGGAGAACGAGGCCCCGTGAGCGCACTGTCCGCCGAGAACCAGAAGAACCTGATGCTGTTCTCCGGCCGGGCGCACCCCGAGCTGGCGGAGCAGGTCGCCGCCGAGCTGGGCATCCCGGTGACGCCGCAGACGGCGCGGGACTTCGCCAACGGCGAGATCTTCGTCCGCTTCGACGAGTCGGTGCGCGGCAGCGACGCCTTCGTCCTGCAGAGCCACCCCGCCCCGCTGAACCACTGGGTCATGGAGCAGCTGATCATGATCGACGCCCTGAAGCGGGGCTCGGCCAAGCGGATCACCGCGATCCTGCCCTTCTACCCCTACGCCCGGCAGGACAAGAAGCACCGCGGCCGCGAGCCGATCTCGGCGCGGCTGGTGGCGGACCTGCTCAAGACCGCGGGCGCGGACCGGATCATCTCGGTCGACCTGCACACCGACCAGATCCAGGGCTTCTTCGACGGCCCGGTCGACCACATGCACGCCACCAGCCAGCTGTGCGACCACATCACCACCAACTACGGCCTCAGCGACGTCACCGTCGTCTCGCCCGACTCCGGCCGCGTCCGGGTGGCGGAGAAGTGGGCCGACACCCTGGGCGGCGCCCCGCTGGCGTTCATCCACAAGACCCGGGACCCGCTGGTGCCGAACCAGGTGAAGTCCAACCGCGTGGTCGGCGAGGTCGAGGGCCGCACCTGCATCCTCATCGACGACATGATCGACACCGGCGGCACCATCGCCGGGGCCGTGCGGGTGCTGCGCGAGGCGGGGGCGCGCGACGTCATCATCGCCGCCACGCACGGGGTGCTCTCCGAGCCGGCCGCCACCCGGCTGGCCGAGTGCGGGGCCCGCGAGGTGGTGGTGACCAACACGCTGCCCATCGGCCCGGAGAAGCAGTTCCCCACCCTCACCGTGCTCTCCATCGCCCCCCTGCTGGCCCGCACCATCCGCGAGGTCTTCGAGAACGGGTCCGTGACCAGCCTGTTCGACGGGGTCGCCTGAGCGGTGCGGTAGGGTCGGCGCCGTTGTCCCGGCGAGGGTGGCGCGCTCCGTGCTGGAGCGGGCCACCGTGATCGACGCGGCTGCGGTGCACCCCCGTGTCCTGCTGCGTCCTCCCGCGGCACCCAGGACCGTCCGCACCCCCAGCCGTACCCCGAGGAGAACCCAGTGGCCGCCAAGCCCACGTCCAACACCATCACCGCGCAGGTGCGCACCGAGTTCGGCAAGGGCGCGGCCCGCCGGGCCCGCCGCGCCTCGCTGGTGCCCGCCGTGCTCTACGGGCAGGGCACCGAGCCCGTCCACCTCGCGCTGCCGTCGCTCGAGTTCGCCGCGATCGTCCGCAACAGCGGCACCAACGCCGTCCTCACCATCACCGCGGACGGCGAGGAGCACCTGGCGCTGACCAAGCAGGTCGTCATCCACCCGCTGCGCAACTACATCGAGCACGCGGACCTCGTCGTCGTCCGCCGCGGCGAGAAGGCGACCGTCGACGTCACCGTCGTCCTCGAGGGCGACGCCGCCCCCGGCTCGCTGGTGTTCCAGGACGCCAACACCCTCGAGGTCGAGGCCGACGTCATGGCGATCCCTGAGCAGCTCACCGTCTCCGTCGAGGGCCTCGAGATCGGCACGCAGATCCTGGCCGCGGAGGTCGAGCTGCCTTCGGGCGTCACGCTGACCTCCGACCCGGAGACCCTCGTGGTCAACGTGGCCGCTGCCCCGACCGAGGAGGACATGGAGGCCGAGGTCGACGTCGAGGGTGCCGGCGTCGTCGAGGACGAGCCGGAGTCCGAGGAGGGCACCGTCGCCGACGGCGAGCCCGACGCGCCGGACGTCGAGACCGCCGAGGCCGAGGACAAGAGCTAGGTCCTCCCCGCTCGTCCCCCGGCGCGGGGTCGGCAGGACCACCACGGTCCCGCCGGCCCCGCGCCGTCGTCCCGCCCCCACCCGAGCCGCCAGGAGACCGCTGTGCCCGACCCGCTCGCGCCCGACTCCCCCGCCCTCGTCGTCGGCCTGGGCAACCCCGGGCCCGACCACGCCCGGACGCGGCACAACGTCGGGTTCGTCGTCGCCGACCTGCTCGCGGCCCGCGCCGGGGCCCGGTTCTCGGTGCACAAGCGCAGCGGGGCCGACGTCGCGGAGACCCGGCTCGAGGGCCGGCGCACCGTGCTCGCGAAGCCGCGCGGGTACATGAACGAGTCGGGCGGTCCCGTCGTCGGCGCGGCCCGGTTCTTCTCCGTCGCCCCGACCGACGTGGTGGTGGTGCACGACGACCTGGAGCTCGAGCTGGGCGTGGTGCGCCTCAAGCGCGGCGGCGGCGAGGGCGGGCACAACGGGCTGCGGTCGATCAGCAAGGCCCTGGGCACCCGGGACTACCTGCGGGTCCGCGTCGGCATCGGCCGCCCGCCGGGCCGGCAGGCCCCGGCCGACTACGTGCTCAAGGCCTTCCCGGCGGCGGCGCGGGCCGAGGTCGAGCTGGCCTGCGAGCTGGCCGCGGACGGTGCCGAGCTGCTGCTGGCCCACGACCTCGCCGACGCCCAGGCCCGCCTCGGCGGGTAGCGCCGGCTAGGCGCCGACGAGCTCGATCGAGCTGGAGCGGCGCAGCTTGCCCGACGGCGTCTTGGGCAGCGAGCCCGGGGCGAGCACGGTGACGGTGCGGGGCCGGGCCGCGACGGCGTCGACCACCGCGGCGGTGACCTCCTTGCGGATGCGGTCCACCTCGGCCGGGTCGTCGGCCTTGCCGGACTCCACCACCACGGCGAAGCTCTCCCGCCGCTCGGCGTCGGCGTCGAGCCGCACCGCGACGACGTTGCCCGCCCGCACCCCGTCGACCACGCCCGCGGCGCGCTCGATGTCGGTGGGGAAGATGTTGCGCCCACCCATGATGATGACGTCCTTCACGCGACCGCAGACCACGACCTCGCCGTCGTCGGTCAGGTAGCCGCGGTCGCCGGTGTCGAGCCAGCCCTCGGCGTCCTGGGTGTCGCGCGGACCGTCCACGGTGAGGTAGCCGGGGGTCACGGCCTCGCCGCGCAGCTGGATGGTGCCGACGCCGCGCCGGTCGAGCACGGTGCCCTGCTCGTCGACCACCCGGGCCTCGAGACCCGGCAGCGGGACGCCCAGGGTGGGGAACCCGCGGGTGGCGGCGCCGTCGGTGGCGGGCTCGGCGCGGGCGTGGTTCTCGAGCTGGTCGGCGTCGACGGTGTCGACGCGGACGGGCTCGTGCAACGACTGGAACGACACGGCCAGCGTCGTCTCGGCCATGCCGTAGGCCGGCATCATCGCCTCGGGCCGCAGGCCGTACGGGGCCCCCGCCTCGACGAAGGCGAGGCTGGCGGCGGGGTCGATGGGCTCGGCCCCGTTGAGCGCCCACTTCACCGACGACAGGTCCAGCTCACCCTCGGCGTACTGGGCGCGGGCGAGCCGCTTGGCGACCACGGCGTAGGCGAAGTTCGGGGCGGCGGTGAGCGAGCCGCGGTACTTGCTGATGAGCTCGAGCCACAGCAGCGGCGAGCGGAGGAAGTCCAGCGGGGTCACGAGCACGACCTCGATGCCCGTGGCCATGGGGACGGTGAGGAAGCCGACCATGCCCATGTCGTGGAACAGCGGCAGCCAGCTGATGCCCACGTCGGTGGTGGGGTCGATCTCCCCGGCCGCGACGATGCCCTCGAGGTTGGCCTGCAGGTTGCGGTGGGTGATGCGGACGGCCTTCGGCGACCCGGTGGACCCCGAGGTCAGCTGCAGCAGGGCCGTCGCGTCCTCGTCGACGTCGAGCGGCTCGACGGGCGTGCCGCCGGTGACCGCCGTCATCTCCAGCACGGTCACGCCGCGCTCGCGCAGCACCTCGAGCACGGGCTCGAAGGGGGTGCCGAGCAGCACCACCTTCGCCTCGACCATCTCCAGGGTGGTCATCGTCTCCGCCGCCCAGTGCCCCAGGTCGGTGCGCGGGGTCGGCTGGTGCAGCATCGTCACGCTCGCCCCGCGCATCCACGCCGCCTGCACCGAGGGGGCGATCTCGGCGGGGCTGCCGGCGAGCACGGTCACCGCGTCACCCGGGCCGACCCCCGCCTCGGCCAGCGCACCGGCCACCCGGCGGGCCGTCTCGTGGATCTCCGCCCACGTCCGGCGCACGGGCTCGTCGGGCTCCCCGGTCACCATGCCGCGCTGCGACGTCGCGGCGGTGCGGAACATCAGGTCGGTGAACGTACTCACGAGTAGCACTCTAGGGCTCGCGGCCGTGCCGGGGCGCCACCAGCCTCGGCGCCGCCCGTATCCTCGTGCCATGACCAGCCCCGCCGCAGCCCCGGGGCACTCCGAGGCCGCCGTCCGCAGCGAGGTCGCCCGTCGGCGCACCTTCGCCGTCATCAGCCACCCCGACGCCGGCAAGTCGACCCTGACCGAGGCGCTCGCCCTGCACGCGCGGGTCATCAACGAGGCCGGGGCCATCCACGGCAAGTCCGGCCGCAAGTCCACGGTCAGCGACTGGATGGAGATGGAGAAGGCCCGCGGCATCTCCGTGTCCTCCACCGCGCTGCAGTTCGCCTACACCGCCCCCGAGGGCTCCCCCGCGGCCGGCACCGAGGCCGTGGTCAACCTCGTCGACACCCCCGGGCACTCCGACTTCTCCGAGGACACCTACCGGGTGCTCACCGCCGTCGACGCCGCGGTGATGCTCATCGACGCCGCGAAGGGCCTGGAGCCGCAGACCCTCAAGCTGTTCCAGGTGTGCCGGCACCGGGGAATCCCCGTCATCACCGTCATCAACAAGTGGGACCGCCCCGGTCAGGCGCCGCTGGAGCTGATGGACGAGATCAGCACCCGCATCGGCCTCGAGCCGACGCCGGTGTTCTGGCCCGTCGGCATCGCCGGGGACTTCCGCGGCCTGCTCGACCGCCGCACCGGCGGCTACGTCCGCTTCACCCGCACCGCGGGCGGGGCGACGATGGCCCCGCAGGAGCACCTCGACCCCGACGCCGCGCTGGCCCGCGAGGGCGTCGACTGGACCACCGCGGTGGAGGAGTCCGAGCTGCTCGCGGCCACCGGGGCCGACCACGACGAGGACCTCTTCCTCGCCGGGCAGACCTCCCCGGTGCTGTTCGCCTCGGCGGTGCTGAACTTCGGGGTGGCGCAGCTGCTCGACCTGCTCGTCGAGCTGGCCCCGCCGCCGCGCGCCCGGATGGACGTCGACGAGAAGCCCCGGGACGTGGTGGACCCGTTCTCCGCCGTGGTGTTCAAGGTGCAGGCGGGCCTGGACTCCTCGCACCGCGACCGGCTCGCCTACATGCGGGTGGTCTCCGGGGTGTTCGACCGCGGCATGGTGGTGACCAACGCGGCCACCGGCAAGCCGTTCACCACCAAGTACGCGCAGTCGGTGTTCGGCCGCGACCGGTCCACCGTGGACACCGCCTACCCGGGCGACGTCGTCGGGCTGGTCAACGCGCTGACCCTCACGGTGGGCGACACCCTCTACGTCGACCGGCCGGTCCGCTTCCCCCCCATCCCCCAGTTCGCCCCCGAGCACTTCCGGGTGCTCCGCGGTGCGGTGGGAGGCAAGGCGAAGCAGTTCCGCCGGGCGGTCGAGCAGCTCGACTCCGAGGGCGTGGTGCAGGTGCTGCGCAACGAGGTCCGCGGCGAGTCGGCGCCCGTGCTGGCCGCGGTCGGGCCCATGCAGTTCGAGGTCGTGGCCGCGCGGATGAAGTCGGAGTTCGACGTCGACGCGCAGATGGAGCCGCTGGGCTACGCGCTGGCCCGGCGCACCGACGCGGAGTCGGCCGCCGAGCTGGACCGCCAGCGCGGCATCGAGGTGTTCACCCGCTCCGACGGCGCGCTGCTGGCCCTGGTCAGCGACAAGTGGCGGCTGCAGTACATCCAGAAGGAGCACCCCGGCCTGACGCTGGAGCCGCTGGTCGCCACCGCCGACGTCTGAGGCGCGCCCGCTCAGCTGCCGGTGCGGGGGCGGATCACGGTCACCGGGCACGGGGCGCCGAAGACGACGCGGGTGGTGACGGAGCCGAGCAGGGCGCCCGCGACGCCGCCGCGGCCCTCGCTGCCCACCACGAGCAGGTCGGCCCCGACGGCGGCCTTGATGAGCTCGCCGGCGGTGTTGCCCACCGTGACGACGCCCTCCACGTCCACGCCGGCCACGTCGTCACCCACCGCGGCGCGGACCTCGCCGAGGATCTGCTGCTGCTGCGCGCCGATCGCGCCCGGGTCCTGCCGCGGGGAGGACGAGGGCAGGCCGTAGGCGGTCGCCCACTCGTCGACCGGCCGCACCACCGACACCGCCTTGAGCGCCGCCCCGCGCCGGGCGGCGTCGCGCAGCGCGAACGCCAGCGCGTCGCGCGAGCACGGCGACCCGTCGATGCCGACCACGACCACACCAGAGGCACTCATGGGGCCAGACCCTGCCCGGTCGACCCCGACCACCGCAACGGGCATTTCGGACACGACGCCCAGACGTGATGTTCCCCCGCGGGCGCCGGCCGGTCAGCCCACCTGCTCGTAGAGCTCCATCCAGCGGTCCTCCGCCTCGGCCTTCTCCGCCTGCACGGCCTTGAGCTCCTGGCCGAGGGTGGCCAGCGCGCCGGGGTCGGTCGCGGCCTCGAGCAGCCGCGCGTGCAGCGCCTTCTCGCGGTCGTCGAGCTTGGCCACGGTGCGCTCCACCTTGGACAGCTCCTTGCGGGCGGCGCGGGAGTCGGCCGCCGAGGTGGGCGCGGGGGCACCGGCCGGCCGCTCGGCCGCCCCCCGGTCGCCCGCCGCCTGCTGCGCCGCGCGGCGCCGCAGGTATTCCTCGATGCCGCCGGGCAGGTTGGTCAGCGCGCCGTCGCCGAACAGCGCCCAGGTGGAGTCGCAGATGCGCTCGACGAGGTACCGGTCGTGGCTGACCACCACCATCGTCCCGGGCCAGCCGTCGAGGAGGTCCTCCAGCTGCTGGAGTGTGTCGATGTCGAGGTCGTTGGTGGGCTCGTCGAGCAGCAGCACGTTCGGCTCGGCCATGAGCACCCGGGTGAGCTGCAGCCGGCGCCGCTCCCCGCCGGAGAGGTCGCCGACGGGCACGCGCTGCCGGGCCGGGGCGAACCCGAGCCGCTCGGCGAGCTGCGCGGCGGACATCTCCCGGCCGCCCAGGGTGACCACCCGGGCCACGTCCTCCACCGCGTCGAGCACGCGCATCGTCAGCGGCAGGTCGTCGAGCTCCTGGCGCAGCCACCCCAGGGCCACCGTCTGGCCCTGGACGCGGGTGCCCCGCACCAGCTCCGACGCCCCGGCCAGGGCGCGCAGCAGGGTGGTCTTGCCGGAGCCGTTCACCCCGACCAGGCCCACCCGCTCCCCCGGCGCCAGCCGCCAGGTGAGGTCGCGGACGAGCTCGCGGCCGTCGGGCGAGGCCAGCGTCGCGTCCTCCAGCTCGAGGACGACCTTGCCCAGGCGGCGGGTGGCGAACGACGCCAGCGCGACCGAGTCCCGGGGCGGGGGCACGTCGGCGATGAGCGCCTCGGCGGACTCGATCCGGTAGCGGGGCTTGGACGTCCGGGCCGGCGGGCCGCGGCGCAGCCACGCGAGCTCCTTGCGGGCGAGGTTGCGGCGGCGGTCCTCGGCGGCGTCGGCCTGGCGGCCCCGCTCGGCGCGGGCGTAGACCCAGTCGCCGTAGCCGCCCTCGTAGGCGTCGACGACCCCGTCGTGGACCTCCCAGGTGCGGGTCGCGACCGTGTCGAGGAACCACCGGTCGTGGGTGACGACGACGAGCGCGCTGCGCCGCGCGGCCAGGTGCTCGGCCAGCCACTGCACGCCCTCGACGTCGAGGTGGTTGGTCGGCTCGTCGAGCACCAGCAGGTCGAGGTCCTGCACCAGCGCGGCGGCCAGGGCCACGCGGCGGCGCTCCCCGCCGGAGAGGTCGTCCACGCGGGCGGCCAGGCTGCCGGCGAGGTCGCCGGCCAGCTGGTCGAGGCCGATGCCGCCCAGCACGGAGCGGATGCGCGCGTCGCCCGCCCACTCGTGCTCGGGCACGTCGAGCGGGGCGAGGACGACCTCGCCCACCGTGGAGCCGGGCGGCAGCACGCCGCGCTGGGTCACCACGGCGCTGCGCAGCCCGCCCGCGCGGCTGACCCGGCCGGAGTCGGGCGGCTCGAGGCCGGTGAGCACCTCGAGCAGCGTCGTCTTGCCGCCCCCGTTGAGCCCGACGACGCCGACGCGCTCGCCGGTCGCGACGCCGAGGGACACCCCGTCGAGCAGGGGGCGCACGCCGAAGGTCTTGTGGACGTTCTCGAGGTTGACCAGGTTCGCCATCAGGCGGACCCCCGTCCTGGTGCGTCGGCGGAGAGCACGCGCGCGCCGGGTGCGGGTCCGGTGGCCACCCGCACGGTGCGGCACACCCCCGCCCCGGCCAGCTCGGCGCTCACGGTGAGAGCGGCCCCGGCGTCGGCGCACAGGAAGGCGCACGTCGGTCCGGAGCCGGAGACGATCCCGGCCAGGGCGCCGGCCTCGGTGCCCGCGCGCAGGGTGCGGCGCAGCCCCGGGGCGAGCGAGAGGGCGGCGGCCTGCAGGTCGTTGCCCAGCAGCGGGGCCACGCGGTGCGGGTCGCCGGAGGCCAGCGCGTGCATCAGCGGCTCGTGGCTGCCCAGCCGGGGGCGCTCCCCGGTGGCCCGCAGCCGGTCGAGCTCGGCGTAGACGGCGGGGGTGGACAGCCCGGTGGACGACAGCGCCAGCACCCAGTGCAGCGTGCGGCGGCCCAGCACGGGGGTGAGCTGCTCGCCGCGGCCGGTGCCGATGGCGGTGCCGCCGAGCAGCGCGAACGGCACGTCGCTGCCCAGCTCGGCGGCGAGCCCGGCCAGCTGGTCGCGGCTGAGCTCCAGGCGCCACAGCGAGGTCAGGGCCAGCAGCGTCGCGGCCGCGTCGGCGCTGCCCCCGGCCATGCCGCCGGCGACGGGGATGCCCTTGGCCAGGCTGAGCACCACGTCGGGCTCGCGCTCGGTGGCCTCGGCCAGCAGCACGGCCGCCTGCCAGGCCAGGTTGCCCGCGTCGGTGGGGACGGTGCCCGCGCCCTCACCGGAGACGAGCACCGACAGCTCGGCGGCCGGGGCGGCGGTGACGTCGTCGGCCAGCGAGAGGGCGTGGAACACGCTGACCAGCTCGTGGTAGCCGTCGTCGCGCCGGTCGCCCACGGCGAGGTGCAGGTTGACCTTGGCCGGGGCCCGGACGGTGACGGGGGATCCGACGACGGCGAGCACGGGGCCCGATCCTATCGGGGCGCTGCCGCCGCGATCGCCACGAACGCCGCGACGTCGAGGGACTCCCCGCGGGCGCCCGGGTCGACCCCGGCCGCGCGCAGCACCGCCTCGGCCTGGGCGGCACCCCCGGCCCAGCCGGCCAGCGCGGCGCGCAGCGTCTTGCGGCGCTGCGCGAAGGCGGCGTCGACGACGCGGAACACGTCGCGGCGGTCGGCGCCCGGGAACGGGTCGACGGCGTGGCGGTCGAGGCGCACCAGCCCGGAGTCGACCCCGGGGACGGGCCAGAACACCGAGCGCCCGACGGGCCCGGCGCGCCGCACGTCGCCGAAGAAGCGGGCCTTGACGCTGGGGACGCCGTAGGTGCGGCTGCCGGGCGGGGCGGCGAGCCGCTCGGCCACCTCCGCCTGCACCATGACCAGCGCGGTGCGCAGCCGGGGCAGCTCGGCGAACAGGTGCAGCAGCACGGGGACGGCCACGTTGTAGGGCAGGTTGGCCACCAGCGCGGTGGGCCCGACGGGCAGGTCCACCCCGCGCAGGGCCAGGGCGTCGGCGGCGAGGACGAGCAGGCCGCCGGCCTGCTGCGGCGCGCGCTCGGCCACGGTGGCGGGCAGCCGGCGGGCCAGCACCGGGTCGACCTCCACGGCCACGACCGACCGGGCCACCCCGAGCAGGCCGAGGGTCAGGGAGCCCAGGCCGGGGCCGACCTCGAGGACGACGTCGTCGGGACCCACCCCGGAGTCGGCGACGATGCGCCGGACGGTGTTGGCGTCGTGGACGAAGTTCTGCCCGAGGGTCTTGGTGGGCCGCAGGTCGAGCTCGGCGGCCAGCGCACGCACCTCGGCCGGACCCAGCAGTGCGGGTCCGGCCGAGGTGGGGTCGGGCGTGGTCAGGACCGTCCGGTCACAGGCCGAGCCGGGCGGAGCAGGACGGCCAGGGGGCGAAGCCGCGGCCCGCGGAGAGCCGCTCGGCCACGGCGATCTGCTGCTCGCGGGTGGCCAGGTCGGCGCGGGGCGCGTACTGCCCGCCGCCGTTGGAGAGCCACGTGCCCGAGTCGAACTGCAGGCCGCCGTAGAAGCCGTTGCCGGTGTTGATCGACCAGTTGCCGCCGGACTCGCACTGGGCGAGCGCGTCCCAGGAGCTGCCGTTGCTCACGCTCGGGGCGGCCGCGCCGGTGTTCCCGCCGCCGGAGGGGGCGGCGTCCGACGAGGAGGAGGACGAGGACGAGGCGGCGGGGGCCTTGGTGCCGACGCGGGTGACGGTCGGCTGGGCGGGCCTGGTCACCGTGACGCTGAGCTGCTCGCGTCCGGTCTCCTTGCCGTCGGTGGTGGTGACCTTGAAGGTCACCTTCTCCTCGCCGGGCACGCCGGGGGTCTGCACCTCGGTCTCGCCCTTGGCCAGGTCGGGGGCGTCGACCTTCTGCTCCGGCGGGGCCAGCGGCCGGGTCTCGTCGACGTTCGCGACGCGCACGCGGGTGATGGCCATGCTCATGAGGTTGGTGACGGGCACGTCGGCCGCAGCGGTGCTCGTGTCGGTGGGCTCGAGCGGGGCGATGCCCTCCTCGGCCATGAGCTCGCCGACACTGAGCGCAGGGCTGAAGACGGTGCGCAGCACGCCGCCGTCGGTGACGCTGACGACCTTGAGCGAGCGCACGTCGAGCTGGTAGCCCTCGAGCGGCAGGCGCTGCGAGCGCGAGGCGGAGAGCTGCGTGCCGTCACCGGCCAGGGAGAGCTGGTCCAGCGCCTCGTCCACGGTGAGCGCGGTGGTCCACACCTGGCGGGGCTGGCCGTCCACGGTGAGGTCGAGCGGGCGGCCGCGGCGCAGCACGATGGTGTCGCCGCTGCCGATCGGCGCGGTGGCCGCGGGCGCGACGACGTCGTGGTCGCCCACGGTCAGGCCGGCGGCACCCAGGGCGCCGCTGACGTCACCGGACATGGTCGAGACGGAGCTCGTCTCGCCGTCGACCTCGACGGTGACGGTCTTCTCGGCGGCGACGGCGACCGCCGCCCCGGCGGTCAGGGTCAGCAGCAGGGCGCCGACGGTGGCGCGGGCGGCGAAGGCACGGGTGAGGGGCACAGGTGTCCTGGTGGTGGCAGGTCCCGGGCAGGGGTGGGCGCACCGGCGCGGGCGGGCAGCACGCGACCACCGGCGCGAGCACCGGCCTGAGGGGGGCACCCGGGACTTCCCCATCCCGGCTGTCGATCACGGCACGGTAACGGGTCCGGGCGCGACGGGGCAACCGTCCTGACGCACCTCACACGAGCGGTGGCAGCCCGTACACGCGCTCGGCCGTGGCGGTGGTGGCCGCGGCGAGGGCGACGGGGTCGTCCCCGCGCAGCTCCGCCAGCGCCCGCAGCGTCCACGGCAGGCAGTGCGGCCGGTTGGGCCGGCCCCGGTGCGGGTGGGGGGTGAGGAACGGCGCGTCGGTCTCGACCATGAGCTGCCCGGCCGGCACCAGCGGAGCCGCGGCGTGCAGCTCGCGGGCGTTGCGGAAGCTGACCGGCCCGGCGAAGGAGAGGACGTACCCCGCGTCGACGCACTCCCGGGCCACGGCGGCGTCCCCGGAGAAGCAGTGGAAGACCACCGTCCCCGGTGCGCCCTCCTCCCGCAGCACCCGGAGCACGTCGGCGTGGGCCTCCCGGTCGTGGATCATGAGCGGCTTGCCGACGCGCTTGGCCAGGTCGACGTGCCACCGCAGCGCCTCCTCCTGGGTGGCCGGGTCGGCGCAGCCGTCGAGCTTGCCGGGCCAGTAGTGGTCGAGCCCGGTCTCCCCCACGGCGACGACACGGGGCTGGGCGGCGAGGTGCTCGAGCTCGGTGCGGGCGGCGTCGTCGAGGTCCCCGGCGCGGGTGGGGTGCAGCGCCACGGCCGCCCACACCCGGGGGTCCCACGTGGAGGCCTCGACCACCCACCGGGCGGAGCCCAGGTCGTCGGCCACGGTGACGACGCGGCCGACGCCGACGCGGGCCGCGCGGTCCAGCACCGCGGCGACGTCGAGGGCCGTGGTGGCCCCGCAGGCGTCGAGGTGGGTGTGGGCGTCGACGAGGGTGCCCGGCGGGCCGAGCGGCTCCGGGTCCTCCGGGACGGTGTCGCGGCTCATGCCGGGGCGACCGGCGCCCACTCCGGCCCGGTCTCCCCCAGGCCCGGGTCGAGCTTGGTGAACAGCGGGGTCGGCTTGGCCAGCGGCGTGCCGGCGTGGATCTCGGTGCGGCCCCAGTGCGCCTGCTCGGCCGAGTAGTCCCCGGTGATGACGGGGTAGGACCGTCCCGCCTCGGGCAGGCCGGTGCCGGTGAGCCGGTCGGTCAGCTCGGAGCGCACGTCGTCGGTGACCTCGCGGACCTCCGGCTGCGCCGACCAGGTGCCGGTGCCGCCGATCGCCGTGTGCACCTGCTGGGCGGAGTGGGGCAGGAACGGGGTGAGCAGGGCGTTGGCGTCGGAGACCACCTGCAGCGCGGTGTGCAGGACGGTGGCCTGGCGATCCCGGTCGGCCTCGTCGCCCTTGGCCAGCTTCCAGGGCTCGGTCTCGGAGATGTAGCGGTTGGCCAGGGTGACCACCCGCATGGCCTCCCCCGCGGCCTGCTTGAACCGGCTGCGCCGCAGGTGCGCCCCCACGGTGTCGAACGCCGCCTCCGACGCGCGCAGCAGCTCCACGTCGACGTCCTGGCGCGTCCCCGGCGTGGGGATGGCGCCGAAGCCCTTGTGCGCCATGGACACCGAGCGGTTGACGAGGTTGCCCCACTCGTTGGCGAGCTCGAAGTTGGTGCGCCGGACGAACTCGTCCCAGGTGAAGTCGGTGTCCTGGTTCTCCGGGCCGGCGACCGAGATGAAGTAGCGCAGCGCGTCGGGGCCGAAGTCGCGCAAGAAGTCCCGCACGTAGATGACGGTGCCGCGGCTGGTGGAGAACTTCGAGCCGCTCATGGTGAGGAACTCGCTGGAGACGACCTCGGTGGGCAGGTCGAGCCGGCCCAGGGAGCCGGGCTCGCCGCCGCGGGCGCCCCGGCCGTCGTACCCCAGCAGCTGGGCGGGCCAGATCTGGGAGTGGAAGGTGATGTTGTCCTTGCCCATGAAGTAGTAGCTCAGGGCCTGCGGGTCGCACCACCACTCGCGCCACGCCTCGGGGTCCCCGCTGCGGTGCGCCCACTCGATGCTGGCCGAGAGGTAGCCGATGACGGCGTCGAACCACACGTAGAGCTTCTTGTCGGGCCGGTCGGACCACCCGTCGAGCGGGATGGGCACGCCCCAGTCGATGTCGCGGCTCATCGCCCGCGGCTTGAGGTCGGCGACGAGGTTGAGCGAGAACTTCAGCACGTTGGGCCGCCAGTCGACGCGGCCGCCCAGCCAGTCGCCGAGCGCGTCGGCCAGGGCGGGCAGGTCGAGGAAGAAGTGCTCGGTCTCGACGAACGTCGGCGTCTCCCCGTTGATCCGGCTGCGGGGGTCGATCAGGTCGGCCGGGTCGAGCTGGTTGCCGCAGTTGTCGCACTGGTCGCCGCGGGCGGAGGCGTAGCCGCAGATGGGGCAGGTGCCCTCGACGTAGCGGTCGGGCAGGGTGCGCCCGGTCGACGGGCTGATGGCCCCGGTGGTGGTCCGCGGCACCATGTAGCCGTTGCGGTGCAGGGTGCGGAACAGCTCCTGGGTGACGGCGTAGTGGTTGCGGGTGGTGGTGCGGGTGAACAGGTCGTAGCTCAGCCCCAGGCCGGCGAGGTCCTCGACGATGACGCGGTTGTAGCGGTCGGCCAGGGCCTGGACGCCCCCCGCTGTGCCCTCCTTGTCGGCCTGCACCAGCAGCGGGGTGCCGTGCTCGTCGGTGCCGGAGACCATGAGCACCCGGTTGCCGGCCATCCGCTGGTAGCGGGAGAACACGTCGGAGGGCACGCCGAAGCCGGAGACGTGGCCGATGTGGCGGGGGCCGTTGGCGTACGGCCAGGCGACGGCGGTGAGGACGGACGAGGGACCGGGCATGGGGGCGAGCCTATCGGCGGGCGCGAGGGGGATCTGCTCGCGGACGCCGGGGTGCGACGACCAGGCCGTCGGGGGTGTCCAGGACGGTGGCGCGGGCGCCGTGGTGCTCGGCGAGCAGCTCGGCGGTGAGCACCTCCCGGGGTGTCCCCCGCGCGACGACGCGGCCGTGGGCCAGGGCGACGAGCCGGTCGGCGTACTGCCCGGCCAGCGACAGGTCGTGCAGCGTGGCCACCACGGTCAGCCCGTCCTCGACCCGCAGCCGGTCCACGAGCTCGAGCACCTGCTGGGCGTGGCCGAGGTCGAGCGCGGCGGTCGGCTCGTCGAGCAGCAGCACCTGCGCCCGCTGGGCCAGCGCCCGGGCGACGACGGCGCGCTGCGCCTCGCCGCCGGACAGCGTGCCGAGCCGGCGCCCGGCCAGGGCGTCGAGGTCGAGCCGGGCCAGGGCCCGGGCGACCTCTGCGCGGTCGACCGCCCCGGGTGCGGCGAGCACCCCGAGGTGCGGGGTGCGCCCGAGCGCGACGTAGTCGGTGACGGTGGTGTCCTCGGGCAGCACGGGGCGCTGCGGCACCAGGGCCAGCAGTCGGGCCTGCGCGCGGCGGCCCAGCGAGCGCACCGCCTGCCCGCCGACGCGGACCTCGCCGTCGGCGGGCAGCAGCCCGAGCACGGCGCGCAGCAGGGTGGACTTGCCGGACCCGTTGGGCCCCACCACCGTCGTCCAGCTGCCCGCGGCGACGTCGAGGTCGACGCCGTCGAGCACCCGGGCGCCGCCGAGCTCGACGGTCAGGCCGCGGACGCGGAGGTCGGTCACCGCCGGGCCCCCGACCACAGCAGCCCCGCGAAGAACGGGGCGCCGACGAACGCGGTGACCACGCCGATGGGCAGCTCGGCCGGGGCCAGCACCACCCGGGCCAGCAGGTCGGCCAGCACCAGGAACGCCGCCCCCGCCAGCAGGCAGGCGGGCAGCAGCACCCGGTGCCCGGGCCCGACGAGGCCGCGGACCAGGTGCGGCACCACGAGGCCGACGAACCCGATGAGCCCGCTCACCGCGACGGCCGAGGCGGTGGCCAGGGAGGCCGCGACGATGACGGCCAGCCGCACCCGGGCCGGGTCCGTGCCCAGGCTGCGGGCCTCGTCGTCGCCGACGGCCAGCACGTCGAGCGGCCGGGCGAGCAGCAGCAGCACCACCACGGCCGGCACCAGGTAGGGCAGCACCAGGAGCAGGTCCGCGTAGGAGGCGCCGCCGAGCCGCCCCAGGATCCAGCCGTAGACCTCGCGCAGGCTCTCGCTGCGCTGCTGCTGCAGCAGGGTCTGCACGGCACCGAGGAAGGAGGCGACCGCGACCCCGGAGAGCAGCAGCGTCGCCCCCGTCGAGCCGCCCACGGCCCGGGCCAGCGCGAACGCCGCCCCCACCCCGGCCAGCGCCCCGACGAACGCGGCCACGGGGACCAGGCCGACGGGGCCCAGCGTGCGCACCGGGGAGAGCGCGATGACGACCGTCGCCCCCAGCCCGGCGCCCCCGGCCGCCCCCAGCAGGTACGGGTCGGCCAGCGGGTTGCGGAACACGCCCTGGTAGCCCGCGCCGGCCACGGCCAGCGCCGCCCCGACGACCCCGGCCAGCAGCACCCGGGGCAGCCGCAGCTGCAGCAGCACCGCGGCCCGGGTGGGGTCGAGGCCCGGGCCGAGGCCGGTCAGCGTGCCGACCACCCGGCCGGGTGCCAGCGGCAGCGCGCCGACGGCCACCCCGGCCAGGGCGGCGAGCAGCAGCGCGACGGTCAGCCCCGCCAGCACCACCGCCGGCCTGGTCACCGGGCCAGCGTCGCGGCGACCGCCTCGGCCAGGTCGGCGGTGCGCGGGCCCCAGCGCGAGGCGACGTCGTCGTCCGCGGCCAGCACCCGGCCCGCGGCGACGGCGGGCACCGCGCCGACGACCGGGCGGGCCGCGAAGCTCGCCGCGTCGACGCCGCAGCACACGGTGTCGGCGAGGACGACCACCTCGGGTGCGGCCCCGGCCACGGCCTCGGCCGAGAGCTGCGGGTAGCCACCGGCCGGGTCGGGGGCGGTGTCGGCGATGTTGCGCAGGCCGAACAGGGCGTAGAGCTGCCCGAGGAAGGTCTGTGAGGTGACGGTGTAGTAGGTGGGGTCGAGCTCGTGGTAGACGCTCAGCCCGCGCGACGACGCGGGAGCGCTCGCCACCGCCGCGCTGATCCGGTCGCGGGTGCTGCCGGCCAGCGCGGTCGCCTCGTCGACGTGGCCGGTGGCGGTGCCGAGGGCCGCCATCTGCGCGTAGCTCTCCTCGAGGCTGGCCGCGGCGGCGAGCTGCAGGGTGGGGATGCGCAGCCGGGTCAGCCCGTCGAGCAGGCCGTTGAGGTCGTCGCTGACGACCACGAGGTCGGGGGTGTAGCCGGCGACGGCCTCGGCGCTGGGGGTGAAGGCCGACAGGTCGGTCACCGGGGCCTGCGCGGGGTAGGTCGAGGTGGAGTCGACGGCGACGACCTGGTCGCCCGCCCCCATGCCGAACAGCATCTCCGTGCCGGTGGCCGACATCGACACCACGCGGGTGGGCCGGGCGGGCACGGTGACCTCGCCGTTGGTCCCGGTGACGGTGACCGGGAACGCCCCGGACGGGTCGGCGGTGCCGCTGCCGGTGGTGCCGGCGTCGTCGGACCCGGCGCCGCAGGCGGTGAGCACGGCGAGCAGCAGGGCGGTGACGAGGGCGAGCAGGGGGGTGCGGGTGCGGGTCACGGGGTCCTCAGGGGTGACCGGGGCGCGCGCCGGCGCCGGGTCCTCGCCCACCGCGCGGCCCCCGCTCCGAGGGTCGGGGACATCGACGCGCGGCAGGCGATCTGGCTCGGGCCCCGCGGGGGCCTCCACAGCTGCGGGACAGCGCCGGGTTCGCACCGGACTTCGCTGCGCGTGCGTCGTCGGCACCAGCCGACCGGGGCGACGGTAACAGCGTGCTGGGTGCCCGGTGCGTCCCGAGCGACCTAGTGCGCCCCGGAGAGGTTGAGCACCACCACGCCGGCGATGACGAGGGCGATCCCCGCGACCTTGACCAGGGTCAGCGGCTCGTCGAGGAACAGCGCCCCGACGGCGACGATGAGCGTGGTGCCCAGGCCCGCCCAGATCGCGTAGCCGACCCCGACGTCGAGGCCCCGCTCGACGGCGTTGGCCAGGGCGACGAACGCGACGAGGTAGGCGGCGACGCAGCCCACGGTGGGCCAGAGCCGGCTGAACCCCTCGGTCGCCTTGAGCAGGCTGGTGCCCGCCACCTCGGCGACGATGGCCACGGCCAGCAGCAGGTAGGTCACCGGCCGTCCCCCACCAGGGCGGCGGTCGCGGCGGCGATGACCCGCTCCTCGTCGGTGCGGGCCACGAGCACCGGCACCGCGGAGGCGTCCGTGGTGATCGGCCGCACCGGGGCGTCCGGGGCCGCGTCGTTGCGGGCCGGGTCGAGCTCCACCCCCAGCGGGGCCAGCAGGCGCAGCACCCGGGCCCGGAACGGGGCGGCGTGCTCGCCGATGCCGCCGGTGAGCACCAGCGCGGGCAGGCCACCGAGCGCCACCTGGTAGCCGGCGACGGTCGTCGCGAGCCGGTACGCGGCCACGTCGAGGGCGACCTCGGCCGCCGGGTCCCCGGCGTCGGCGCGGGCCTGCACGGCGCGCATGTCGGCGTCCCCGGCCAGGCCGAGCAGCCCGGAGCGGCGGTTGAGCAGGTCGTCGACCTCCGCCGTCGTCCACCCCAGCCGCAGCAGGTGCAGCACCACCCCGGGGTCGAGGTCGCCGGAGCGGGTGCCCATGACGAGCCCGGCCAGCGGGGTCAGGCCCATGGTGGTGTCGACGCTGCGCCCGTCCAGCACCGCGCACGCCGAGGCCCCGTTGCCCAGGTGCGCGACGACCCCGGTGAAGCGGTCCACCCCGAGGTGGGTCGCGGCCGCCGCGGCGACGAACTCGTAGGACGTGCCGTGGAACCCGTAGCGGCGCACGCCCAGGTCGGTGTGCAGCGCGGTGGGCACGGCGTAGCGCCAGGCCCGCTCGGGCAGCGTGGCGTGGAAGGCGGTGTCGAACACCGCGACCTGCGGGGTGCCGGGGCGCCGGGCGGTCACGGCACGGATGCCGGCCACCCCGGCCGGGTTGTGCAGCGGCGCCAGCGGTGCGAGCGCCTCGACCTCGGCGAGCACGTCGTCGTCGAGCAGCACGGGGGCGTGGAAGCGCTCCCCGCCGTGGACCACCCGGTGGCCCACGGCGTCGACGGCGAGGCCCTCGGGCAGCCCGTCGAGCACCTGGGCCAGCGCGGCCGCGTGGTCCGGGGCGTCGCCGCTGCCGATGCGTTCCACCGCGCCCTGGGCCAGCAGGGTGCCGTCGGGCTCGGCCCGCACCTGCCACTTCAGCGTGGACGACCCGGAGTTGAGGACGAGGACGTTCACCGGGAGGTCTCCCGCGGGGCCTGCGCCTGGATCGCGGTGATGACGACGGTGTTGATGACGTCGGTGACGGTGGCGCCGCGGGAGAGGTCGTTGACCGGCTTGGCCAGGCCCTGCAGCACCGGGCCGATCGCGACCGCGCCGGCCGACTGCTGCACCGCCTTGTAGGTGTTGTTCCCCGTGTTGAGGTCCGGGAAGACGAACACCGTCGCCTGCCCGGCGACGGCGGAGCCGGGCAGCTTCGACGCGGCGATGGAGGCGTTGACGGCGGCGTCGTACTGGATGGGGCCCTCCACGGCCAGCTCGGGGCGGCGCTCGCGGACGAGAGCCGTGGCGGCGCGGACCTTGTCGACGGCGGCGCCGGAGCCCGACTCCCCCGTGGAGTAGGAGAGCATCGCCACCCGGGGCTCGACGCCGAAGCGGGCGGCGGTGCCGGCGGAGGCCACGGCGATGTCGGCGAGCTGCTCGGCCGTCGGGTCGGGGACGATCGCGCAGTCCCCGTAGGCGAGCACCCGGTCGGGCAGGCACATGAGGAACACCGAGGAGACGGTGTCCACGCCCTCGGCGGTGCCGATGAGCTGCAGCGCCGGCCGGATGGTGTGCGCGGTGGTGTGCGCCGCGCCGGAGACCATGCCGTCGGCCAGTCCGAGGTGGACCATGAGGGTGCCGAAGAACGAGACGTCGACGACGGTGTCGCGGGCGGTCTCCAGGTCGACCCCGCGGTGCGCGCGCAGCCGGGCGTACTCGGCGGCGAAGCGCTCCCGGTGCTCGGAGGTGGCCGGGTCGACGACCTCCACCCCGGAGAGGTCGGTGCCGTGCGCGGCGGCCACGCCGGCGACGTCGTCGGGGGCGCCGAGCAGCACCAGGTCGCACACCCCGCGCCGCACGAGGATCTCGGCGGCCTGCTGCACGCGGGGCTCGGTGCCCTCGGGCAGCACGACCCGGCGGCGCTGCGCCGCGGCCCGCTGCACCAGCTCGTGGGCGAAGCGCACCGGGGTCATCCGCACCGCGCGGGGCAGGGCGAGGCGCTCGACGAGCTCGGCGGTGTCGGTGGCCTCGTGGAACACCCCGAGGCCGGTGGCCAGGGTGCGGGCACCGGCGTGGGCGAGGTCGGCCCGGACCTCGGCCACGGCCCGGGCGGCGGTGAAGGTGTCCTCGTCCAGCGCCAGCACGGGGAACGGGGCGTCGCGCAGGATCCCGGCGATGGTGGGGTGCGGGGCGATCCCCCCGGTGAGCAGCACGCCGGCGGGGACGGGGAACGACGACGACAGCGACGACGCGAGGGTGGCCACGAGCACGTCGGCGCGGTCGCCGGGGGTGATGACCAGGGCGCCGTCGCCGAGCAGGGTGAGGAAGTGCTCGACCGTCATGGCGGCGACGCGGACGCTGCGCACGTCCCGGTCGGCCAGCCGGTCCCCGCCGCCGACCACCCGCGCGCCGATGCCCTCGGCCACCTCGGCGACGTTGGGCCAGGCCAGCTCCGGGGTCTCCGGCAGGACGTAGACGGGCCGGCCGGACGCCCCGAGGTGGACCTGGTCGCGCACCGCGCCCAGCAGCTCGACGGGCACCCGGTTGACCATGATCGCGGCCAGCGAGCAGCCCGCGGCGACGACCTCCTTGCGGGCCAGGTCCACCGACTCCACGACGGCGTCGACCGCGCTGCCCGCGGCCCCGACCACGCCCACCACCACGGCCCCGAGGTGGTTCGCCAGCTCGGTGTTGAGGTCGAACTCGACGCCCAGGTCGCGGCCGTCCTCGAAGTCCGACCCGTCGACGATGACGACGTCGGCCTGCGCGGCGAGCGCGGTGTAGGCCTCGACGGCGCGGCGGTGCACCTCGTCGCGGTGGCCGTCGGCGAGCAGCGCCCGCGCCTCGGCGCGCGACATCGCCCCCCGGGCGGCGGTGACGCCCACGCGGTCCCGGACGAGGCGGACCAGCGGGTCGTCGTCGGGGTCGGCGCCGGGCTCGGTCGCGGTGAGCGGGCGAAGGAACGCGAGCGAGTCGGCGTGGGTGCGCATCACGTCCAGCAGGCCCAGGGTCACCAGGGACTTGCCGGTCCCGGGGTTGGCCGCCACGACGTAGACACCTCGGGCCGCGGTCACGGCGCCGAGTGTGCCAGCAGGTGTCGCAAAGTGAGACAGGTCACACCGGCCGGTCGTGCACAACCGGGTCCTAGCGTCCCTGACGAGCAGCGGCCGTCGCCGCCGCACCGGCCCCCGGACCACGGGTGCCGCCCCCGTGGGAGAAGGAGAACAGGTGTGAAGCGACTCGTCGCAACAGGGATCTCGATCGGCGTCCTGGCCGGGCTGTTCACGTGGGGGGCGTTCAACCTCACCGCCGTCGGCAGCTTCAAGGCCCCCCTCGTCGTCTGGGTCGGCTTCGCCGCCTGGGCGTGCTTCTTCGCCGTCGGCGGCGGCACCTCCGGGCTGGTCAAGACCGCGGCCTGCACCGTGAGCGGGCTGGTCTGGGGCTACCTCATCGTCAAGGTCTGGCTGGCGGTCGCCCCGACGTCGCTGGCGCTGCTCGGCCTGCTCGTGGGCGTGGGCGCGTTCGGCATGTGCGTGCAGGCGCGGGTCCCCGTGCTGTCCTTCATCCCCGCCTCGTTCATCGGCGCGTCGGCCTACTTCGGCTACGGCGCGGCCACCAACCTCATGCTCGTTAAGGGCGCGGTGTTCAACGGAGAGGCCAACTTCTCCAGCCCGTCGCTGTTCTGGGGCCTGCTCGTGTCCCTCGTCGGCGGCTCGGTGCTGGCCTGGCTCTCCGAGCGCGGGGCCGACGTCGTCGAGCGCGCGCTCGGCGGCGGCACCCCGGCCGTGGCGGCCGAGGCGGCCCCGCAGCGCGCCACCGAGTCGGCCTGAGCCCCACCACCACCCGAGCACCACCGCCCAGCACCGATCCACCCCCGACGTCCAGGAGGACACCGTGACCACCCCGACCGCCGACCGCCGCGACCTGCTCACCGTCATCGCCTCGATGCGCGCGGCGGAGGGCAGGCGCGACGAGCTCCGCCGCGAGCTCGAGGCGCTGATCGAGCCGACCGCCGCCGAGGACGGCTACGTGAACTACGACCTGCACCAGGGCGTGGAGGACCCGGACCGGTTCTTCTTCTACGAGAACTGGGAGTCGGCCGAGCACCTCGACGCCCACCTGGCCACGCCGCACCTGGTGCGGTTCGCAGGGATGCTCGACAACCTGCTCGACGCCGACGGGCTGACCATCACCCGCCTGCAGCGGATCGCCTGAGCCGTGGCCGACCTGGACAGCGGTGGCCTCGACGTGCGCGTCGTCGGGCCCGACGAGCGCAGCACGGGCACCGGCCAGACCCCCGGGCTGGCCCGGTACGAGGCGGTGTCCCGCACCATGACCGGCTCGTCCGACATGTGGATGGGCTACGCCGTGCTCGAGCCCGGCGGGAAGACCGGCGTGCACCACCACGGGGAGTCCGAGACGGCGATCTACATCATCTCGGGGGTGACCCGGTGGTGGGTGGGCGACGAGCTCGACGACGCCCGCGAGGCCCGGGCGGGCGACTTCGTCTTCATCCCGCCCGGCAAGGTCCACTGGGAGCAGAACGCCAGCGACACCGAGCCGGTGGAGATGGTGGTGGCCCGCAGCACCCAGGAGGCGATCGTCGTCGCCGTGGAGGGCCACCCCCACGCGCCGGAGCACGCCCGGTAGGCCGGGTCCCGGCGGTAGCGTCCCGGGGCGTGACCCGTGTCGTCTACCGCACGGCGACGACCCTGACCGGTCAGCTCGCCGATCCCGACGGCTCCCTGGCCTGGCTGTTCGAGGCCGGGGAGCCGACCGGGGACGACCACGAGGAGTTCGTCGCCGGCGTCGGGGTCATGGTGGAGGGCTCGACGACCTACGAGTGGGTGCTGCGCGAGACGGACCTGCTGGCGCGGCCGCAGCAGTGGCAGGACTTCTACGGCGACCGGCCCACGTACGTGCTGACGACGCGCGCGCTGCCGGTGCCGGCGGGGGCCGACGTGCGCTTCGTCCGCGGCCCGGTCGCCGCGCACCTCGACGAGATCCGGACGGCGGCGGGAGGTCTCGACGTGTGGGTGGTGGGTGGCGGTGACGTGGCCGGGCAGCTCCTCGACGTCGGGGCGCTGGACGAGGTGGTCGTCCACGTGGCCCCCGCGACGCTCGCGGACGGCGCCCCGCTGCTGCCCCGCCGGCTCGGCCCCGACCGGCTGCGGCTGGTCTCCGTCGCCCACCAGGGCGCGTTCGCCCGGCTGCGCTACGCGGTGCTGCCGGGCTGACCGAGCCGCGTGGCGGCCAGGCGGCGGGCCCGTGCCACCGGGTCGGGGTCCAGGCCCAGCGCCACGAAGTTCTGCAGGCCCTCGTAGACCAGCAGCACGTCGGCGGCCGCACCGGACGGGTCGGGCACCCCCGCGGCGGCGCACAGCTCGCGCAGCCGCGCCGCGAGGTGCCGCTTGTGGTCGGCGGCGACCTGCTGCCCGGGGTGCCCGGCCGGCAGCTGCACGGCCGCGGCGAGCAGGGCGCACCCGCGGTGGACGTCGGCCACCCCGCCCCAGCGCTGCACGGCCGTGAACACCGCGAGCACGCGCTCGACCGGGTCGTCCTGCTCGGCCACGCAGGCCTGCCAGATCGCACGCCACCGCTCGTCGCGGTCGGTGAGGTAGGCCGCGACGAGGCCGTCCTTGCCGCCGAAGTTGTTGTACAGCGAGCCCGTGGCCACCCCGGCCCGGTCGACCACCGCATCGACCCCCGTCGAGGCGATCCCCTCGGCGTAGAACAGCTCGTCGGCCGCCCGCAGCAGACGCTCGCGCGCCGAGGGTCGGTCGGTCCCGCGTTGCCCCGTGGTGGTCACGGCCCTACGGTAGCGTAAGTGAATAGAACGTTGGTTCTACCCACCCACGCGCGGTGGGGCCTCGTCGGGGCCGGGGTGGCGCTCGTCGGCACCTCGTACGGCCTGGCGCGCTACGCCTACGGCCTCTTCCTGCCCGAGCTCGACGCCACGTTCGACCTCGGGCCGACCCTCTCCGGGACCATCGGGGCCGGCAGCTACGTCGGCTACTGCGGGGCGATCCTGGTCAGCCTGCTGCTCACGCCGCGGTGGGGTCCGCGCCGGGTCGCGGTGCTGGCGGGCGTGCTGGCCACCGCGGGGATGGCGGTGGTGGCCGCGGCGCCCTCGGCCGCGGTGCTGGCGGCCGGGGTCCTGCTGGCCGGGTCCAGCACGGGGGTCGCCTCACCGCCGCTGGCGGCTGCGGTGGCGGCGTGGGTGCACGCGGGAGTGCGCGACCGGGCGCAGACGGTGGTCAACGCGGGCACCGGCCTCGGGGTGGTCGTGTCCGGACCCGTCGCGCTGGTGGTCGCCGACGAGTGGCGGTGGGCGTGGGCCGGGTTCGCCGTCGTCGCAGCCGCGGTCACCTGCTGGGTCGCCGTCGCCGTGCCGGCCGGAGTGCCCGAGGTGGCCGACGGCGGATCGGGTCCGCGCGTGGTGCCCGGGACGGTGCGGCTGGTCGTCGCGTCCTTCCTGGGCGGGGCCGCCTCCGTCGCGGTGTGGGGGTTCGGCCGCGAGCTGCTCACCGACGTCGGCGGCGCCTCGGCCGCCGGGTCCGCGCTGGCCTGGACCGTGCTCGGCGCGGCGGGCGTCCTGGGGGCGCTGGGCGGGGACCTGGTGCGCCGCCTCGGCCTCGCGACGTCGTGGAGCGCGCTCGTCCTGGCGGTCGGAGGGGCGACGGCGCTGCTCGCCGGGGCTGCGGGCAGCCGGGTGGTGGTGCTGGCGGCCGCGGCCGTGTTCGGGGCGTCCTTCGTGGCCCTGTCCGGCGTGGCCCTGCTGTGGGGCGCGCGGCTGCACCCCGTGCGGACGTCGTTCGGCGTGGGCGTCGCGTTCGTGGCCCTCGCCGCGGGCCAGGCCGTCGGGTCACCGCTGGTCGGGCGGCTCGTCGAGACCGTCGGGCTGCGGTCGGCGTTCCTGGCGTGGGCGGTGGTGGCCGTGCTCGCCGCGGCGGTGCGGCCGCACGCCGGCCGGGCCGTCGGTTCCGACCGCGAGCTGACCGTCGCCCCCCGCTGAGGACGGTTCGACCGACCCCGAGCAGACAGAACTGTCGGGGGTCGACCCTAGAATCGAACACGTGTTCGACACCCTGACCGCCGAGCTGGCCGAGCTGGGTGCTGCGCGCCGGGCGGAGTCGGCGGCGGTGGCCCGCACGCTGCGGCTGGCCGCCGACGTGGTGCGCGACCGGCGCAGCAGCAGCGACCCGGGGCTGGCGGAGTTCGCGGTGCTCGAGGTGGCCGACGCGCTGTGCGTGCCGAAGGGCACGGCCTGGGCACTGGTGACCCTGGGGGAGGACCTGCGCGACCGGCTGCCCGCCGTGGGTCGTGCCCTGGCCCGCGGCGACCTCGACCACGCCCGTGCCCGCACCCTGGCTGACCGGCTCGCCGGCATCGACGACCCCGAGCTGCGCGCGGCGTGCGAGGCGGAGGTGCTCGACCGCGTCGTCGGTCGCGCCGGGACGGCCTCGGCCACCGCGGCGGCCGCCGACCGGGTCGTGGCGCGCCTCGCCCCGGCGTTCGCCCGCGACCGGGTGCGCCGGGCCGTCACGGACCGGGACGTGCGCATCGACCCCGCCGCCGACGGGATGGCGTCCGTGTCGGGTCTGCTCGCCGGCGCCGACGGCCGGGTCGTCGCCCACCGGCTCGACGTGATGACGACGCACCCGTGCCCGGCCGACCCGCGCACGCGGGCGCAGCGGCGGGCCGACGCCCTGGTGGCCCTGGCCGGAGGCGCGGACCGGCTCGCCTGCACCTGCGGCCACCCGGGCTGCGCCGCCCGCGGCCCCGCGACCGGTGCGGACGCCGCTCGGAAGACCGTCGTGCACGTCGTCGTCGCGGCCGAGACCCTGGTCGGCGCCACCGACCTGCCCGGGGTGCTGCGCCGGATGGGCGTGGTCGACGCGGACACGGTGCGGGCGCTCGCCGCCGACGCCACGTGGCGGGCGCTGCTCACGCTGGACGGCACCCCGGTCCACCTCGGCCGGGCCCGCCCCGCCGGCACGGTCGTGGCGCCCGACCTACGCGTCGAGCCCGCGGACCCGGACCGTGACCCGTCGGTGCTGCGGTACTCCCCGTCCGACCGCCTGGCCGAGCTGGTCCGCGACCGCGACGGGCACTGCCGCTTCCCCGGCTGCAGCACCACGGCCGACCGCTGCGACCTCGACCACGTGGTCCCGTTCAACCACGACGACCCGCGGCGCGGCGGGTTGACCGTGCCGGAGAACCTGGCGTGCCTGTGCCGCTTCCACCACCGCGCGAAGACGGCCGGGGTCTGGTCGGTGTCCATGGAGCCCGGGGGCACCCAGCACTGGGCCGGCCCCACCGGGCAGCGCCGGACCACCACACCCGAGGGCCTGCCGCCGACGCCGGTCGAGCTCGACACCGTGCTGGGCGACCTGGTCGAGCTGTGGGTCGACGAGGTGCGCACCTGGGCGCCCGCCGACGCCCCGCCGCGACCACGACCTCCGGTGGACGACGAGCCGCCCCCGTTCTGACGAAGAGACGGGGGCGGCCGGGTCGGGCGGTGTGGCGGGCGTCAGCCCTGCGTGACCTCGTCAGGGGCCTTGATCTCGCGGTGCAGGATCTTGTTCGTCGGGCCCTTGGGCAGCTCGTCGACGAACCACAGGTGGCGCGGGTACTTGTAGCCGGCCACCCGCTCCTTGGCGAAGTCCCGCAGCTCCTCCTCGGTCGCCTCCTTGCCCGGTGCCAGCACCACGGCGGCGCCGACCTCCTCGCCCAACGAGTCGTGGTCGATGCCGACCACGGCCACCTCGGCCACGGCGGGGTGCTCGTAGAGCGCCTCCTCCACCTCGCGGGGGTAGACGTTGTACCCGCCGCGGATGATGAGCTGCTTCTTGCGGTCGACGATGAACAGGAAGCCGTCCTCGTCCTTCTTGGCCAGGTCCCCGGTGTGGAACCACCCGTCCTTGATGGACTCGGCGGTGGCCTCCTCGCGGCCCCAGTAGCCCTTCATGATGTTCTCGCCCTTGATGACGATCTCGCCGATCTCGCCGTCGGGCACGTCCTCGTCGTCGTCGTTGACCACCCGGATCTCGCAGCCGCGCACGGGCAGGCCGATGGAGCCGACCTTGCGCTCGGTGTCGGGGTGGTTGAACGACGCCACCGGCGAGGTCTCCGAGAGCCCGTAGCCCTCGAGCACCATCGCGTCGAACGTCTTCTCGAAGGACCTGAGGACCTCGACGGGCATCGCGGACCCGCCGGAGATGCACACCCGCAGGCTCGACACGTCGTAGGAGGCGGCGTCCTCGACGTGGATCATCGCCGAGTACATGGTGGGCACGCCCTCGAAGATCGTCACCCCGGCGGAGCCGACGAGCTCCAGGGCCTGCTTCGGGTCGAACCGGGGCAGCAGCGCCAGGCACGCCCCGGAGACGACCGCGGCGTTGAGCCCGCAGGTCAGGCCGAACACGTGGAACAGCGGCAGGCAGCCCATGATCACGTCGTCGGGGGTGGGCTCGATGAGCGTCTCGACGGTCAGCCGGGCGTTGGACTCCAGGTTGTCGTGGGTCAGCTCGGCGCCCTTGGGCTGCCCGGTCGTGCCCGAGGTGTAGAGGATGACGGCGGTGTCGGAGCCGTCGCGCTCGACCGGGTCGGTGGCCGGGGTGCTGTCCCCGAGCTGGTCCTCGGTGAGCCCGGTCGCGGCGACGACGACGGACTCGACGCCCTCGTCGCGCGCGGCGGACTCCGCGGCCTCGGACATGCCCTCCATGGCGACGACGACCTTCGCCCCGGAGTCGGACAGGTAGTAGCTGACCTCGCGGCCCTTGAGCAGCGGGTTCATCGGGACGACGGTGGCCCCGGCCAGCAGCGCGCCGTAGAAGACGACGGGGAAGGCGGGCACGTTCGCCAGCACCATGCCGACCCGGTCGCCGGGCTCGACGCCCTTGCCGACGAGGAAGCCGGCCGCGGCCCTCGCCTGCTCGAGCAGCTCGGCGTAGCTGGTGGTCGCCTCCCCCACGCGCAGGGCGGGCCGGTCACCGTGCGCCTCGGCGGTCTGCACCAGGACGTGGGCCAGGTTCATGACGACTCCTTCGTCGTTCGAGCTGGGTGTCCCGGCCAGCATGGCACCGGTCACACCTCGCGTGCCCGCAGGACCGCCTCGTACAGCTCGCGGCGCGACACCCCGCGCGCGCTCGCCACCTCCGCGGTGGCGTCCTTGAGCCGGGTGCCCGCCTCGACCCGCTCCTCGACCGCGTCGACGAGGTCCTCGGGCGCCACCTCCTCGGCGACGGCCCCGGCGAGCACCACCGTGATCTCCCCGCGCACCCCGTCGGCGGCCCACGCGGCCAGCTCGGCGAGGGTGCCGCGGCGGACCTCCTCGTAGGTCTTGGTCAGCTCCCGGCACACGGCCCCGGCCCGGGCGGGTCCCAGCACGGCCACCGCGTCGGCCAGGCACGCGGCGATGCGGTGCGGGGCCTCGAAGAACACCACCGCCCGCTCCTCGGCGACCAGCCGGGTGAACCAGGTGCGCCTTCCCGCGGAGCGCCGGGGGGCGAAGCCGTCGAACGCGAACCGCTCCACCGGCAGCCCCGACAGGGCCAGCGCGGTGGTGACGGCCGACGGCCCGGGCAGGCAGGTGACGGGCAGGTCCGCGGCAACGCAGGCGGCGACGAGGCGGTAGCCGGGGTCGCTCACCGACGGCATGCCCGCGTCCGTCACCAGCAGCACGGTGCCCCCGCCGGCGACGTCGGCGACCAGCCCGGGCGCCCGGGAGACCTCGACCGCGTCGTAGAAGCTGACGACCCGCCCGGTGATGGTCACGCCCAGCGCGGTGGCCAGCGCCTTCGTCCGGCGGGTGTCCTCGGCGGCGACGACGTCCGCGGAGCCCAGCGCGTCGCGCAGCCGGGCCGAGGCGTCCCCGGGGTCGCCCACCGGGGTCGCGGCCAGCACCAACCTGCCCGCACCAGCCACCCGCCCACCGTAGGCCGCCTACGATCGGGCCCGTGACGTTGCTGGCCGAGCGGCCCCCGGAGGCCGTCCTCCCGGCGACCCCGGCGGCCGAGCCCGCGCGGCGCCGCGACACCCCGCCGACCGACCGGCTCCGCGGCTGGGTGGTCACCCTGCTCGTCACCGCGGCGGCCGGCATCACCCGCTTCTTCCAGCTCGGCGTGCCCACCGACGGCGGCACCCCCGTCTTCGACGAGAAGCACTACGTGCCGCAGGCCTGGCAGGTGCTCACCGGCGGCGGCCTGGAGGACAACCCCGGCTACGAGCTGGTGGTCCACCCCCCGGTCGGCAAGTGGCTGGTCGCGGGCGGGGAGGCCCTGTTCGGCTACACCGGGCTGGGCTGGCGGTTCGCCTCCGCACTGCTGGGCACCGTCCTGGTGCTGCTGGTGGTGCGCACCGTACGGCGGATGAGCCGCTCCACCCTCGTCGGGGCCGTCGCCGGCGTCCTGCTCGTCGCCGACGGGGTCACCTTCGTGTCCTCCCGCGTCGGGATGCTGGACATCTTCCTGGTCTTCTTCGTCGTCGCCGCGCTGAGCTGCCTGCTGGTCGACCGCGACGACGTCCGCGCCCGGATGGCCCGCGTGGTCGCCGAGGGCCGCGTCGCCGACTCCCCGCTCGGCCCGCGGCTCGGCGTGCGCTGGTGGCGCTTCGGCGCCGGGGTGCTGCTGGGCCTCGCCTGCGGCACGAAGTGGAACGGCGTCTACTTCATCGTCGCGTTCGGACTGCTCAGCGTGGCCTTCGACGTCGCCGCCCGCCGCGGCGCCGGGGTGGCCCGGCCGTGGGTGGGCACCCTGGCGCGCGACGTCGCCCCGGCGCTGTGGGCGCTGGCCCTGCTGCCGGTGCTGGTCTACCTGGGCACGTGGGGCCCGTGGTTCGCCAGCGAGGTCGGCGTGGACCGGTGGGCGGTGGGCAGGCAGGTCGGCTACGGCGGGCCGTTCTCCTTCGTCCCGGACGCGCTGCGCTCGCTGTTCTACTACCAGGCCCACGTGCTGAAGTTCCACGAGACGCTGACGACGCCGATCGGCAACCCGCACCCCTACGAGTCCAAGCCCTGGACCTGGCCGATGGGCATGCGGCCGATGCTCTACTACTACGGCCAGGGCGTGGGCGGCTGCGGCGCGGCCACCTGCGTCAGCGCCGTGGTGCTGCTGGGCACCCCCGCGATGTGGTGGCTGGCGTTCCCGGTGCTGGGCTGGGCGGCGTGGCGGGCGGTCGTCGGCCGCGACTGGCGCTACGCGGTGGTCCTGGTCGGCTACGGCACCGCGTTCCTGCCGTGGCTGACCAACCTCGACCGGCAGATGTACTTCTTCTACGCCACCGCGATGGCCCCGTTCCTGATCATGGGGATCGCGCTGGTGCTCGGCGACGTGCTCGGCCGGGCCGGCGCGGGCCGCGAGCGGCGCACCACCGGCCTGCTCGTGGTCTGCCTCTACGTGGGCCTGGTGGTGGCCAACTTCGCCTGGCTGTGGCCGATCCTCACCGGCATCCCCATCACCGAGGCGCAGTGGCAGGCCGAGCTGTGGCTGCCGAGCTGGCGCTGACCCCGGGCCCACCGCCGACGCCCTCACCGCCGACGACCTCGACGGTGACGCCCTCGGCGAAGCGGTAGGGCTGCGCGGCGAGCAGGCCGCCCAGGGTGCGCCGCAGCCGAGAGATCTCGGCCCGCACCGCGACGACGTGCCCGGCGTCGCCGTGCAGCGCCCGGCTCAGCGCGGCCGCGTCGAGCCCCTCGCGACCCGCCCGGGCCAGCAGCGCGAGCACCTCGGCGTGGCGAGGGGTCACGGCGCGGCGCCACGGCTCCCCCGCCCCGCTCACCGCCACCTCGGGGTGCCCGCGCAGGTCCAGGGTCACCCGCACCGCGCCGCCCGCCGGGTCGTCGCCGCGGCGCAGCAGCCAGCCCCCGGCGACGGGCTCCGGCACGCACAGCCCCAGCCCGGCCACGGCCAGCGGCCGGTCGGCGGCGGGCGCGGCCACCCGGTCACGCACCGCCAGCCCGCTGCTGCGGGCCACCCAGCCGTGCTCGTCGACCACCATCGCCGGCCCCCGCACCCCGGCCAGCACCGGGTCGGCCACCGTCCGCAGCCGCTCGAGCCGCTCCTCGTGGCTGCGCCACAGGGTGGCCTCGGCCAGCCGCACCGCGGTGCTCACCAGCGCGATGGTCGTCGGGGTCAGGGTCAGGGCCGGCCCGCTGACGTCGACCACGCCCAGCAGCTCCCCGGTCCGCGGGTCGTGCACCGGGGACGCGGTGCACGTCCACGGGTGGTGGCTCGGCGCGTAGTGCTCCGCGGAGAACAGCTGCACCGGGGCCCGCTCGACCAGCGCGGTGCCGATGGCGTTCGTCCCGACGGAGCCCTCCGACCAGTCGGCGCCCTCGGCGAAGCCCAGCGCGTCGGCCTGCCGGCGCACGGCCGCCGAGCCCTCCCGCCACAGCAGCACCCCGTCGGCGTCGGTCACCACGACGACGAAGCGGGCGTCCTCGGCGAAGGCGGCCAGCGCGGAGCGCAGCTCGGGCACCACCTCGCGCAGCAGGCTCCGCCGGCGCCGCGCCTGCACCTCGGCGGGGCCCACGGGCTCCGCGGTGCCGCACCGGTCCGGGGCCAGCCCCCCGGCGCGCACCCGGGACCAGGATCGGGCGACGAGGTCGCGCGGCCGGGCGGGGGGCCGGGCCCCGGCGAGCACCGCGTCGTGCACCGCGGCCATCAGCCGGGCGTGCCGCGGCAGGTCCGTGCCCGGGCGCACCGCGCTCTGCGCGGCCACCACCCCGGTCGACCCCCGCGTCATGCCGCCAGGCTAGACCGCCTGGTGTGACGGCGACCACGTCGACGGGCCGGCCCCCCGGGGCTGGGATCATGACGGCTGTGAGCGCCCCGGACGTGGCCGACCTGCTCGACCCGGCCGACCCCGCCTTCGTCGCCGACCCCTACCCCGCCTACGCCGCCGCCCGGGAGCGCGGCGCGGTGGCCTGGCACAGCGGCTGGGGCACGCACGTGGCGCTGACCCACGCCGCGTGCTCGGCCGTGCTGCGCGACCGCGGGCTGGGCCGGGTGTGGGTGGACCGGGAGGACGCCGCCGCCCTGCCCGCGTTCCACCTGCTGCACCGGCACTCCCTGCTGGAGTCCGAGCCGCCCACCCACACCCGGCTGCGGCGCCTGGTGGCCGGGGCGTTCGGCCGCGGGCACGTCGAGCGCCTGCGCGGGGTGGTCGAGCGCCGGGCCGACGAGCTGGTGGCCGACCTCGCCGCGACCGGCGGCGGCGACCTGCTGGAGGCCGTGGCCGCCCCGCTGCCGGTGGAGGTGATCGCCGAGCTGCTGGGGGTGCCCGCCGCGCTGCGGCCCTCGCTGCGGCCGTGGTCGAACGCCATCGTCCGGCTCTACGAGCCCACCGCCACCCCCGCGCAGCAGGCCGCGGCCGAGCGGTCCGCGGCGGACTTCGTGGCCGCGCTGCGCGAGCTCGTCGCCGACCGGCGCGTCCGGCCCGGCGACGACCTCGTCAGCGACCTGGTGGCCGCGCAGGCCGCCGACGGGGGGCGGCTCTCGGACGACGAGCTCGTCGCCACGGGCGCGCTGCTGCTCATGGCCGGGCACGAGGCCACGGTCAACGGCCTCGGCAACGGGGTGGCGGCGCTGCTCACCGGCCCGGGCTGGCGGGCGCTGGACGGTGCCGACCTGACGCTGGCCGCGGAGGAGCTGCTGCGCGTCGACCCACCGCTGCAGCTCTTCGAGCGCACCGCCACCCGCGACGTCGAGCTCGCCGGGGTGCCGGTCCGCGCCGGGGAGACAATCGCCGCGATGCTCGGCGCCGCGGCGCACGACCCGTCGGTGTTCGCCGACCCCACCCGGATCGACCTGGGCCGGGACCCCAACCCGCACCTGGGGTTCGGCGCCGGGCTGCACTACTGCCTGGGCGCCCCGCTGGCCCGCCTCGAGCTGACCGCGGTGCTGGGCGCACTGCGCACCCGCCTGCCCGGGCTGCACACGACGCAGCTCCCGCAGCGCCGGGGTGAGCTGGTGATCCGGGGGCTGCGGGAGCTGCTGGTCGCGGGCTGAGCGCCGGTGCGGGCTAGCGGGTGTGGTGCACCTCCTGCAGCCCGTAGACCGGGGTGTCGAGCCCCTCCAGGCGGGCCTTGAGCTGCAGCGCCAGGTACAGCGAGTAGTGCCGCGACTGGTGCAGGTTGCCGCCGTGCATCCACAGGTTCGGCACCTGGGTCGGCTTCCACATGTTGCGCTGCTCGCCCTCCCACGGCCCCGGGTCCTTGGTGGTGTCCGAGCCCAGGCCCCACACCTTGCCGAGCCGGTCCGCGGTCGCCTCGTCGACGAGGTCGGCCACCCAGCCGTTCATCGACCCGTAGCCGGTGGCGTAGACGACGAGGTCGGCCTCGAGCTCGGTGCCGTCGGCGAGCACCACCGAGGTCTCGGTGAGGTGGTCGACCTGGCCGTGGGCCAGCGCCACCCGGCCGTCGGCGACGAGCTCGGCCGCGCCGACGTCGATGTAGTAGCCCGAGCCGCGGCGCAGGTACTTCATGAACAGCCCGGAGCCGTCGTCACCCCAGTCGTGGTCGAAGCCCGCGGACTCGAGCCGGGCGTAGAAGTCGCTGTCGCGCTCCGCCATCGCCTCGTAGGCGGGGATCTGGAACTGGTGCATGATCCGGTAGGGCAGCGAGGCGAACGTCAGGTCCGCCTTCTCCGTGGTCATCCCGGAGGCCACCGCCCGCTCCGAGTACAGGTCGCCCAGGCCGATGTCCATGAGGGACTGGCTCTTGACGATGTGGGTCGAGGACCGCTGCACCATGGTGACGTCGGCCCCGGCCTCCCACAGCGCCCCGCAGATGTCGAACGCCGAGTTGTTCGACCCGACGACCACGCACTTCTTGCCCGCGTACGCGTCCGGGCCGGGGTGCGCGCTGGAGTGGTGCTGGTCGCCACGGAAGACGTCCATCCCCGGGAAGTCCGGCAGGTTCGGCTTGCCGGACATGCCGGTGGCCATGACGAGGTGGGTGGGGTGCAGCGTGACGGGCTCACCGTCGCGCTCCACCTCGACGGTCCACGTGCCCGAGCCCTCGTCCCAGGTCGCCGACGTCGCGGCGGTCCGCGTCCAGTAGTTCAGCTCCATGACCTTGGTGTAGGACTCGAGCCAGTCGGCGATCTTGTCCTTGGGGGCGAACACCGGCCAGTTGTCCGGGAACTTGATGTAGGGCAGGTGGTCGTACCAGACCGGGTCGTGCAGGCACAGCGTCTTGTAGCGGCTGCGCCACTGGTCACCCGGGCGGTCACGCTTGTCGATGACGATGGCGGGCACGTCGAGCTGGCGCAGCCGGGCCCCGAGCGCGATGCCGCCCTGCCCGCCGCCGACGACGAGCACGTACGGCTGCCGGGTGTACCCCAGCTCGGCCGCCTCCTGCTCGCGGCGCTCCGACCAGCTCGATCGCCCCTTCTGCGCACCGTGCTCGGCGCCCATGGGTCGTTGGGTGCCGCGGGGCTCCTCGAACCCGGTCAGCTCGTAGAGGGTGGTGAGCAGGGTCCACGCCTTCTGCTCGCCGTCCTCCTCCTTGAGGCGCAGCTGCCCCCGGCCCCGGCCGACGGACGTCTCGAGCTCGATCCACGCCTCGGTGACCCCGTCCGCCGCGGTGGGCGTCTCCCCCTCGGTGATGCGGAACCCCGTGGGGGCCACCCGGGCCAGGGTCGCGTCGAGCAGGTCGCGCACCCCTGCCGGCCCCTCGACGGTCTTGAGGTTCCAGGTGAAGGCGACGAGGTCGCGCCAGTAGCAGTCGCTGGTGAACATCGCGGCGGCGCGGGCGGCGTCGCCCGCGGCGAGGGCGGCCTCGAAGTCGGCCAGCCACCGCTGCACCCGCTCGGGCGCGGGGTCGGTCGTCTCGGGCGGGCGTTCCAGGGTCTGGCTCACGGGTCCTCCATCGGCACGGGTCCTGCTGTGGTACCCGTCACACTGCACCGGTCGGGCCTGCACCCGCCAGAGTTGCAGCGCGTTGCACCCGGGCGCACCCTTTCGTAATGACCGGGTCAAGGACCGTCCTCGCCGCCGCCGCCGCCGGCGAGCATCGCGCTGCCCGGGCAGGACGTCTTCCCCGAGGGCATCACCTCGCAGGGGTCGACGTTCTGGGTCACCTCCACCACCGACGGCACCGTGTTCCGCGGCACCCGCCAGTCCCCCGCCGCAACCGTGCTCTCCCCCGGCGGGCAGGACGGGCGCACCACCGCCGTGGGCCTCGACGTCACCCGGGACGGGAAGGTCCTCGTCGTCGCCGGCGGGGCCACCGGCCAGGTCAGCGTCCTCGACGCCCGCACCGGGGCCACCCTGCGCACCTACACCGACGGCGGCGGGGACACGTTCCTCAACGACGTGGCCATCGCACCGAACGGCGACGCCTACGTCACCGACTCCCACACCGCGGCGCTCTACCGCATCCCCGCCGCCGAGCTCGGCACCGCGGGCCCGCTCGGCGCCCCGCTCGAGGTGTTCGTCGACTTCACCGGCACGCCGCTGGTCTACGGCGCCGGGTTCAACGCCAACGGTGTCGTGGTCACCGCCGACGGCCGCTACGCCGTGGTCGTGCAGTCCTCGACCGGGAACCTGTACCGGGTGGACCTGCGCACCCGGACCGTGAGCCAGGTCGACCTGGGCGGCGTCACGCTGACCGCAGGCGACGGTCTCGAGCTCGTGGGCGGGCGCACCCTCTACGTGGTGCGCAACGCGCTGGAGACCATCGCCACGGTGGACCTGGCGCGGGACGCGGCCAGCGGCACCGTCACCGCGCAGACCGCCCTGCCGGACCTGATGTACCCGACCACGGCGACCGCGGTAGCCAACCAGCTGCTGGTGGTCAACAGCCAGTTCGACCAGCGCGGCGGCACCCCGGTCGAGCCGTTCACCGTGAGCAGCATCCCCCGCCCCTGATCACGCCCGACGGTGCCGCGTGACCGCCAGCTCCGGGGTCGTGCGGCCCGGCCGCGCCAGGGCGACCGCGATCGCGGTGGTCAGCGGCACCGCCAGCACCAGGGCGGTGCCGCCGACCAGCGCGCGCACCACCTCGACGGCCACGACGTCACCGGTGAGGACGTCGCGCAGGCTGCGCCCGGCCACGCTGAACAGCAGCAGCAGGGGCAGGGCGCTGCCCGCGTAGGCCAGCACCAGGGTGTAGACGGTGCTCGCGATGTGGTCGCGGCCCACCCGCATCGCGCCGGTGTAGACCCGCCGCCGGGGCGCGGTCGGGTCGAGCGCGGCCAGCTCGAAGGCGGCGCTGGCCTGGGTGACGGTGACGTCGTTGAGCACCCCGAGCGAGCCGATGACGAAGCCCGCGAGCAGCAGGCCGGTGATGCTGACCTGTCCGAGGTAGACCTGCACGGTGGTGTTCTGCTCCTCCGACAGGCCGGTGACCCGGGTCAGCGCGACGGCCACCTGGGCCAGCACCCCGCTGAGCCCCAGCGCGGCCAGGGTGCCCAGCAGGGCCGAGCTGGTCCGCAGGCTCACCCCGTGGGCCAGGTAGATCACCGCGAACAGGATGGCGGCGCCGCCGACGAGCGCGACGAGCACCGCCGAGCGGCCCCCGAGCAGGGCGGGCACCACGAAGCCGGCGAGGATCGCGAACGCGATGACGAGGCCGAGCAGCGCCCGCAGCCCCCGCCACCGGGCGACCACGACGACGGCCAGGGCGAACACCCCGGCGAGCACGGCCATGGGCAGGCCGCGGGCGAAGTCGTAGAAGTCGTAGAGCGGGGCGCCGTCGGCGGTCTGCCCGCGGGACAGCCGCAGCGAGTCCCCCACCGCCAGCGTCGGCGAGCCCGGGCCGGGGGTGATCTCGAGGGTGGTCGAGCGGCCCGCGTCGGGGCCCGAGTCGATGCGCACCGTGGTGCGGGTGCACGCGTAGCCCCCGGCGCTCGCGTCGCCCGTGGGCACCTGGGTCCCGGTGAGCCGGCCGACCTGCGAGCCGGGTCCGCCACACGTGGTCAGCTGCTGGGCGGTGACGGTTCCCGCCTCGGTGGTGGTGGCCTGCCCGGCCCCGTTCTGCAGCGGCAGGGGGACGTCGAAGCGCTGCTCCGGCGGCCACAGCAGCACCGCGCCGAGCACCACGGCCAGCCCGGCGAGGACGAGCAGGCCCACCACGAGGCGGGCCGCGAGCGGGCTGTGCACCGCGGGCCCCGCCAGCCCGTGCCCGTGACCGGCCGGTGCGGGCGTGGGGGCCGGGGTCTGCTCGCTCACCCGCGCACCGTAGCCAGCCCGCCGTGACCCACCCGTCAGGGGAGCAGCACGCCCGACGCCGCGGGCAGCGCGCGGCCCAGCGCCACCGCGGGCGCGGTGGTCGCGTTGACCAGCACCGTGCCCGCGTCGAACTCCCGCGCCCACACCCCGGGCGCGACCTCGTGCCGGACGGTCCGCGGGGCGCCCAGCGCCAGCGCCGCGTCGTGCACCGTGGGCCAGTGGCTGCCGTCGGCGGTGTAGGCCTCCGAGGTGCCGTAGACGGTGCTGCCCATGGTGGCGAGCAGGGCGGTGAGCAGGCCGTAGTCGGAGGTGAACCCCGGGTCGGTCCGGTCCTGCACCAGCGTCGTCGGGGCCACCTGCTGGCTGCGCTCCAACCAGGACACCCGGGACCGCCACGCCGCCCCCGTCAGCGCGGTCGTCGGCCCCGCGGACAGCCCACCCTCGACGAAGAACTCCGAGGACACCAGCTGCCCGCCCTCGGCCACGGCCAGGCAGAACTCGGGGTCGACCGCGTCACCGATGTTGGCCCCCAGCGCGAACCCGGCGGCCCGCAGCGCGTCGCCGAGACCGCGGACGAAGCCCAGCTGCGCCTGCTGCCACGACGCGTCGTCCGGGTAGGCCACCGGGCGCTGCGGCCAGGTCCAGGTGAAGGAGGCGTTGACCTCGTCGAGCATGACCCCGCTCCAGCCGCCCGCGCGGCAGCGGTCGACGAGGAACTGCGCCGCGGCGGCGCGGAAGCCCGGCTGGGCCACGTCGACCGCCCGGTCCACGGTGGACCCCGACGTGCGGGTGATGACGTCGCCGTCGGTGCCGCGCAGCAGCCAGGCGTCGGGCACCTCGTCCGGCGGCAGGCACTGGGTGACGCCGGCGGGGTCGGAGTCGCGGGTGACGGCGGTGGCGTAGAAGAAGCGGTGCGCCACCCCCGGCGGCTGGGGCAGGTCGCGCTGCAGCACCTGCCACTGCCAGCGCGCGGTGCCCGGCCCGGTGGGGTCGCCGCGGAACACCGAGCGCACGAACTCCAGCCGGTAGTCCGGGTAGGACACCGGCTGGGGCCCCGGGGTGGTCGCGGCCGCGGTGGTCGGCACCGGTGCGGCGGTGGCGGTCCGGGGCGCGGGGTCGGGCGCGCACGCGGCGACGGCGCCGGAGACCGCGGCGGCGAGGGCCGCGCCCAGCACGGTGCGCCGCGAGACCTGCTCGATGGCCCCTCCCCCCGCTCGGAACCCCGCCGGGGGGCTCACGTCCTGCTGCGGTCCGAACACTAGGCGTGCCCGCGGCGCTCGTCACCGGTTCCCGCAGCCCGGGTGCAGCGCGGCCACAGCCGACGTGCAGCCCCGCCGTCCACGCTGGGCGGGACGAACCCGACGGAGGAGGAGCACGTGGACGAGCAGGTCAGGGCGAGCAGGGCACGGGTGAGCCGGCGGCGGGCGCTGGGCCTCGGCGGGACGGTCGGGCTCGGCGGGGTCCTCGCCGCCTGCGGGGTCGGGGGGTCGTCCACCGCGTCACCGGGCTCGTCGAGCACCACGACGACCGCGGCGGCCGCGGCGTCGGTCCGGGACGCCGCCGACACCGCCACCCCCACCACGACCACCGCCGGCACCGACGTCACCGCGCTGCTGGACTCGGCGCGCACGTGCACGCTGCTGCCCGAGGAGACGCAGGGCCCCTACTGGTTCGACGTCGACTCGATCCGCAGCGACCTGCGCGAGGACCGGCCCGGCACCACCCTGACATTGGCGCTGCGGGTCAACGACGTCACCGGGTGCACCGCCGACGCGCTGGGCACCCCCGTGGCCGACGCCGTCGTCGAGATCTGGCACTGCGACGCCGGCGGGGTGTACTCCGGCTTCGAGTCCGGCTCGCAGGGCGGTCCGGGCGGCGGCGCCCCCGGCGGGCGGTCGGGTGGCGGGGAGACCTCCGACGGCTCCTACAGCGTCGGCGACACCGAGGCGACCACCACCGACGACGGCACGTACCTCCGCGGCGCGCAGGTGGCCGACGCGAACGGGGTCGTGCAGTTCACCACCGTCTACCCGGGGTGGTACCGCGGCCGGACCGTCCACATCCACCTCAAGGTGCACAAGAACAGGGCCACGGTGCTGACCAGCCAGCTGTTCTTCGACGACACCCTCAACGACACCGTGTTCGCGACCGCGCCGTACTCGTCGCACACCGGCCGGGACACGACCAACGCCACGGACTCGATCTACGACGCCGCCGGGCTGCTGCACGTGGCGCCCGAGGGCGACGGCTACCTCGCCTACCTCAACGTGGGCGTCGACGTGTGAGGCCCACCCCCCGTGGCGCTCACCCCGCGGCGAGGCCCCGCTCCACCGCGGCGATGAGCCGGGGCCGCAGCTCGGCGGCGGGGACGATGGCGTGCACGGAGCCGACGCGGCGGGCCCGCTCGATGTCGTGGACCCGCTCGAACTCCTCGGCCACCTCGCCGAGCTTCTCCGAGCGCACCTCCCCGCGCAGCGCCGTCAGCCCCACCCGCAGCGCGGCCTGGTCGGCCTCGTCGGCGGCGTCGAGCTCCGCCTCCGCGGCCGTCACCCGGGGGTCGCGGGCCACGCGGGCCTCGACGTCGCGGGAGAACACCACGGCCGCCGCGGGGGCGCCGCCGATGACCGAGGCGTAGGAGCCCTCGACGGCCAGCACCTCCATGCGGTCATTCAGCGCCCCGGAGAAGACGACGAACGCGCCGCCGTGGTACCGGGAGACCACGCAGAACACGATGGGCCCGTCGAAGTTGACCATGGCCCGGCCGATCTCGGCCCCGTGCTCGAGCTGGGTGCCGCGCAACGACTCCGGGGAGCCGTCGAAGCCGGACAGGTTGGCCAGCACCACCAGCGGGCGGTTGCCGCTGGCCGCGTTGATGGCCCGCGCGGTCTTGCGGGAGGACTGGGGGAACAACGTCCCCGCCGTCCACTGGTCGGGCCCGTCGGCGGGCACGTCCCCGCGGCGCGGGATCGGCCGGGACTCGGTGCCGATGACGGTGACCGGCCGACCCCCGAGGAAGGCGTCGAGCACCACCGTGGTGTCGGCGTCGGCCATCGCGGCCCAGCGCTCGAGCACGGCGTGGTCGGTGTCGACCACGGCCCGCATCACGGTGCGGATGTCGAAAGCCTTCTTGCGCTCCGGGTTCGCGGTGGCGGAGAAGATGTCGCCGACCGTGGTGAACTCGCTGTCGGGGTGGGTGTGCGGGAAGCTGCGCACGTCGCGCTCCGCCGGGTCGGCCGTGCGCGCCTGCCGGGGGCCCGTCTCCCCCGGTGCGACGTAGGTGTAGCCGTAGTGCTGCAGCAGCAGCCGGGACGCCGCGGCGAGGTCCGGCGCCCAGTACTGGCCCTGGCCGTTGGGGCCCATCACCCGGTCGTAGCCGCCGATGCCGAAGTTGTCCTCCGCGGAGACCCCGCCGGAGTAGTCGAGGGACTGCTTGCCGGTGAGCACCATGGCGCTGTCCGGGGTCATCACCAGGATCCCCTTGGTGTGCAGCAGCATCGTCGCCTCGGCGTTCCAGTACGGCTGCGCCCCGACGTTGATGCCCGCGACGACGACGTTGACCTCGCCGCCGGCCTGGGTGAACTCGATGATGCGGCGCAGCGCCCGGGCCACCGCGTCCATGTTCTCGGTGCCGGAGTCCATGGAGATCTTGGCGCCCGAGGAGAGGGCGAACCACTCCACGGGGACGCCCATCTGCTCGGCCAGGTCGAGCGCGGCGACCACGCGGGCGCACTCCGGCTCGGCCACCGAGCCCAGCGCGCGGGTGGGGTCGCCGAGCAGGACGACGCGGGTGACGCCCTCGGGGTAGCGGTCGGTGGGCGTGCTGGCCACCCCGGCCACGATCCCGGCGGTGTTGCGGCCCCGCGGCCGGTCCACCGGCACCAGGCGGCCGGCGTCGTCGAGGTCGTGCTCGGTGAACGTCCCGCCCCGCCCGGCGACCTGGTCGAGCAGCTCGTAGGGGTAGGTGGTGCCGCGGGCGCGGGCGCTGCGGACCTTCTGGGCGTAGGCGTCGAGCACCGGCACCGGCTCGGTGGGCGGGTCGCTGATGGACAGCGTCACCCCCGTCCCGGGGCGGTTGGCGAAGCGCACGGCCACCTCGCGGGGCGGCTGCGCCGGGTCGGACTGCAGCCGGCCCAGCACGGTGAGCTCCTCGAGCCCGGCGCCGGCCCCGGCCGTGACCGGGGCGATGGCGCGGGCGTAGTCGGCCAGCTCGTCCGGGGAGACGGTGATGGTCGGCCACACCGAGAGGTAGATGCGGTTGGCGTCGAGCCGGCGCCCGCGCCGCGCCCGCTGCTGGCGCCGCAACCCGTGCAGGCAGGACGAGATGGCGCGCTCCACGGCGGGGAAGCCGGTGACGCGGCCGTCGGCGTCGCGCAGCGCGGTGGTGTCGCGCACCTCGGCCAGGGCGACGAGCCGCTGGTCGTCGGGGTTGTCCCGCGCGGCGAGGGCGAACAGGTGCGTGCCCTCCGGGGACGGCAGCCGGGTGCCCTCGAAGTTGCGCAGCCGCCACAGGTCGAGGCGCTGGCCGGTGAGCGGGTGCAGGTCGCGCAGCACCAGGTCCTCGACGGGGGCGCCGTCGTCGTCGGGGCGGAAGGTGAGCACGCGGGTCGCCGCCCCGCCGGGGAACACGGTGACGGTGACGCGCCGGCCGGCGACCAGCACCGGCTCGGCGGCGACGAGCCCGCGCAGCTCCTCGGAGATCGCGGCCCCGGCCCCGGGCCAGGCCACGAACAGGTCGACCACCAGGTCCTCGGGCCCGCCGACCTCCGCGGCCAGCGCGGCCGCGGTGGCCAGGGCGCGGGGCAGCCCCGCCCGGTCGGTGGCCAGGGCGACGAGGTGCAGCTCGGCGCCGCCGAGCTCGAAGCCGCCGGTGACCACGGGCTGCCCGTCGACCACGCGGCTGGTCACGTCGTGCAGGGTGCGGACCTTGTAGAGCCGCCGGGTGATGACCTCCAGCAGCGGCTCCGCCCCGGTGGGGTCGGCGGCGAGCCGGGCGCCGAGGACGGGGCCGACGGGCTCGCTGAGGGCGACCATGGCCGCGATCCGCCCGGCGCGGTCCGGGTCGTCCGGGTGCGCGGCCAGGTGGGCGAGGTGCCCGGCGACGACGGCGTCGGCCTCCGCCCGGGCGCGGGCCAGCACGGGGGCCTCGAACGCCTGGAAGCGGACGCTGCGGGCCAGCTCGCCGACGGCGGGGTGGCGCAGCTGGGTGGCCCGGATGAGCCGCTCGAGGACCTCGGCGAGCCGGTCGGGCGCCTCGGCGACGAGGGCGGCCGCGCGGGCCTGCCAGGACTCGAGCAGCGCGGTGACGATGCTGGTGTGGTCGCCCACCCGCTGCTGGGCGAGGAACACCCGGTGCACGGCCTCCTCCAGCTCGGGGCTGGGCTCGAGGCTGTGCACCCCGTGCTGGGCGACGGCGTCGGCGAGCCTGCGGCGGAACGAGTCCGGCAGCGTCGTGCGGTCGACGTCGAGCGAGCGCAGGTAGGTGTGCAGGTGCTCGCGCGGGCTGTGCACCACCTCCTCGGCGGTGGCCTCGTCCCCGGCGGGACGGTTGCGGGAGAGGTCGCACACCTCGGCGAAGGTGGTGACGAGGGCGAGCTCGTCGGCGGTGACGCGGGCGCGGGTGCGCAGGTAGCGGGCCAGCAGCTCGCGGGCGCGGGCGGCGCTGACGTCGTAGCCGGTGATGGCCGCGCGCAGGTCGGCCAGCAGCGCGCGCGGGTCGGGCTCGGCGTCGTCGGGGACGAGGCCGGCGAGGTCGACCGCGGGGGTGCTCGGCCCGCTCGCCCCCGGGTCGGCCGGGGCGTCGAGGCGCAGCAGCGGGGCGCCGGCGTCGACCTGGGAGTTGACCGCGGCGAGGACCTCGCGGACGGTGCCCGCCGACGGGGCGCGCACCGCGGTCTCCATCTTCATGCTCTCCAGCACGGCGACGGTCTGCCCCGCGGCCACCTCCTCGCCGGGGGTGACGCGGACGGCGACGACGACGGCGGGGGCGGAGGCGCGGACCAGGCCGGCCTCGTCCTGCACCACGCGGTGGCTGGTGCCGTCGACGTCGACGACGTGGCTGCCGCGCCCGGCGGTGCCGGTGACCCGGTGGCGCCGCCCGCCCACGGTGAGGACGCGCTCGACGGGGCCGTGCCGGTCGACGAGGACGTCCAGCGCGGGGGCGCTGCCGTCGGGCCCGGTCTCCCCGGGGACGACGACGCGGTAGGCGTGGGGGCCGGTGCGCGCCACCGTGAGCGGGTAGGTGCGGCCGCGGTGGCCGAGCTCGACGGTGCGGCCCAGGGTGAGCCCGGTGCGGGGGCGCCCGCCGCGGGCGGAGGCGAGGAAGGCCTCCCGCTCGGCGGCCTCCTCCGCGTCGTGGACGTCGACCGCCACCGCGAGCAGCGCCACGGCCGCACCGGGCCCGGCAGCCTCGGTGCCGGTGGTGTCCCCCGCGTCGACGAGCCGGTCGAGCCACTGGGTGTCGGCCTCGCCGGAGACCACCTCGGGGCGGCCGAGGACGTCGAGCAGGAAGGAGCGGGTGGTGGTGCCGCCGTCGACGAGCACGGTGGTCTCGCGCAGGGCGCAGCGCAGCCGGGCCAGGGCCTGCGGCCGGTCGCGGCCCCAGGCGATCACCTTGGCGACCATGGAGTCGTAGTCCGGCGGGACGACCTCGCCCACCGCGACGTGGGTGTCGACGCGGATGCCCGGGCCCGCGGGCAGGGTGAGGGCGGTGATGGTGCCCGGCGCGGGGGCGAAGCCCTCCTCGGCGTCCTCGGCGTTGAGCCGGGCCTCGATGGCGTGGCCGACCTCGGGCGGGCACTCGCCGGGCAGCGGCTCGCCCGCGGCCACCAGCAGCTGCAGCCGCACCAGGTCCAGGCCCGTGGTGGCCTCGGTGACGGGGTGCTCCACCTGCAGCCGGGTGTTGACCTCCATGAACGCGAAGGTGCCGTCCTCGGGCTGGTAGAGGTACTCCACGGTGCCCGCGCCGAGGTAGCCGGCGGCGGCGACGAGCGCGGCCGAGGCGCGGCGCAGCTCGTCGGTCTGCTCGGTGGTGAGCACCGGGGAGCCGGACTCCTCCACGAGCTTCTGGTGGCGACGCTGGATGGAGCAGTCGCGCACCCCGGGCGCCCACACGGTGCCGTGCGCGTCGGCGATCACCTGGACCTCGACGTGGCGGCCGCCGCTGACCATGGCCTCGAGGAAGACCACCGGGTCGCCGAACGTCGCCGCGGCCTCGGCGCGGGTGCGGGCCAGGGCGTCGTCGAGCTCGTCGGGCGAGCGGACGGCGCGGATGCCGCGGCCGCCACCCCCGCTGCGCGCCTTGACCATCAGCGGGTAGCCGACCTTCTCGGCGATGGCGCGCGCGTCGTCCTCCGGTGCAACCGGCCCGCCGCTCCACGGGGCGACGGGGACGCCGGTGGACTCGGCGAGCAGCTTGGCCTCGACCTTGTCACCGAGGCGGCGCATGGCCTCGGCGGACGGTCCGACGAAGGTGATGCCCAGGCGCTCGCAGAGCTCGGCGAACTCGGGGTCCTCGGCGACGAAGCCCCAGCCGACCCAGACCGCGTCGGCGCGGGCCTCGACGAGCGCGCGCTCGAGCTCGGCGTGGTCGAGGTAGGCGGAGCCGCCGCCCTCGGGAGCGCGCAGGCAGACGGCCTCGTCGGTGCCGCGGACGAACAGAGCGGCACGCTCGGCCTCGGTGTGCAGGGCGATGACGGTGGTGGAGGTGCCGCGCTCCTCGTCGAGCTCGCGCACCGCGCGGGTGAGGCGGACGGCGGGCTCGCCGCGGTTGACGACGGCCACTCGGCTGATCATGTGACCGACCCTAAGGGTGACCGGTCGGTAACCTCTGCTACCGCGGCGGGGGTCGGGTGGGCCGCTTCCGAAACAGGCTGAGCTGCGGCGTCCCGGATTGTCGACGGCTGCGCTCCCACAGCGGACCGTCGGGCGGAATCCCACTCGCTGAGGTCAATCGTCGTTGTCGGGCCCGAGCACCGCCTCGGCGATCTGGTCGGCCATCTCCCCGATGTCGAACTCGCCTGTGCTTAGGGCGCGCTTGTCAGCCAGGGACGGGCTGTACTCGCGTACCGCCTGGGCGCTGACGTCGTGCCAGATGGGCAGCATGGTCTGTTCTCCCGCGACGGTCTTGGTAACGAGGCCATCGAGTTCGTGGTTGGTCCACCCCTTGGCGAAGAACGACGGGGAGAGCACGACGACGCCGAAGCGGCTCGATCTGATGCCGTCGTCAATCTTGCGACGCAGGCTGTCGCCGATCTTGATCTCGGTCTTGTCCAGCCACACGGTGACGCCACGCTCGGCGAGCGCGTTTCGCAACGGTACGGCGACGGCCTCCTTGTCCTCGGTGGCGTGAGAGAGGAACACGTCCCAGGTCTGGCCGCCGAAAGCGTCACCGTCGGGCTCGACGGGCTCGCGGACCTGGACGTCGCTGACCGGACTGCTCCGGTCGCGGAAGGTCGGAAGGTTGCCGCGTGGTGGCGGGACCATCTGGACGCTAGCCCGCACCTTGCCGGGGTAGCCACCCAGGTCGACCACGACGACCCACTGCCCACTGCTCGGAATGGGAATCCGCGCGGGGGACCTCTTTACCAGGCCGCCGTGGTAGCGGTACTGCCGTCCGGATTTGTACGACTGGTACGCCGATGACGTCATGAGTTGGACGTTGGCCTGTTTGTCGAGGGTGACGACGGCTGTCGCGCCCTGCTTCTGATGACCGAGGTCGTAACGCAGATGCTGCATGAAGGGTTACCTCTTGTCTCGCTGCGGGGCGGATGCCCGGCGTTGCGGCCCGCGCTTTCTCAGAACACGAGACTGCCGACTTCGGTCACACACGAAGTTCCTCCACGCTTCACGTTCGGCAGCTGGTTTGAAAGAACCTACGCAATGCTGCCGACAACGGGCTCGAAACGTAGAGGCAAGCGAGACCCCCTGGTCGTGTACCGGCCGCACCCCACGCGCCACCACGCACGATGCCCAGCGCAGTCGCCGCCTGACCGTTCAAGACAGCGCAATCCGCTTGACCTGACGGTCGTTGGTGCCCTCGTGCGGCGCCGGGGCCCAAGAGCGCGACCCGGGCCCAACCGAGCGTCCGAGCCGGGCCAGATCGCCCGACGCGAGACCAGACAAAGCCGCCATCCCCGACCCAGGGAGGCGGCTCGTCTACGAAACTTCAATTATTAAAGCTGGACTGGAGCGATTTACAAAGACCCCTGGGGTGGAGCTGCGGGGAATCGAACCCCGGACCTCCTCGATGCGAACGAGGCGCGCTACCAACTGCGCTACAGCCCCCGGTGGAGCGAGCAGAACCCTAGCAGGACAGCTACTGCCCGCTCGCCCGGGGCAGCTCGACCTCGGCGGGCGGGCCGTACTCGTCGAGCTCGTAGAACGACGGGTCCTCGTCGTCGATCTCCACCACGACGGCACCGGGGCGGCGCAGCCGCGGGGGCAGCTCGTCGGCCCGCTCGGCCTGGGCCGAGGCGACGCCGAGCCGGGCCCGGCCGACACGGTTGAGGCGGCGCTCCCGGACCTCCTGCTCGATGCGGACCTGGGTGCGCAGGTAGACGAGGTAGCCGACGAGGGCGAGGTCGACGACGACGTTCAGCCACCACGCGGCGGAGGTCGCGGTGACGGCGACGACGGCGGTGACGACCACGGCGGCGATCAGGGTGAGCACCACCCGCTGGCGCACGGCGTAGCGGGCGTGGCGGGTGACGGCGTCGGCCTCGGGGTCGAAGCCGCCGCGGCCGCGGCGCCGGCGGGGCACCTCGTCGTGCTCGGGCTCGTGCCGGTCGGTGTCGTGCCGGTCGGTGTCGTGCTCGTCGGTGTCGTAGCCGTCGTCGAGCTCGGCCTCGCTGTCGCGGGTGTCGTCCGCCACGGGGTCCTCCTGCCAGTAGGGGTCGCTGCGGTGCCCCGCGGCGGGAGCGCGGCGCAGGACGGGGACGGCGCGGTCGCCCCGGTGCAGCACGCGGGTGGTCATGGCCGGGCCGCCGACGCGCCGCACCTGCTGGCGGTGCTTGGCGACCATCGGCAGCAGGACCACGAGCCAGGCGACGACGAGGGCCGCGAGGATCACCGAGCTGGGCACGCAGCACCTCCACCGGTCGTCACGCGCGTCACGCTAGACACGGCGGCGGCGGGCCTGCGGCAGGCGCGCCGGGTGGGCTCGGTGGGCCGGGTGGCCTAGGTCCAGCGGGCGCGGCCGTCGCGCACCAGCCGGCCGGCGGCGCTCTCGCCGAGCTCCTCCGCGGTGATGGCCACCAGCTCGTGGTCGCGCCAGTCGCCGTCGACGTCGAGGTAGCGGCGCAGCATGCCCTCGCTGCGGAACCCGACGTGGGCGAGCACCGCGCGGCTGGGCCCGTTCTCGGGGCGCACGGTGGCCTCCACCCGGTGCAGCCCCACCGGTCCGAGGCAGTGGTCGACGCCGAGGGCCAGGGCCCCGGTGGCCACGCCGCCCCCGGTGAGCGGGGTGGCCACCCAGTACCCGATCCACGCCGAGAGCAGCGCGCCGCGCACCACGTTGCCGATGGTGAGCTGGCCGGCGAAGCGGCCGTCGACCTCGATGACGAACGGCACCAGCGAGCCCTTGCGCGCGGCCGAGCGCAACCCGCTGCACAGCCCGGGCCAGGCGGCGACGCCGTGCCGCGAGGCCCAGGTGCCTGCGCCGCTGGGCTCCCAGGGCCGCAGCTGGGCCTCGTCGCGCACCCGGGTCTCGCTCCACGCCCGGGCGTCGCGCCACCGCACCGGCCGCAGCCGCACGGTGCCGGCCCGGACCACCAGCGGCCCGGGGCGCGCGGGCCAGCCGGGGTGGCGGCTCGCCGTCGCGGCGGAGGACAACACGGGTGCGGCTGCCGGGCTCAGGCGCGCTGCGCGAGGAAGACCACCTGCACCTCGTCGCCCGTGCGCACCTCGGTGACGTCCGGGTCGACGAGGACGAGGCAGTTGGCCTCGGCGAGGGTGGCGAGCAGGTGGCTGGACGCCCCGGGGGCCCCGCCGAGGGCCTGCACCAGGTACTCCCCCGTCTGCTCGTCGCGCATGAGCTGGCCGCGCAGGTAGCCGCGGCGCCCGGCGATGGAGGTGACGGGGGCGACGGTGCGGGCGGTGACGACGCGGCGCATCGGGTTGCGCTTGCCGAGGCCGAACCGGATGAGCGGGCGGACCAGGACCTCGAAGACGACGAGCGCGCTGACCGGGTTGGCGGGCAGCAGGAACGTCGGCACCCGGTCGGGGCCGAGCCGGCCGAAGCCCTGCACCGAGCCGGGGTGCATGGCGACCCGGTCGACCTCCACCTCGCCGAGGTCGCCGAGCACCTCGCGGACGGCTTCGGTGGCGGCGCCGCCCACGGCCCCGGAGACGACGACGACCTCCGCGCGGATGAGCTGGCCCTCGATGACGTCGCGCAGCCGGCGGGCGTCCCCGGCGGCGATGCCGACCCGGTGGACGTCGGCGCCGGCGTCGCGCCCGGCGGCAGCCAGGGCGTAGGAGTTGACGTCGTAGACCTGGCCCTGGCTGGGGCTGCGGTCGACGTCGACGAGCTCGCCGCCGACGGAGATGACCGAGAGCCGGGGCCGGGGGTGCACGAGCACCTTGTCCCGCCCCACGGCGGCCAGCAGGCCCACCTGCGCGGAGCCGATGACGGTGCCGCGGCGCACGGCGACGTCCCCGGGCTGCACGTCGTCGCCGGTGTGGCGGACGAACTCCCCGGAGCGCACGGACCGCTCGACCGTGATGCGGGAGCCGGCGAGCTCGGCCCAGCCCAGCGGCAGCACCGCATCTGCCAGGGTGGGCAGCGGGGCGCCAGTGTCGACGCGGACGGCCTGGCGGGGCTGCAGCCGGGTGGGGGTGCGCGACCCGGCGCCGACCTCGCCGACGACGGGCAGCGTGACGGCGGTGGGCCCGCCGTCCTCCCCGCGGCCGGGCTGGACGTCGATGCTGCGCACGGCGTAGCCGTCGATGGCCGCCTGGTCGAAGCCGGGCAGCGGCGCCTCGGTGACGACCTCCTCCGCGCAGAGCAGGCCCTGGGCCTCCGAGATGGCCACGCGCACCGGGCGCGGCACGACGGCCGCGTCGAGGACGCGGGCGACCTGCTCCTCGACCGACCTCACTCGGCGGCCCCGGGGCCGACCCGCTCGCGCAGCCACGTCGCGAGGTCGGGGCCGATGTCCTCGCGCTCCAGGGCGAAGTCGACCGCGGCGCGCAGGTAGCCGGCCGGGTTGCCCAGGTCGTGGCGCGGCCCGCGGTGCACGACGACGTGCACGGGGTGGCCCTCGTCGATGAGCAGCGAGATGGCGTCGGTCAGCTGCAGCTCGCCGCCCGCGCCGGGGGTGATGCGGCCCAGCGCCTCGAACACGGCGCGGTCGAGCAGGTAGCGCCCCGCCGCGGCCCACGTCGAGGGGGCGTCCTCGGCCGCGGGCTTCTCCACCATCCCGGTCACCCGGGCCACGTCCTGGCCGTCCCCGGAGTCCTCGATCGCGAACACCCCGTAGGCGCTGACCTCGCTGCGGTCGACGTCGAAGGCGCACAGCACCGTGCCGCCGTGCTCGGCGCGCACCTCGGCCATCCGGGTGAGCACGCCGGTGGGCAGCACCAGGTCGTCGGGCAGCAGGACGGCCACGCAGTCGTCGTCGTCGGTGAGCACCGGCCCCGCGCAGCCCACGGCGTGGCCCAAGCCGAGCGGCTCGTCCTGGCGCACCGACTCCACCGCGAGCAGCCCCGGGGCGCGGCGCACCTTGGCGGCCAGGTCGTCCTTGCCGCGCCCGGCCAGCGTGGCCTCGAGCTCGGGGCTGGGGGTGAAGTAGTCGACCACCGCCTCCTTGCCGTCGGAGACGACGATGACGAGCCGCTGCGCCCCGGCCTCCGCGGCCTCGGCGGCGACCATCTCGATGCCCGGGGTGTCGACGACGGGCAGCAGCTCCTTGGGCACGGACTTCGTCGTCGGCAGGAAGCGGGTGCCGAGACCGGCCGCGGGCACGATCGCCGTGCGGAAGGACGGCGCCGTCGAGGGGCTGGTCATGGTGGCACCCTATCGACCGGGCGTGCCCGGACACGGTGCGACGAGCCGCGGCGCGCCCCGACCGGGCACGATGGCGCCGTGGTGCTCCCCGCCGGGTCGGTCGCAGCCCGCAAGGCCGCGCTGCGCGGGGAGCTGCTCGCCGCCCGCCGCCGGCTCACCCCGCAGGAGCGGGCCGCGGAGGCCGCGGCGCTGGCCCGCCACGTCGTCGCGCTCGGCGGGCCGGGCACCACGGTGTGCGGCTACGTGCCGGTCGGCACCGAGCCGGGGACGGTCGCGCTGCTCGACGCGCTGGCCGCGACGGGCGCCCGGGTGCTGCTGCCCGTGGCCCGGGAGCCGGGGCCGCTGTCGTGGGTCGCCTGGACCGGGGAGGCCGGGCTGGTGGCGGCACCGATGCGGCTGCGGGAGCCGGCCGGGGAGGTGCTGCCGCCGGCCGCGCTGGCCGGGGCCGACGTGGTGCTGGTGCCCGCGCTGGCCGTGGACCGCGCCGGGCGCCGGCTGGGCCGCGGGGCCGGGTTCTACGACCGCAGCCTGGGCCTGGCGCGGCCCGGGGCCCGGCTGGTCGGGGTGGTGCGGGACGCCGAGGTGCGCCCCGAGGTGCCGGCGGAGGGCCACGACGTGGCGCTGGGCTGGCTGCTGACGCCCGGGGGCGGCCTGGTGGAGGTCGGGCCCGCGGTCCCCTGGCACTCCGCCGAGTAGAGTGCCAGCGGTGGCGGGACGTGCCACCCGCGCTCTCGTGGCGTGCGCCGCCGTGTCCGGGGAGGACCAGTGCCCACCTACTCCTACGCCTGCACCGAGTGCGACAACCGGTTCGACGTGGTCCAGTCGTTCACCGACCAGTCCCTGACGGTGTGCCCGCGCTGCGAGGGCCGGCTGCGCAAGCTGTTCAACTCGGTGGGCATCGTGTTCAAGGGCAGCGGCTTCTACCGCACCGACTCCCGCCCGGGCGAGAAGGCCGACGTGCCCGCCGGGAAGGAGTCCGGGGCCAAGGACTCCGGCGGCGGGGACTCGAGCGGTGGGGACAAGCCCGCGCCGGCGAAGGAGTCGCCGAAGAAGGAGTCGCCGAAGAAGGACGCCCCGGCGGCGAAGGGCTCCTCCAGCACGTCGGGCACCGGGTCGTCCACCTCCTGAGCCGATCTGGGGACGGCGCCCGCGCGCTGTCCACAGCCTGCGGCCGCACCCCCCGGCGGTGGACCGCCCGGCCCTAGCGTCGCCGGCATGGGGACCTCGAGCAGGCGCGCACCAGGACCGACGGCGTGGGAGCGGGGTGTCGCGGCGCTGCGGCCGGGCTGGGCCCGCGGGGTCGCGCTGCGGCGCGCCGCGGCGGCCCTGCTGGTGCTGCTGGCCGCGGTGCTGGTGGTGCGCGGCGACCCGGCGGCCGACCGGCGCACCGTGCTCGTCGCGACGCGCGACCTCGCCCCGGGCCAGGTGGTCACCGAGGGTGACGTCGCCCTGGTGGCGCGGGCCGACGACGCGGTGCCCGCCGGGGCGCTGGTCGACGCGGCCGGGGCGACGGGCCGCCCCGTGGCCGGGGCGGTGCGGGCCGGGGAGACGCTGACCGACGTGCGGCTGCTGGGCCCGGCCCTGCTCAGCACGGTCCCGGGCGGGGCCGGCGCGGTGGCGGTGCCGGTGCGGCTGGCCGACACCGGCGTGGCCGACCTGCTGCGCCCCGGGGACCGGGTGGCGGTGGTCCGCGCGGCGGGCGCCTCGGGTGAGGGGCCGGCACCCGAGCTGGTGCTGGCGCGGGACGCGACCGTGCTGCTCGCCGCAGACGGTCCCGCCGCCCCGGGGGCCCGGACGGGTCGGCTGGTGGTGCTGGCCCTGCCGGCGGAGCCGGCCAGTGCGGTGGCCTCGGCGTCGCTGGCCGAGCCGCTCACGGTGACGCTGGGGTAGGACCGCTCAGCCGCCGTGGTGCGGTGGGACCTCGCGGCGCAGCCGGTCGTCGTCGTCCCCGCCCGCCCGGGCCGGGTCGCGCTCGTCGCCGGTGGTCTCCGGCAGCACGTCGCCGAAGATGCGGTCGAGCCGCTCCCGCCGGGCCCGGGCGGCGGCGGCCGCGTCGGGCCCGGCGGGGTCGCTCACTCCAGGCCGGAGAGCTCGTCGATCACCCGGGCGACGAGCGGGGTGAGGGTGGCCATGCCGTCGCGGACGGCGGCGCGGGAGGCGGCCAGGTTCACCACCAGGGTGCTGCCGGAGACGCCGACCAGCCCGCGGGACAGGCCCGCGTCGATGGCGCCGGCGGCCAGCCCGGAGGCCCGCAGCGCCTCGGCGATGCCGGGGACCTCGCGGTCGAGCACCCCGGACGTGGCGTCGGGGGTGACGTCGCGCGGCGAGACGCCGGTGCCGCCGACGGTGACGACGAGGTCGACCCCGCCGATGACCGCGGTGTTCAGCGCGTTGCGGATCTCCACCGGGTCGGCCGCGACGGCGACGACGGCGTCGACGTGGAACCCGGCCTCCCCGAGCAGCTCGGTCACCAGCGGACCGGTCTGGTCGGCCCGCTCGTGGTGGGCGGTGCGGTCGTCCACCACGACCACGAGAGCGCGGCCGAGCTGGGGGGTCTCGAGGTCCATGAAGGTCACCGTAGTGCCCGCCCCGTCCCGGCCCCGCCCACCGTGGTGCACGGTGAGCACGGCCTGGGCGGCGTCGGGGTGGTCGCTGCCGTACCTCACTTGGTGCCCACCGTCTGGCCGTCGAGGGTGACCTGCACCGTGCGGGGGTTGGACCCGTTGGCGCCGGCGACGGTCAGCGTGACGGTGTCGCCCGGGGCGTGGCTGCGGACGGCCGCGACGAGGGAGTCCCCGTCCTGGATGACGCGGTCGTCGATCTTGGTGATGACCGACCCGGCGGTGATGCCCGCCTTCTCCGCGGCGCCGCCGGCCACGACCTGGCTGACGGTTGCCCCGCTGGTGGTGGGGATGGCCGAGGTCGAGCTGGCCACCGACACCCCGAGCACGGCCTGGGTGGCGGTGCCGGTGTCGATGAGCTCCTGGGCGATGCGGCGTGCCTGGTCGACCGGGATGGCGAAGCCGAGCCCGATGGAGCCGGACTGCCCGCTGGCCGACGAGCTGGACGAGGACAGCGAGGCGATGGCGGAGTTGATGCCGACGAGCTGCCCGGACATGTTGACCAGCGCGCCCCCGGAGTTGCCCGGGTTGATGGCGGCATCGGTCTGGATGGCGTCGAGCACGGTGGTCTGCCCGGTGCCCTCGCCGCCGGCGCTGACGGGCCGGTTCAGCGAGCTGACGATGCCGGAGGTGACGGTGCCGGCGAGGCCGAGCGGCGAGCCGACGGCGACGACGTCCTGCCCGACGGCCAGGTTCGACGAGCTGCCCAGCTGGATGGGGGTGAGCCCGGACTTGTTGTCGGCCTTGATGACCGCGATGTCCGCGGAGGGGTCGCGGCCGACGATGGTGCCGGTGGTGGTGGTGCCGTCGTTGAACGTCACCGTGATCGACCCGCCGTTGGCGGCGGACTCCACGACGTGGTTGTTGGTCATGATGAGCCCGTCGGAGGACAGGATGATCCCGGAGCCCTCACCGCCGCTGTTGCCCGTCACGACGGTGATCTGGACGACGCTGGGCAGCACGGTGGCGGCGACCTGCTGCACGGTGCCCGCGGGCGCGGTCGCAGCCGGCTGGGCCTGCGCGGTCTGGCTCAGCGAGGTGGTGACGGTGCGCGAGCCGCCCTTGTCCAGCGCGGCCACCGCGCCACCGCCGATGCCGCCGGCGACCAGGGCCAGGGCGAGCGCGCCGACGACGAGGTTGGTGCGCCGCGGCTTGGTCGCGGTGGCGGTGCCGCCGCCCTGCGGGCCCTGCGGCGCGCCGCCGGGGTAGGGCTGCTGCGGGGCCGTCGGGTAGCCCGCGGGCACCTGCCGCGGCGGGACGTAGTAGCCGCCCCACCGGTCCTGGTCGCCGGCCGGGCGCTGCTGCTGCGGGGAGGGCTGGCTGCCCTGGTGGTGCCACCAGCTCTCGGGGGGTGCGCCCCGGTCTCGCCCGGTGTCCTGGCTCGACGCGGACGACTCGTCGCGCGGACGCTGGTAGGGGGTGTGGTCGTCGGGGGTGCTGTCGTGCGAGCGGTCGTCGGTCATGGGCACCACTCTGGGCGTCGGGTCTGAGAGTTGGCTGAGACCACCCTGGGTTGTCCGTGTGCCTCTGGCGGGCGTGCTTCTGGGGGCGCTCAGCCGGGGCGGCCGGGCAGCCGCAGCCGGATCAGGGCGCCCCCGGCCGGGGACTGCTCGGCCCACACCGTGCCCCCGTGGGTGAGCGCGACCTGCCGGACGATGGCCAGGCCCAACCCGGAGCCGGGCATGGACCGCGAGCTGGTGGCCCGCCAGAACCGCTCGAAGACCAGGGCGCGGTCCTCCGGGGCGATGCCGCTGCCCGCGTCGGCCACGGTCAGCTCGGCCTGGCCCTCGCCGACCTGGTGCAGCGACACCTCGACCCGCTCCCCGGCGGGGCTCCACTTGGCCGCGTTGTCCAGCAGGTTCAGCACGGCCCGCTCCAGCGCGGCGGCGTCCCCGTCGAGCCACCACGGGGAGACCTCGGCGACGAACTCGACCTCGGTGCGGCGCCGGCGGGCCCGCTCCAGCGCCCGGGACACCACGTCGCCCAGGTCGAGGGGTTCCGGGGCGGCGACGGGAGCGTCGTCGCGGGCCAGCTCGACGAGGTCACCGACGAGGGTGGAGAGCTCCTCGATCTGCCCGGTCACGTCGGCGTAGAGGTCGGCCCGGTCCTCCTCGCCCAGGCTGGGGGCGCCGGGGCGGCTGGCGGCGGCGAGCAGCTCGACGTTCGTGCGCAGCGAGGTCAGCGGGGTGCGCAGCTCGTGCCCGGCGTCGGCGACGAGGCGGCGCTGCCGGTCGCGGGACTCCCCCAGTGCCTGCAGCATCGCGTTGAAGCTCATGGTCAGCCGGGCCAGCTCGTCGTCGCCGGTGACGGGGATGGGGTCGAGCTCGTCGGTGCGAGCCACCCGCTCGGTGGCCGCGGTCAGCCGGGAGACGGGCCGCAGCCCGGCCCGGCCGACGGTGGCCCCGGCGGCGGCCGCGAGCAGGATGCCGCCGCCCCCGACCAGGACGAGCACGATGCCGAGCCGGCTGAGCACCGCCCGGGTGGGGGCCAGCGGCTCGGCGATGACGAGGGTGCGGGCGCTGTCCACGCGCTGGGCGTAGACGCGCTGGTCGGCGGTGGTGCGGATGGACGTCACCGGCCCGGCGCCGGTGGCCACGGCGATCTCGGGCGGGCCCAGCGGCACCGTGCTGCCCACCTGCACGACGAAGCCGTTGGCGTAGACGATCGCGGCCTGGATGTCGGTGGAGAACTGGGCCGCGGCGCGCAGCGTGTCCGGGTCGGCCTGGGCGACGACGATGGTGTCGGCCTTGGCGCGCAGCTGGGTGTCGAGGTCGTCGTAGAGGGAGCGCTGCACCACGAGGAACGCCGCGCCGGCCATGAGCGCCACCGACACCCCGACCACGGTGGCGGCCATGAGGGTGACGCGGCCGCGCAGCGAGACGCCGCGGGTGAGCGGGGTCGGGGGGCGCATGGGCTGCGGCCCGGCGCGACCGCCCACGGTCGGGGGGTGCTCGGCGCGGGGCGGGCTGAGGCTCACGGCGGGGTCTCGCGCAGCACGTAGCCGACGCCGCGCACGGTGTGGATGAGGCGGGGCTCGCCGTCGGCCTCGGTCTTGCGGCGCAGGTAGCCGACGTAGACCTCCAGCGCGTTGCCCGAGGTGGGGAAGTCGTAGCCCCACACGTCCTCGAGGATGCGGCTGCGGGTGAGCACGCGGCGGGGGTTGGCCAGCAGCATCTCCAGCAGGGAGAACTCGGTGCGGGTCAGCGCGATGGACCGCTCGCCGCGGAACACGTCGCGGGTGGCGGGGTCCATGGTGAGGTCGGCGAAGCGCATCACCTCCGACGGGGCGTCCTCCGGGGTGACGCGGCGCAGCAGGGCGCGCAGCCGGGCGAGGAGCTCCTCGAGGGCGAACGGCTTGGGCAGGTAGTCGTCGGCGCCGGCGTCGAGCCCGGCCACCCGCTCGGAGACGCTGTCGCGGGCGGTGAGCACGAGGATGGGCAGGTCGTCGCCGGTGCTGCGCAGCCGCCGGCACACCTCGAGGCCGTCGACCCGGGGCATCATCACGTCGAGGACGAGCGCGTCGGGTCGGTCCTCGGCGATCGCCGCGAGCGCCTCCGCGCCGTCGGCCGCCTGGCCCACGGAGTAGCCGTTGAAGGTCAGCGAGCGACGCAGCGAGTCCCGGACGGCCCGGTCGTCGTCGACCACGAGGATGCGCACGGGCTCCAGTGTGCCTGGCGGTCAGCGCAGCTTCGGGGTGGGGAAGTTCCAGTCCCGGAGCACGGCCACGGTGCGCAGCGCGATGGCCACGGCCGCGCCGACGAGGGTGGCGACGTCGAGCCGCAGGCCGAGCGCCTCGCCGGCGACGACGACCACGGCGCCGAGCAGCGCGGCCAGGGCGTAGATCTCGCGGCGCAGCACCTCGGGCACCTGGTTGAGCAGCACGTCGCGCAGCACCCCGCCGCCGATGGCCGTCAGGGTGCCGACGACCACGGCCGCCAGCCCGCCGGCGCCCAGGGTGAGCGCGGTGGCCGCGCCCTGGGTGGCGAACAGGCCCATGCCGATGGTGTCGAGCACGAGGATGGCGGGGCGCAGCTTGACCAGCCCGGGCTGCGCGACGAAGGCGAGGAACGACAGCGCCAGCGCCACAGCGGGGTTCGGCCAGTACACCAGGGACACGGGCGGGGTGACCCCGAGCAGCACGTCGCGCAGCACGCCCCCGCCCAGCGCGGTCAGGGTGCCCAGCACGCAGATGCCGAACAGGTCGAGCTGGGCGCGGACCGCGGCCAGCGAACCCGAGGCGGCGAAGGCCGCGATCCCGGCCAGCGCGAACACGTCCTGCAGCACCGCGCGAGGCTAGCCCGGGCGCACCCCCTGCATCCCGCGGGCTCGATGCAGGTCCGGGGGCCGTCCCAGTGCATCGAGCCCGCGGGATGCGGGATGGGGTCAGGGGGTCATGGCGATGTACTTGGTCTCCAGGTACTCGGCGATGCCCTCGACGCCGCCCTCGCGGCCGAAGCCCGAGGCCTTCATGCCGCCGAAGGGGGCGGCCACGTCGGAGACCACGCCGCGGTTGACGCCGATGATCCCGGCCTCGATGGACTCCGCCACTCGCAGGCACCGGTCGAGGCCCTGGGAGTAAAAGTAGGCGGCCAGGCCGAACTCGGTGTCGTTGGCCAGCGCGATCCCCTCCTCCTCGGTGTCGAACGCCGTGATCGGGGCGACGGGGCCGAACACCTCCTCCTTGAGGATGCGGGCGTCCGGCGTGACCCCGCCGAGGACGGTCGGGGTGTAGTAGGTGCCCTGCCGGTCGGGCGCCGAGCCGCCGGTGAGCACGGTCGCGCCCTTGGCCACTGCGTCGTCGACCAGCTCCTGGCAGGTGTCGACCTGGTCGGAGTTGATGAGCGGGCCCACCTCTGTGCCCTCCTCGGAGCCGCGGCCCACGGTCTGCGCCGCCATCCGCTCGGTGAGCTTGCGGCTGAACTCCTCGAGCACGGGGCGCTGCACGTGGAAGCGGTTGGCCGCGGTGCACGCCTCGCCGCCGTTGCGCATCTTGGCCAGCATCGCGCCGTCCACCGCGGCGTCGACGTCGGCGTCGTCGAACACCACGAAGGGGGCGTTGCCGCCGAGCTCCATCGAGGTGCGCAGCAGGTGCTTGGCCGACTTCTCGATCAGGCCCTGCCCGACGGAGGTGGACCCGGTGAAGGTGAGCTTGCGCAGCCGGGGGTCGTCGAGCAGCGGCTCGGTGACCTCGGCGGAGTGCGCGGTGGGCAGCACCGAGAGCACGCCCTTGGGCAGGCCGGCCTCGTCGAAGAGCTGGGCCAGCAGCATCATCGTCAGCGGGGTGGCGCCGGCGGGCTTGACGATCATGGTGCAGCCGGCGGCGAAGGCGGGGCCGAGCTTGCGGGTGCCCATGGCCAGCGGGAAGTTCCACGGGGTGATGGCCAGGCAGGGGCCGACGGGCTGCTCGTGGACGAGGATGCGGCCGGTGCCCAGCGGGGAGTGGGTGTAGCGGCCGTTGACGCGCACGGCCTCCTCGGACATCCAGCGCAGGAACTCCCCGCCGTAGGTCAGCTCGGCGGTGCTCTCGGGCAGCGCCTTGCCCATCTCCAGGGTCATGAGCAGGGCGATGTCGTCCTTGCGCTCCTGCACCAGCTCCCAGGTGCGGCGCAGGATCTCGCCGCGCTCGCGCGAGGGGGTGGCGGCCCAGTCGGCCTGCGCGGCGACGGCGGCGTCCAGCGCGCGGGTCGCGTCGTCGGGGGTGGCACTGGCGATGGTGACCAGCGTGTCGCCGGTGGAGGGGTCGATGACGTCGAAGGTGCCGCCGTCGGCGGCGTCGACCTGCTCGCCACCGATCCAGAGCTTCGTGGGGAGGGAGTCGATCAGGGTCTGCTCACGTGCAGTCAGTCCAGGCATGGGTTCCACCCTCTGCCCGGGCCGACGGGCGTGCCAACTCGAACGCCGACGACCCCCTCACCCGGGTGGGGTGAGGGGGTCGTCGGGTGCTTCGGTTTCAGGCCGTCGAGTCTGAAACCGGAGCGTCAGTTCCGGTCGGCGTCGGTGTAGACGACCATGCCGCGGATGTTCTTGCCGGCCTTCATGTCGTCGTAGCCCTGGTTGATGTCCTCGAGCTTGTACTTCGTGGTCACCAGGCCGTCGAGCTTGAGCTGGCCCTCCTGGTAGAGGGAGAGCAGCGCGGGGATCTCGGCGCGCGGGTTGGAGCCGCCGAAGATGGCGCCCTGCAGGTCCTTCTGCAGCAGGGTGAGCTCGAAGAGGCTGAGCTTGACGTCGAGGTTGGCGGCCGAGCCCATGCCGGTGACGACGGTGCGGCCGCCCTTGCCGGTGAGCGAGAGGGCCTCCTGGACGTTCTCGCCCTGGATGTCGCCGACGGTGATGATGACCTTCTCGGCCATGCGGCCCCAGGTGAGCTCGTTGACCCCGCCCATGGCCTCCTCGGCGCTGGCGTAGGTGTGGGTGGCGCCGAACTCCATGGCGCGCTCGCGCTTGGACTCCACCGGGTCGATGACCATGACGCGCTTCGCGCCGGCCGCGGCCGCACCCTGCACCGCGTTCATGCCCACGCCGCCGGCGCCCATGACGACGACGTTCTCACCGGGGCGCACGTCGGCGACCTTGGTGGCCGAGCCCCAGCCGGTGGTGACGCCGCAGCCGACCAGCGCCGCGACCTCGAGCGGGATGTCCGGCTCGATCTTCACGACGGACGCCTGGTGCACGGTGATGTACGGGGAGAACGTGCCCAGCAGGCACATCGTCTGCACGCCCTGGCCCTTGGCGGTGACGCGGTTGGTGCCGTCGGAGATGGCCTTGCCGCCGAGCAGCGCGGCGCCGAGGTCACACAGGTTCTGATGGCCGTTGGAGCACGGCGGGCACTGCCCGCAGGCGGGGATGAAGGCGGTGACGACGTGGTCGCCCTCCTTCAGGCCCGTGACGCCGGCGCCGACCTTGATGACCGTGCCCGCACCCTCGTGACCGCCCAGGACGGGGGTCTCGATGGGGGTGGCGCCGGTGACGAGGTGCTCGTCGGAGTGGCAGAGGCCCGACGCGGCGAGCTCGACCATGACCTCACCGGCCTGGGGCTCACCGACCTCGATCTCCTCGATCGACCACTTCTCGTTGATGCCCCAGAGGATCGCGCCCTTGGTCTTCACGTGTTGTCTCCCGAGTCGTCGTGAACGCATGTGTTGATGGATCCCGGCCAGTGTGACTCACGCCACGACGGGAGTCGACCACCGCACGGTAGCCCCAGGCGGCAGGCGCGTCGGGACGGGCGGACCGCCCGGTATCGTCCCGGGCGCGCCGGGCCCGCGAGCTGGCGCGCGCCTCTATAGCTCAGGGGATAGAGCATCGGTTTCCTAAACCGTGTGTCGCAGGTTCGAATCCTGCTAGGGGCACAAAATTTGAATGTTGTCTATAAGTTGGGAGGCGGATAAATGCCTACTCGTTGGGCAATCGTATCCCTACCCGCCACTTCGCCTCGGTCGGCCGCACAAATTGCGCCGGAAGCTGGCTGGAAAGTGCGATCGGCTGCTGCCACCGATGAACTAGTTACTCCTGAAGAAAACTACTTGAAGACGCGCGCAAGCCTTGTACGGATCGAAGAACTTGTCGAGCCCTACCGTCATAATGTGCAGGAGCGACTGGCCTCGTACCCTTCGCCTAGCGGACTAGTAAGCGAAGATCTCATTCGCAAGTTACCAGCCGAGATAACAAGGCTGGAGCACGACCCTTCCTTTACCGCGGCTGTACGGTTGTTTCAAACCGCCATTGGCCTCGCAGAGTCGCCGGAACTTCTTGACCGCCTAAGAGGGCTTATCGAAAACGTACTTCGTCTAGAACACCCGACTTCGAGATTTTTTGTTGTAGAGACAGATAGATTAGCTCTGACTCGAGGTGCCTTTTTGCGAGCCCTGACCGCTGCCGAGTTTGGCCCCGAGGTATTCTCGCAGCCCGAAGCTATTTTCGAGGGCTTCAATGGCGCAAGATCGCTAATTGGCGCCTTCGATTACGGCCTCCAACCGTTCATCTCGCCAGCACTCCTTACTTTAGCTCCCTGGGTAACCGGCATTGCGGCTACACGACCTCAAGCAACTATCGTCTGGTTATTTGATTATCCAGTTATTGGCAAAACCGAGCCCTCCACGCAATTGATGGATCTCGCACGATCAGATCGCGCAACGACACTCCATCAATCCCCCATGAGCTGCTCCTTCACGCAGCGTGAAGCCACCGAACTATTGCTTTGGTGGTCTGAGCGTATAAATACAATTCTCCGTGATCGGTTGGATCCAACAAACTTTGTCGTAAATAGGTCCCACCCGAAGCACGACCCAGCGCGCCAGACAGCATATGGGCTTAGCCTCGAGCAAGTTTTCACTGATTTAGTGGACCTTCTTTCTTCGACAAGACGCAATCAGGCGCTGCGGGTCAAAGTTTTGTGGGATGTCCTAGACGCCCTTGAGGGAATGCGGATTCTTGATTTCCGCACTATGACTACTCCTTCGAAAGTACGGCAGGCCATCACCGATCTGCGATCTACATTACCGCCCTCGGTCGCTCCTATCGCGCTATGGCGATGCGAGGCCGCAGCTGACGCTCTGGACGACGTCCAAAAAGGCTTTACGCCAACGACCAGGGCGCGCGCCGGAGGTCTTGAGCAGGTGCCCCGAGCTAAGGGAACCGGAGATGAGACAGTCCAGTGGGATGACGCCATTCCTGACTACTTGCGCGTTGTGCGCAACCTTTCTCACGCCGCTGGTAGTAAGGTTTTAGCGAACAGGCGTCAAAAGCATCTGCTAATGTCCCACACTGGCGAACTCGGCGAGTCATTGCCGGATCTCGCTTATCTGTGGCTCCTTCGAATCGTTGCCGATCCTTCCTTAGCTATCGCGCCGCAGATCGAGGCCAGCGGGGGGCCGTAAGAATGAACGGCAGACCAAATAGCGCTTGATAAGAACACGTTCGCTTCAGCGGGAACTCGCCTACGCCACTACAAATGGAGTCGGTACTAAAGGGCAGCCACAGTATTGACTTGCCACCTCAATGTGACGTGGACCACGATGGGCGGGTGACCGTGCCCGCGCCGACCTTCCTCGATGACCGCCTCGCCCACTGGGCCGCGACCACGCCCGACGCCGAGGCGATGACCTACCTCAGCCGCACGTGGACGTGGGCGCAGTGGGATGACCGGGTCCGCCGAGCCGCGGGGACGCTCAAGGCCCTGGGCGTGGGCCGCGGGGGCGTCGTCGCGTTCCTCGACAAGAACCACCCGGCCTGCGTCGAGCTGTCCATGGCCGCGAGCACGCTCGGCGCCGCCAACGCGATCGTCAACTGGCGCAGCTCCCCCGACGAGGTGGAGTACGCCGTGGCCGACTCCGGCGCGACCGTCCTCGTCGTCGGCGTCGAGCTCGTGGACACCGTCGCCCAGGTGCGCCACAACCTGCCCGCGGTGCAGCACGTCGTCACCGTGACGCCGGACGGAACCGAGGGCGACGAGTGGGAGGCGCTGCTGGCGGGCGCCGAGCCCACCGGCCGCGACCCCGAGGTGACCCCCGACGACACCTGCCTGGTCATGTACTCGTCGGGCACCACGGGCCGGCCCAAGGGCATCATGCTGACCCACGCCAACATGGTCGCCCACACGCTCGCCGCCCACGACGGCTGGGAGTTCCGGCCCGGCCAGAAGTCCATGGTCGCGATGCCGCTGTTCCACGTCGGCGGCTCGTCCTACGTGCTGTTCGGCATCCACGACGGCGTCCCCAGCGTGATGACCCGCGAGCCCGACGCCGCCTCCCTGGCCGGCGCGATCATGGCCGGGGCCACCGCCACGTTCCTCGTCCCAGCCGTGCTCGCCCAGGTGCTGGCCGCCGGGCCCGACGCGGTCGCGCTGTTCGGCCGCCTCACCACCTACACCTACGGCGCCGCCCCCATGCCGCTGCCGCTGCTGCGCGCCGCCATGCAGGCCTGGCCCGACACCGACTTCATCCAGGTCTACGGCCTCACCGAGACCGCCGGCGTGGCCACCCACCTCATGCCCGAGCACCACCGCGAGGCCCTGGCCACCGGCCGCTACGAGCGCCTGGTCTCCGCGGGCGTGCCGCTGCCCGGCATGGAGGTCAAGGTCGTCGAGCCCGACACCGGCGAGGAGGTGGGCGTCGGCGAGCACGGCGAGCTATGGCTGCGCTCGGCGCAGGTGATGAAGGGGTTCCTCGGCAAGCCCGAGGCCACCGCGGAGGTGCTCGTGGCCGACGGCTGGTTCCGCACCGGCGACCTGGGCAAGGTCGACGCCGACGGTTTCGTCTACGTCGAGGACCGCATCAAGGACATGATCATCACCGGCGGGGAGAACGTGTACAGCCCCGAGGTGGAGCGCGTGCTGGCGGAGCACCCGGCGGTGGCCGAGGTGGCCGTGATCGGGGTGCCGCACGAGCGCTGGGGCGAGACGGTCAAGGCCGTGGTCTCGCTCAAGCCCGACCACCACGCCGACGAGGCCGAGCTGATCGCGCACTGCCGCGGCCAGCTCGCGACGTTCAAGTGCCCCACCTCGGTCGACGTCATCGCGGCTCTGCCCCGCAACCCGACGGGCAAGATCCTCAAGCGCTCACTGCGCCGGCCGTACTGGGCCGACCGAGAGCGCGCCACGGTCTGATCGGCGGCGCTCAGCCGCCCTGGCGGCCGGGCCCGCAGATCTCGACGGGGCCGTACCCGCCGCCGCACAGACCCTCGTTGTACGAGATGGTGGCCGACTCCTCGGGCGACATGCAGCCGCCACCGAGACCGGAGAACACCTGGCCCGCGGGGCAGCTCGGGATCTCGTAGGTCGAGGTGGGCGGCTGGTACGTCTGCGCCTCGGCCTCGGCGGACGCGGTTGCCGCCGCCTCGAGCTCGTCGAGCCGGTCCCCGCACCCGATCGCCCGCATCTCCGGGAACAGCTCCGCGTTCGGCAACGGCGAGCTCGCGGCGTACGCGTCGCACTCGGCGTCGGTCATGGCGGTGGGTTGCGCCGGCTCCGGCTCGGCCTCCACCACGGGGACCTCCGCGGCCGACGTGACGGTGGTGGTCGGGGCCGTCGTCGTTGTCGTCGTCGTGGTCGGCGGCGCGGTGGTGACGGGGAGGTCGGCGCACCCCAGTGCGGCGAGGTCGGCCTGCGCAGATCCCTCCGGCGGCGGCGCCGCGCTGCGCTGCTGCAGGACGGCCGCGCACTCCGCCGTCGTCAGCTGCGTCGGCTCGCTGCTGCACCCCGCGAGCACCACGCCGGCCACGGCCAACGCCACCACGAGAACCTTCACGTTAAACCCCCCCTGCGCGCGACCCCCCGGTCACGTCGGGTGCACCTCAGGCCACCGCAGGCCGACGCTTGGTGGGTGCTTGACCGTCTCGGGCTCGTCTCGCACGGAACGCGGGAGTGCGTAACCTGCGTCACAGCCAGCGAGGCACCGTCGCCCCGCTCCTCGACCCAGGAGTCCCCGTGCGCCGCACCGCCTCCCTGCTCGCCAGCGCTGCCCTCGTCGCCGTCGCCCTCGCCGGGGGCACCGCCACCGCCTCGGCCGGCACCACCCCACCGACCGCGAACGGCGCGTCGATCAAGACCTCGCCCTACGTCGCCCTCGGCGACAGCTACTCCTCGGCCGCCGGGGTGCTGCCCCAGGTGCCCGGCGCTCCTGCCGCCTGCAGCCGCTCGCTGCTGAACTACCCGCACGACATCGCCGCGACCACCCAGCCCGCGTCGTTCACCGACGTCACCTGCAGCGGCGCCCGCACCTCGGACTACTTCACCCCGCAGACCGCCGGGCAGCCCCCGCAGCTCGACGCCGTCACCAAGGACACCCGGCTGGTGACGATGACCATCGGGGGCAATGACGAGGGCGTCTTCGTCAACTCGTTCTTCGGCTGCGCCCAGCTGACCCCGACCGACCCGACCGGCAACCCCTGCCAGCGGACGTACGGGTCGACCTTCGTCGACACCATCCGCAACCAGACCTACCCGAACCTGGTCAACGCGCTCTCCGCGGTGCGCGCCAAGGCGCCGCGGGCGAGCGTCGTCATCCTCGGCTACCCGCAGATCCTGCCGCCCGTCGGCAGCGCGGCGTGCACCGCGCAGACGAGTATCGCGATCGGTGACGTCCCGTGGCTGGTGAACCAGCAGCTCGTGCTCAACGACGCGGTGCGCCGCGCGGCCGCCGCCACCGGGTCCCGCTACGTCGACACCTTCACCCAGTCCGCCGGGCACGACGCGTGCGCCGGTCCGGCCCGGTGGATGGAGCCGCTGGTCGCGCCCGTCAACGCCTACCCCGTCCACCCGAACGCGGTGGGCGAGGCGAAGATGGCCGAGGCCACCCTGGCGGCGATCGGGCGCTGACCCGCGGCCGCGCGGGTTCCGCGAATCCGCTGACAAGGACGTCCGTCTGATGCCACCGTCGATCGACGGATCGGAGGGGATGTGGCGGAGCGCGACGACGTCCTGGGGGGCGGCGACGACCCGGTCGGGCAGCGCAAGCCCCGCACCGTGCCGTGGCCGGCGATAGCCGGTGTGTTGGCCTTGGCCGTCGCGCTGCTGACGGGATATGTCCTGGGCAGTCGCGAGGCCGTGGCACCTACGCCAGCGGCGGCGCCGTCCACGGCCGCCACGCCAGCCGTCACGACCACTACCTCCGGCGCGTCGGCCACGACGTCTTCGTCACCACCTGACACGACCCCTACGGACCCGACTCCCACCTGCGGCGTCGATCTCAGTGCCTCAGCAGTGACGGACGCCGTCGACGGGCTGCCGCCGGAGACGCGGACCGGCCGGCCGTTCAGCACCGCTGGCGTGCGAGGCAACTACGACCCGTGCGCGACGCTCTCGGCCGCGCTGGTCTACGTCGAGGGTGCCACCGGCGGGTCACCGGTGCAGGCGCTGCTGTTCCACGACGGCACGTACATCGGGACCGCCACCTCGACCGCGTACGGGTTCACGAGCCTGAACCCGTCGCTGAGCGAGGGCGACACCGTGGCGCTGAACTACCGCACCGGCGGGTCATGCAGCGCGTGCGACGACGGCACTACTACCACGGTGCGCTACCAGTGGGACGGGACGAGCGTGCAGATGCTCGACGACCTTCCCTACGGCAGCGGCAGCGGCAGCGCCGCGACGTCGTCCGCTGCGTCCACGACGGAGCCCGTCTGCCGCGGCGTCAACTGCCCGAAGCCCGGGGTGGTCGGCAACCCGGGCGGCCCACGCAGTCGAGGGGTCGCGCTGGTGTCCTGCCCACGAGACCAGGAAGTCGGAACCGGCCTCTACGCCGACGGCCAGCTCGACTACGCGCCCGAGTGCCTGCCCGGCGGCTCCGGCGGGCGCTAGCCCTCCGACGTCACCAGTGCGGCCAGCTCCCGGACGTGCTCGGGCCCGATGCCGCAGCACCCGCCGACGATCGTGACCCCGCGGCGCACCCACCCCGCGGCGTGCGCGGCGTAGTCGGCCGGGGAGATGACGTCGTCGAACACCCAGTGCCCGGCCCGGAAGTCGCCGCTGTGCGCGTACACCGCCACGGGTCCGGACCACTCGGCGAGCGCGACGTCGAGGCAGGCGTCGACGAGCGCGACGTCGGTGTGCATGACCGCCAGGGCGTCGACCCCGCGCCCGTCCAACGCGCTGATCGCCTCGCTCATCGGTTGGCCGTGCTTCAACCGCGGCACCCTGTCCGGGAACGTCCGCTGCCCGTAGTCCCCGCAGCTCAGCCCCACCCACACCGGCAGCCCCGCGGTCTGCGCGCCGTCGAGGGTGGCCAGCATCCGGTCGACGTCGACCATCATCTCCAGGATCACCAGCTCGGCCCCGGCGGCCGCCAGGACCGCGACCTGGTCGGCGGTGTTGCGGCGGACCTCGTCGAGGGTGGGCTCGCGGGGCAGCTGGGTGGTGAGGAAGGTCCAGCTGCTGATGCCGGCCGCGACGACCACGTGCTCGGCGCCGGCGGCGTCGCGGGCTTCGATCGCGAGCTCGACCGCGCGCCGGTTCACCGCCTCGAACTGCTCGCCCACCCCGGCGGCGTCGAGCACGTGGCGGTGGGTGGCGAAGGTGTCCGCGATGAGCAGCTCGGCGCCCAGCGCCACGTAGTCGGCGTGCACGGCGCGCACGGTGTCGGGGTGGGTCAGCACGCCGCCGCCGCTCCACGCGCCGGGCAGCACCGGCACGCCGCGGCGCTCGCACTCGGTGCCGGTGGCTCCGTCGATGAGGACGGTGCGGCCGGCGGCCGCCCGGGCCAGGAGGTCGTCGTAGGCAGGCACGGGCACTCCGAACGGTGAGCTCCCGGGACCCCGGGCGGGCGCCGGGGCGACCGGGCGGGATGGACCGTATCCGCGGTCGCGGCGGGGCGCCCGGTGACGGGACCGGGCGCTCAGAAGTGCTGCGCGCCGCCGTCGATCGAGAGGTGCTCGGCGGTGATGAACCGGGCCTCGTCGGAGAGCAGGAACGCGACGGCGTCGGCGATCTCGTCGGCCTCGGCGTAGGGCGGGTCGATGAAGGTCGTGCCCATGACCCCGAGGCGCGGGTTGGTCTCCGTGGCCGCCGTCATCGCCTGCACCATCGAGCCTCCGCCCATCGGGGTCGCCACCCCACCGGGGTGCACCGAGTTCACCCGGATCCCGTGCGTCCCGAGCTCGGCGGCGAACGCCCGCGTCATCCCCGTCACCGCGTGCTTGCTGGTCGTGTAGTGGACCATGAACGGCTGCATCTTCTTGCCCGCGTAGGAGCTGGTGAGCACGATGGAGCCGCCCCGGCCCCCGGACACCAGGTGCGGTGCCGCCGCCATGACCGTGTTCCACACGCCGGTGACGTTGATGTCGAGGTGGTCGCGGAACATCTCCGGGCTCACCGTGTCCCACGCCGCGGGCACGCAGATGCCGGCGTTGGCGACGACGAGGTCGAGCCGGCCCAGCTCGGCCACCCCGCGCTCGACGAACGCCGTCATGTCGGCGAGGTCGCGGACGTCGCCGACGTGGGTCAGCACCCGGCGGTCGAGCTGCTCGACCGCGGCGGCCACCTCGGCGAGGTCCTCGGGCGTGGCGGAGTCGTAGACCACGGAGGCGGGCAGGGGGCCCGCGAGGTCGAGGGCGAGGACGTCCGCGCCCTCCCGCGCCAGCCGCAGCGCGTGGGCCCGCCCCTGGCCGCGCGCGGCCCCGGTGACGAACGCGACCTTGCCCTCGAACCGACCCGCCACCGGACCCACCCTCCGCGCCGCGGGCGCCGTCGGTGCCCGTCGAGGACCACGACCCTCCCCCGGCGTCGGACCACCCGCAAGGGCCGCCGCGGTCGCCCCGGGTCGGTCGCGGCACCTAGGGTCCGAGCCACCCACCCGCCCGCGGCACGACGCGCCGACCCCCAGGAGCCACCGTGAGCGTGGACGACGACCGATCGCCCCGCATCGGGCCCGGCACGCTGCTCGACGGCCGCTACCGCCTCGTCGAGCCCCTCGGCGGCGGGGCGATGGGCACCGTGTGGCTCGCCCACGACGACGCCCTCGACCGCACCGTGGCCGTCAAGCAAGTGGTGGCCGGGGTCGACGAGGCCGACCGGGAGGCGCGCCGGGAGCGGGCGCTGCGGGAGGGCCGCATCGCCGCCCGGCTCGACAACGTCCACGCCACCGCCGTGTACGACGTGGTCACCCACGACGCCGACCCGTGGCTGGTCATGGAGCACCTGCCCTCCCGCGACCTCGCGAGCGTCATCCGGGCCGAGCAGGTGCTGCCCGTCGCCCAGGTCGCGCAGGTCGGCGCCCAGGTGGCCGACGCCATGGCCGACGCGCACGCCCTGGGCATCGTCCACCGCGACATCAAGCCCTCCAACATCCTCGTCGGGGAGGGCGGCCGCGACGACGGCGTCGTCAAGATCGCCGACTTCGGCATCGCCCAGGCCGACGGGGAGGCCAGCGCCGACGCCCCCAGCACCGTCAGCGGCACCCCCGCCTACTTCGCCCCGGAGTGCGCCCGCGGCCGGCCCGCCACGGCGCCGAGCGACGTCTTCTCCCTCGGCTCCACCCTCTACGCCTGCCTGGAGGGCGTGCCGCCGTTCGGCGTCGACCCGGACAGCTGGACCATGCTGCGCCGCGTCGCCGCCGGACGGTTCGAGCCGCCCACCCGCGCGGGCGACGTGGAGCCGGTGCTGCTGCGGATGCTGGCCCCCGACCCGGCCGACCGGCCCACCATGGCCGAGGTCCGCGACGAGCTGGCCGCCGTCGCCGCCGGGCGCCGGGGCGCCGTGGCCGACGTGCTCGCCGAGCGGACCGAGCTGGCTCCGCTCTCCCGCGCCGCGGCCCCGCTCGCCGCCCTGGTCGTGGCGGGGGCGGCGGCCCGGGCGGCCGGCGACCTGGTGGACGGCGCGGGCGCGGCCTCCGGGGG
>NZ_BAAGQZ010000048.1:7500-9325 GCF_054783215.1 Rhodococcus aerolatus | reverse complement strand
TTGTAAGTACTAGAGTAGCCTTTGTTGCTACGATGTACTGAGATTAAGCCTTTGTCATTGAATTTGTTCCTCCGGGAACACTTTCTACTAAATGATTAATAAAATTTATTATTATTAATTTTTTTTTTTTTTTTGTGTACAAGTGTTTTGATACACTCTTGAGGGAATGGAAAAAAGTGTTTGAAATACACATTGTTGGCTGGCGATGGTGAAAATTTTTTTGAGAGTACTTGAGTGTACGCCCGTGCCCGGATTTATGATAGGGTATGGGAGGGTTACGGTCATGGTACGGTTCAAGTTACGGTGAATACGGTGCCCGTCTACGGTACGGTCCGTATGTGTACTTTCGTGATAAGTTGAAAATGATTTCTTGTCAAGCTTTGAACTTTCGTGATAAGTTAGAAATGATTTTTGAGTAAGCTTAAAACTTTCGTGATAAGTTAGGAATGATTTCTATAGTGCTTGAGACTTTCGTGATAAGTTGGGACTTTCGTGATAAGTTAGAAATGACTTCTTGTCAAGCTTGAAAGTTTCGTGATAAGTTAGGAATGACTTTTTCACAGCCTGAGAGTTTCGTGATAACTTAGAAAATTTATTAAGCCCAGGGTTTCGTGATAAGTTTGAAATGAATTTTATATAGGTGTAGAGTTTTGTGATAAGTTAGAAAGAATTCCTACACAAGCACAAGAGTTTCGTGATAAGTTGGGAGTGATTTTCTTCCAGCTTAGAGTTTCGTGATAAGTTAGGAATGATTTTTACAAGCTTGAAGTTTCGTGATAAGTTGAAAATTTTATTAAGCCCAGAGTTTCGTGATATGTTATAAACCGTTTCTACTCAAGCCTAGGGGTTTCGTGATAAGTTAAGAATAGTTTTTTATAAGCCTGGAGTTTCGTGATAAGTTAGGAATGACTTTTGTTCAAGCATAGAGTTTCGTGATAAGTTGGGAGCTCAAGCTTAGAGTTTCGTGATAAGTTCGAAAATTTCCCTGCTTAAGCGCGGAGTTTCGTGATAAGTTAGGAGTTGTGTCATAATAATAATCAACTATACCATACTCCACATGAATGAAAACATGTTTCCAAGTATCCAAATAGTATTCGACAAAGGTTCGACAAAGGTTCACATGGTTCTTATCCTTCTACATTACATGAATTCACTTTTTCAATCTTGAAAAAAATATAAAATCCTAGAAAAATTCACATTTTAGTTTATGTTTGATACCTTTGTGTTTGCTTTAATTACTTTAACTATAAGCTACGGCCATACAATGTTGAAAGCACCGGATCCCGTCCGATCTCCGCAGTTAAGCAACATCTGGACCAGTCAGTACTATGGTGGGGGACCACATGGGAATACTGGTTGCTGTAGTTTTTGCAATTTTTTTTGCCAAAATTTCCAATGAATTCATATTAATCATCTACACACTTTTATATAACTTTTTTACAATTACATGTAATATTTTATGCGTAACTTGCATTGTATGAACACTTGGAATTATAAACAAGTAGTATTATTGAACAAAATGAACATTTTTTTAAATAAATTACACCTTTATAATTTGTTGCCATGCACTTTATACTTGTTATATTTTGTTGCTATGGACTTGCTATCATAAGTGGCTTACCAAGATTTTGGGTGTACATATAAGGCATAATTAGTTGTTATGCAAGTTTACGCTTGCTTTACTTTGTTGCTATGGACTGTTGGTGACTTTACTTTGTTGCTATGGACTGTTGGTGACTTTACTTTGTTGCTATGGACTGTTGGTGACTTTACTTTTGGCTTGTCATGAATGATAAGTGACTTATAACTTGACTCGTCATGGATT
>NZ_BAAGQZ010000047.1:0-53845 GCF_054783215.1 Rhodococcus aerolatus | reverse complement strand
GGCGCCCGCACCGGGGGCGGGCGCCTCGCGCGGCCCGCTGGCCGGGCTGACGCTGCCGTGCCTGGCCGACGGCAGCCCCGTCGACCTCGGCACCGCGCTGGCCGGGCGGCCGGTGCTGCTCAACGTGTGGGCCTGGTGGTGCGGGCCGTGTGCCGCCGAGCTGCCCGCGGTGCAGGACTTCGCGGCCCGCGCCGGCGACCGGGTCACGGTGCTCACGGTGCACGCCGACCCCGACGCGGGCGGTGCGCTCTCCCGGCTGACCGACTACGGCGTGCGGCTGCCCGGGGTGCAGGACGCCGACGGCCGGGTCGCCGCACTGGTCGGGGCGCCCCAGGTGCTGCCGACGACGATCCTGCTGCGCGCCGACGGCACGGTCGCGGCCGTGCTGCCGCAGCCGTTCACCACCGCCGACGAGGTGGCCACCGCGGTCGCCGACGGCCTCGGGGTGCGCACGTGACCACCCTGCTGCGCCGCGACGACCCGGACGCCCCGCCGGTGCCCGACTTCCTCACCCCGCTGCTCGACGCGCTCGCCGGCGTCACCCCCGCCCAGCTCAGCCGGGTCCCCGCACCGCCGCCGGACGCACGACCGGCTGCGGTGCTGGTGCTGCTGGCCGGGCCCGCGGACCCCGGGGCCGGGGTGGACGACGTGGACGTGCTGCTGCTCGAGCGGGCCGCCACGCTGCGCTCGCACTCCGGGCAGGTGGCGTTCCCCGGGGGTGCGCTGGACCCGGGCGACGACGGGCCCGTGGCCGCCGCCCTGCGCGAGGCGCAGGAGGAGACCGGCCTCGACCCCGCCGGGGTGGAGCCGCTGGCCGTGCTGCCGGAGCTGTTCCTGCCGCCGTCGCACTTCCGGGTCAGCCCCGTCCTGGCGTACTGGCGCACCGAGAGCCCGGTCCGCGTGGTCGACACGGGGGAGTCGGCGCGGGTCGCCCGGGTGCGGCTCGCCGACCTGCTCGACCCGGCCAACCGGTTCCGGCTGACCCACCCGTCCGGCTACGTCGCGCCGGCGTTCGCGGTCGACGACCTGCTGATCTGGGGCTTCACCGGGGGGCTGCTGGCCACGATGCTGCGGCTGGCCGGCTGGGAGCGGCCGTGGGACACCCGCCGCACCCGGGACTTCGCGGAGTTCGGCCTGCCCGAGCCCCCCGTGCCGCCGCGGCCCTCGAGCCCCGACCCGCACGACACCAGCACGGCCGTGACCGCCCCGGCCGAGGGGGCCGCGTCGTGAACGTCGTCGACCTGGTGGTGCTGGCGCTCGTCGTGCTCGCCGCCCTCTCCGGCTGGCGGCAGGGCTCGGTGACCTCCGTGCTCGCGTTCGCCGGCGTCGTCCTCGGTGCGGTGGTCGGGGTGCGGGTGGCCCCGTCGGTCGTCGGGCTGGTCAGCGGCGAGGTCACCCGCCTCGCGGTCGGCCTGGCCGTCGTCATCGGCCTGGTCGTCCTCGGCGAGACGGTCGGGGTGGTGCTCGGCCGCGCGGTCCGCGGGCACATGCGGCTGCCCGCGCTGCGCACCGCGGACAGCGCACTCGGCTCGGTCGTGCAGGCGCTGGCCGTGCTCGTCGCCGCGTGGCTCGTCGCGATCCCGCTGTCCTCGGCGGCCTCGGTGGGCCTGGCCGCGGAGATCCGCAGCTCGCGGGTGCTGGGCTCGGTGGACGGCCTGCTCCCGGTCCAGGCCCAGCAGCTGCCCGCCGAGCTCGGCAACCTCTTCGACACCTCCGGCCTGCCCGACGTGCTGGGCCCGTTCGGCCGCACGCCGGTGGCCGAGGTCGCCGCGCCGGACCCGGCCCTGCAGTCCTCCGCGCTGGTCGAGGGCGCGCGCAGCAGCGTGCTCAAGGTCCGGGGGGTGGCGCCGTCGTGCCAGCGGGGCCTGGAGGGCAGCGGGTTCGTCGTGGCCCCGGAGCGGGTCGTCACCAACGCCCACGTCGTCGCCGGCACCACCGAGGTCGCGGTGGAGTCGGACGACGGCACGCTGCCCGGCCGGGTGGTGCTCTACGACCCGTCGACCGACCTCGCCGTGCTCGACGTCCCCGGCCTCACCGCCCCCGCACTGGCCTTCGCCCCCGACCCGGCCACCGCCGGGGAGTCCGCGGTGGTGCTGGGCTACCCGCTCGACGGCCCGTACACGGCCAGCCCCGCCCGGGTGCGGGAGGACATCTCGCTGCGCGGGCCGGACATCTACGAGTCCTCGACCGTGGTCCGCGACGTCTACACCGTCCGCGGCCAGGTGCGCAGCGGCAACTCCGGCGGCCCGCTCGTCGACGCCGACGGCCAGGTCCTCGGCGTGGTCTTCGGGGCCTCCATCGACGACCCGGAGACGGGGTTCGTCCTCACCGCCGGCGAGGTGTCCGACGAGGTCGCCGCCGCGCCCGGGCTGTCCACCCAGGTGAGCACCGGCAGCTGCACCGCCTGAGCCGGGCTCAGCCGCCGCGCAGCACGTCGAGCACGGCGCCGTGCACCGCGTCCGGGGCCTCGTGGTGCGGGAAGTGCCCCACCCCCGGCAGCGCGCGCAGCTCCATCGCGGGCGCGAACGCGGCCGAGCGCCGGGTGGTGCCCAGCAGCAGCACCGGGTCGAGCTCGCCGTGCACGGCCACCACGGGCACCTCGACGGGGCGCGAGGCGTCGGTGGCGAAGCGGTGGCCCTCGGCGCGGACCTGGCTGCGCACCGCCCAGCGGTAGTACTCCATGGCCGAGTGCACCACCCCCGGGATGCGGAACGCGTCGGCGTCGCGCCGGGCCACGCGGGCGAACGACGGCTGCTGCCGCCAGCCGGGACCGGACCAGGCGCGCAGCACGTCCTCCACGGCCGCGGCCCCGTCGGCGACGAGGCGGCGCTCGGGGCGCCACGGCAGCTGGAACCCGACGGCGCCGCGCAGCGCACGGCCCTGGTGGCGCGGGTCGCGGCGGATGGTGCGGCGCAGCGTGACGGGGTGGGGTGCGCCGACGACGACGAGCCCGCGCACGACGCGGGGGTGCAGGGCGGCGGTGGCCCAGCCGATGAGCCCGCCCCAGTCGGCCCCGACGACGACCGCGTCGGTCTCGCCGAGCGCCCGGACCAGCCCGGACACGTCCCCGCTCAGCGTCCAACCGTCGTACCCGCGCGGCGGCTTGTCGGTGTCGCCGTAGCCGCGCAGGTCGACGGCCACCACCCGGGCGCCGGCCTCGGCCAGGGCGGGCATGAGCGCGCTCCAGCTCCACCAGAACTCGGGAAAGCCGTGCAGCAGCAGCACCAGCGGGCCGCCGCCGTCGATCTCGGCGACGTGGTGGCGGATTCCGTTGGCGTGGACGTCGCGGTGCGTCCAGGGCCCGTCGACCCGGACGCTCGACGGGTCGGGCGCGCGGCTCCCCGGCACCGCGGGCCTAGCTCGAGCGCGGCAGGACCTTGGCGTTGTCCTTCACCGCGTCGATGGTCTTCTCCGGCTTGCCCAGCGTCTTGACCTTGCGGTAGCCGAGGAAGGCGGCGACCCCGGCGACCAGCAGCATGGCGAGGAACACGATGCCGAAGGCCACCCAGCGCGGCAGGAACAGGTCGAGCACCTCGGCGATGGTGAAGAAGAGGAAGAACAGGCTGAACAGCCCGACGACCCCGGCGGCGGCGAAGAAGATGCCGCCGCGGACGCCCTTCTTCACCTCGGCGGTGATCTCGGACTTGGCCAGCTCGACCTCGGCGCGCACCAGCGTCGACACCTGCGTGGTCGCGTCCTTGACCAGCGCGCCGATGCTGCCCTGCCCGGCCATCCGGGCGTCGACGTCGGTCAGCGGGATGGACGCCACGGTGGTGGGCACCCCGTCACGGTGGGTGTGGTCGGTGGTGCTGCTCACCTGGGGTCCTCGCCATCAGTCGTCGTCACGCGGGTCGTGCGGGCTCGTACGGGGCCGTGCGCGCGTCATCGTGCCACGGGTGGTCGCCGCAGCGCGCGCGGCCGCACCCGGCCCACCCCGCGCGGCCGTTGGAGTGCCATCTGCGGCCGTCCGGCGCGGATGGCGACCACTGGCACTCCAACGGCGGCGGGGGCGGCCGGGTCAGTCCTTGCTGTCGCCCTTCCCCAGGCCCGAGCTGATCAGGTCCATGACCGTCGAGTCGGCCAGCGTGGAGACGTCGCCGACCTCGCGGTTCTCGGCCACGTCGCGCAGCAGGCGGCGCATGATCTTGCCTGAACGGGTCTTGGGCAGCTCCGGCACCACGAGCACCTGGCGCGGCTTGGCGATGGGCCCGATGTCCTTGGCCACGTGGTTGCGCAACTCGGCCACCATGTCCTCGCCGCCGTCGGTCGCCGACCCGCGCAGGATGACGAACGCGACGATGCCCTGCCCGGTGGTCTCGTCGGACGCGCCCACCACGGCGGCCTCGGCCACCGACGGGTGCCCGACCAGGGACGACTCGACCTCGGTGGTGGAGATGCGGTGCCCGGAGACGTTCATGACGTCGTCCACGCGGCCGAGCAGCCAGATCGCGCCGTCCTCGTCGTACTTGGCGCCGTCCCCGGCGAAGTACCAGCCCTGCTCGGCGTAGCGCGACCAGTAGGTGTCCTTGTACCGCTCCATGTCGCCCCAGATGCCGCGCAGCATCGACGGCCACGGCTGGTCGAGCACCAGGTACCCCTGCACCTCCCCGCCCGCGGAGGTGTCGAGGACGTTCGCCTCCTCGTCCACGATGGCCGCGGAGATGCCGGGCAGCGTGGCCATGGCCGAGCCCGGCTTGCACGCCGTCAGCCCGGGCAGCGGGGCGATCATCATCGCGCCGGTCTCGGTCTGCCACCAGGTGTCGACGATGGGGCAGCGCCCGCCGCCGAGCACCTCGTGGAACCAGCGCCACGCCTCGGGGTTGATGGGCTCGCCGACGGAGCCGAGCACCCGCAGCGAGCTCAGGTCGTGGGCGTCGGGGATCTCCCGGCCCCACTTCATGAACGTCCGCACCAGGGTCGGCGAGGTGTAGTAGATCGACACCCCGTACTTCTCGACGATCTGGAAGTGGCGGTGCTCGTCGGGCGCGTTGGGGGTGCCCTCGTAGAGCACCTGGGTCACGCCGTTGCTCAGCGGGCCGTAGACGATGTAGCTGTGGCCGGTGACCCAGCCGATGTCCGCGGTGCACCAGTAGACGTCCTGGCCGGCCTTGTGGTCGAAGACGTAGTGGTGGGTGTAGCTGGTCTGGGTGAGGTAGCCGCCCGAGGTGTGGACGATCCCCTTCGGCTTGCCGGTGGTGCCCGAGGTGTAGAGCACGAACAGCGGGTGCTCGGAGTCGAACGCCTCGCAGGTGTGCTCCTCCGACGCCTGGGCCACCGTCTCGTGCCACCACACGTCGCGGTCGTTCCAGGCCAGCTCGGGGGCGCCCTCGGCGTCGCCGACCCGCTTGACGACGAGGACGTGTTCCACGGACTCGGCGCCGTCGACGGCCTCGTCCACGATGGACTTGAGCGGGGCGGGCTTGCCGCGGCGCCACTGCGCGTCGGTGGTGACGACGAGGCGGGCGGACGCGTCGTCGACGCGCTGGCGCAGCGCGGTGGCGGAGAACCCCGCGAACACCACGGAGTGGGTCAGCCCGAGCCGGGCGCAGGCCAGCATGGTGGCGACGGCCTCGGGGATCATCGGCATGTAGATGGCGACGCGGTCGCCGGCCACCAGCCCGATCTCGGTGAAGTAATTGGCGGCCTGGCTGACCAGGGCCAGCAGGTCGGAGTAGGTGACGTCGCGGCTGTCGCCGGGCTCGCCCTCCCAGTGCAGCGCCACCCGGTCGCCGTGGCCGGCCTCGACGTGGCGGTCGACGCAGTTGTACGCGACGTTGAGCTTGCCGCCGACGAACCACTTCGCCACCGGGGCCTCGGTCCAGTCGAGCACCTGCTCGAAGGGCTCGTGCCAGTGCAGCCGGTTCGCCTGCTCCGCCCAGAAGGCCTCCCGGTCGGCGTCGGCGGACTGCTGGAGCTCGGGGCCCGCGTTGGCCTGGGAGCGGAACTCGTCGGTGGGTTCGTAGACGGTCTTCTCGTCGTCGCTCATGGGACCGAACCTATGCGTCGCACGTCACACCGCAAAGACGTTGCGTCGACGTTGCGCGCCGACCGGCGTCCGGCGCGCGCCGACCGGTCGGGCTGGGTGGGACGGCCCCGTCCGGGGGCTCGGTACGGTGCGGGCGTGACCAGCCCCGACCCGCTCGCCCCCCTGCTGGACCTGCCGGGGGTGCGGGGGGCGGCGGAGCAGGCGCGGGCGGCGATCGACGCGGTGCACCGCCACCCGGCCAACCGGCGCGGCTGGCCGGCGAACGCCGCGGAGGCGGCCGTGCGGGCGGGGCGCTCCTCGGCCGCGGTCGACGGCGGCGCGGTGGAGCTGACCGCCGAGGTCGAGGACCCGGTGCTGGCGGGCGCGCTGCGGGTGGCCGGGGCGCTGGACGGGGAGTACCTCGACGGGGTCGTCGCCACCTGGCGCCGGGCCCCGCTGCAGGTGCTGGCCCGGCTGCACCTGCAGGCCGCCGCCGACCTGGCCGACCCGGACGCCCTGGGCCGCCCGCGCGCCGACGCCGAGGTCGGCGCCCGGCTGGACCTGCTGGGCCAGCTCGTCACCGGCGGGACCACGGTCCCCGCCGCGGTGCTGGCCGCGGTGGTCCACGGCGAGCTGCTCACCCTCACCCCGTTCGGCAGCGCCGACGGCGTCGTCGCCCGCGCCGCGTCGCGCCTGGTCGCGGTGGCGACGGGCCTGGACGTGCACAACCTGACCGTGCCGGAGGTCGCCTGGTACCGCCGCCCGCAGGCCTACCGGGCCGCGGCGGACGGCTTCGCCACCGGCTCGGCCGACGGCGTCGCCGCCTGGGTCGTCGCGTGCTGCAGCGCCTTCGAGGCCGGGGCGCGCGAGGCCGGCTCCATCGCGGACGCCGCGGGTGGCTGACGCGGCCGGCCCGCCGCCGGGGGAGCAGGAGCCGGACTACCGCTTCACCCTGGCCAACGAGCGCACCTTCCTCGCCTGGGCGCGCACCGCGCTGGCCCTGCTGGCCGCGGGGGTGGCGGTGGTGCAGCTGGTGCCGCAGTTCTCCGTCGTCGGCGCCCGGACCTCGGTGGGGGTGGTGCTGGGGCTGCTCAGCGTGCTCGCCTCCGTGGGCGGGGTGCTGCGGTGGCGGCAGGTGCAGCGGGCGATGCGTCGCGGCGAGCCGCTGCCCCGGGTGCGGGTGGTGTGGCTGCTGGCCACCGGGCTGGCGGTCGTGGCCGTCGGCGTGGTCGTGCTGCTCGTGGTGGGTGCGCTGCGGTGAGGGACGGTCGGTGACCGCGCCCGCCGGGCTGCAGGCCGAGCGGACGGCGCTGGCCTGGAGCCGCACCTCGTTGGCGCTGCTCGGCAACGGCGGGCTGGTGCTGGTGCGTCACCTGCAGCTCGACGGCCGGCCGAGCGGGCTCGTGCTCGCCGGGGCGGCCGTCGCGCTCGCCGTGGTGACCGCGCTCGTCGGCCGGGCCCGCAGCCGGGCGCTGCTCGGCGCCGCCGGGGACCCGCCGGGACCGCGCCCCGCGGTGGTCGTGGGGCTGGGGGTGGCGATCACGGTGCTCTGCGTCGCGACGACGGCGAGCCTGCTGCGGTGACCGCGCCGCCCCTCGTCCGGCTCGGCGGGGCCGCCCTGCTCACCGGGGTGGCCGCGGGGGTCGCGGGGGCGGCGCTGACGCTCGTGCTCCACCTCGCGCAGCACGCGGCGTTCGGCTACGTCGACGGCAGCTTCCAGGAGGGGGTCGACCGGGCCGGCGGACCCCGCCGCGTCCTGGCCCTGGCCGTCGGCGGGCTCGTCGTGGCCCTCGGGTGGTGGCTGCTGCGTCGCGGTGCGGCGCCCCGCCCGGGCGTCCCCGACGTCCTCGCGGGCCGGGTGCGGCGGCTGCCCGTGCCCGCGACGGTGGCCGACGCGGTGCTGCAGGTCGTCGCGGTGGGGGTCGGCGCGTCGTTGGGTCGGGAGAACGCCCCGCGGCAGGTCGCAGCGGCGGCGGCCGGCTGGTGGGCGGAGCGGACCGGCCTGGGGGCCCGCGAGCAGCGCACCCTGGCGGCGTGCGGGGCGGGGGCCGGCCTCGCGGCGGTCTACGACGTGCCGCTCGCCGGGGCGGTCTTCACCCTCGAGGTGCTGCTGGTCTCCGCCGCCGCCGCCGACGTGGTGCTGGCCGTGGTGACGGCGGCCCTCGCCACGGTTGTCGCCTGGCCGGTGGTGGGGACCGGGTCGGCGTTCGCCGCGGCGGGGTTGGACCTCTCGCCCGGGCTGCTGGTGGTGGGCGTGCTCCTCGGACCGGTGGCGGGTGTGGTCGGCCTGGGGTTCGCCCGCCTCGCGGCGGCGGCCCGGGCGCGTCCGGCGACGGGCCTGCGGGCGCCGGTGGCGACGGTCGTCGTGCTCACCGCGCTCGGCGGGGTGGCCGTCGTGCTGCCCGAGCTGCTCGGCAACGGCAAGGGCCCGGCGCAGCTCGCGCTCGACGGTGCGGTCGGCCTGCCGGTGGTGCTCGTCCTGCTGGTGGCCAAGCCGCTGGCCACCGCGGCGTGCCTGCGGGCCGGCGTCGTCGGCGGTCTGCTGACCCCGACGTTCTCGGTGGGGGCGCTGCTGGGCCTGCTCGTGGGCCGGGGCGCGGCGGCGCTGTGGCCGGGGACCTCGGTGGCGGCGGTCGCCCTCGTCGGTGCCGCCGCGGTGCTCGGCGCGGCGCTGGAGGCACCCCTGACGGCGGTCGTGCTCGCCGTGGAGCTCACCGGGGCGGGCGGTCCGGTGGTGGTCCCCGTGCTGCTCGCGGTGGCGGGGGCGGTGCTGACCCGGCGGGGGGTCGACGGGCGGGGGGTGGACGGGCGGTGGCCCCACCCACGGCTCGTCCGCCGCGGCTGAGGCGCTCAGGCGGGCAGGAACACCCGCCCGGTCGCGGTGCCCCGCAGGGTGTTCGCGGCCACGGTGGCCCAGGCGCCCAGCAGCACCACGTAGAGGAACACGGCTACGGCGTGCACGACGGTCGAGCCCGCCGTGGTGCCGAGCGCGGTCGCCCCGGTGACGCAGGTGCCGACGGGGAAGGTGAAGCTCCACCACGTCAGCGAGAAGCCCAGGCCGTGGCGGGCGGCGTGCACGGTGAGCAGCGTGGCGAGGGCGAAGAACAGCACCCCGAAGCCGCCCATGGCGATCCCGTAGGCCAGGCCGAACACGTGCAGGCCGGTGGCGAGCGAGGCCTGCTGGCCGGAGAACACGAGCCCGGCCTCGGCGCCGAGCAGGTTCACCGCGGTGATCGACTGCCCGATCATGCCCAGGCAGATCCACACGGTGGGGGCGGCGCCGACGGCGGGCATGCCGCCGTGCACCAGCCGGGAGTAGACCAGCGTCATCGTCATCATCCCGATGACCAGGCTGAGCCCGAACATCGCGTAGCAGGCCAGCAGCAGGGTCAGCCGCGGCTGGCCGGCGGCCACGTGGGGCAGCAGCAGCGCACCGGTGGAGGCGGACACCATCGGCGGGACGACGGGCATGAGCCACGCGGGCAGCGCGGTCGCCGTCTCCTTCGGGTGGGTGACGATCATCCGGTAAGGCAGCCACAGGCTCGTCGCGAGACCGGTGAGCGTGCCCGCGGTCCACAGCACCCAGTCCACGCCCAGCGCGGCGGGCAGGCCGATGACGTCCTTGCCGAGGAGCAGCGTGCCGGCGCCGACGGTGAGCATCGCCATCGGCGGGGCGCCGTAGAACTGGCTCATCACCGGGTGGCGGCCGTGGGCGCGGGCGTTCTCGCGGTGGCGCAGCCAGTGCGCGGCGAACGCGACCGAGAGGGCCACCAGCGCGGTCGCCGCGACCGCCCACACCACGAGGGCGAACACGTGCAGCCCGGGCACGGCCAGCGGCAGCGTGGCGGCCGCGTTGGCGACGATGCCCGTGCCCATCACCGAGGCGAACCAGTTCGGGGTGATGTGCTCGAGCAGCTGCCCGGGGCGCTCCAGCGCCGGGAGCACCCGCCGGCGCACGACGGGGGCGGTGGTCGCGGGGCGGGCCAGGGTCGCGGTCATGCCCCCCACGGTGCGCCGGGCCCGGCGTCCCCGGTAGACGGCCCGTCCTTGTCCGGGTACAACCTCAGGTTGTGACAGGCGGGGGGTGTGGGGGCCGGTGCTGAGCCCCCACGTGCCCGACCTGGCCGGCCTGCAGCTGCTGCTCGCGGTGGAGCGCACCGGCAGCATCGGGGCGGCCGGCGCCGAGGCCGGCATCTCCCAGCAGGCCGCGTCGGCCCGGGTGCAGGCCGTGGAGGCGCAGGTGGGGGTGCCGCTGCTGGTGCGCACCCCGCAGGGCTCGCGGCTGACGGCGGCGGGCGCGCTCGTGGCCCGCTGGGCGCTGCCCGTCGTCGACGCCGCCCGCGAGCTCGACGCCGGGATCGGGTCGCTGCGCTCCGACCGTGCCGCGCACCTGCGGGTGGCCGCCAGCCTCACCGTGGCCGAGCACCTGGCCCCGCGCTGGTTCGTCGCGCTGCGCGCCCGGCTCGGCACCGAGGTCTCCCTCGTCGCCACGAACAGCGACGCGGTGGCGGCCGCGGTGACCGCCGGGGAGGCGGACGTCGGCTTCGTGGAGGGGCCCGACGCGCCCGCCGGCCTGCGCGCCCGCACCGTCGGCCACGACCAGCTGCTCGTCGTCGTCGACCCGGACCACCCGTGGGCCACCCGGACCGAGCCGCTGACCGCGACCGAGCTGGCCGCCACCCCGCTCGTGGCCCGCGAGGCCGGCTCGGGGACGCGGCGCGCCCTCGCCCGCGCCCTGGCCGACCACCTGCCCACCGGGACGGTGCTCGCGCCGCCGGCGATGGAGCTGGCCAGCGCGGCCGCCGTGCGGGCGGCCGTCGCCGCGGGCGTGGCCCCGGGGGCGCTGAGCACGCTGGCCGTGGCCGACGACCTGGCGCTGGGCCGGCTGGTCCCGGTGGCCGTGGCGGGGGTCGACCTGCACCGCGTGCTGCGGGCCGTGTGGCGCACGGGGGCCGAGCCGCCCGCCGGGCCCGCCCGCGACCTCGTCGCGATCGCCCGCGCGGGCCGGACCTAGGCTCGGGCCGGGCAGGCGAGCAGGCGCGCGACGGACGGGGGCAGCGGTGGTCACGGACCCACGACCGGTCCACTTGCGCGTCGAGCTGGTCGGTCTGGTCGCCCTCGGCGGGGCGGTGGGCAGCCTCGCCCGCCACGGGCTGTCGCTGGCCCTGCCGACGGGCGGGTCGGGCTGGCCCACCGGGACGTTCGCCGTGAACGCCGTCGGCGCGTTCCTGCTCGGGGCGCTGCTCGAGGCCCTGGCCCGTCGCGGTGAGGAGGGCCCTCGGGCCCGGGCGCTGCGGCTGCTGGCCGGCACCGGGTTCCTCGGCGGCTTCACCACCTACTCCAGCCTCACCGACGAGGTCGACCTGCTGCTCGCCCGCGAGGGGTCGCTCGGCGTGGCGCTGGGCTACGGCCTCGGCAGCGTGGTGGTCGGGTTCGTCGCCGCCCTGCTCGGCGTGCTGGCCGCGACGGCGGGTCACCGCTGGCACCGTGCCGCGGCCGGGGGTCTGCTCGACGACGAGGGGGAGGTCCGGTGACGGTGCTGCTGCTCGCCGTCGCGGGCGGTCTCGGCGCCGTGGCCCGGTTCGTCGTCGACGGGGAGGTCAAGCGTCGCCGCCCCGGTCCGCTGCCGTGGGCGACGGTGCTCGTGAACGTGAGCGGCTCGCTGCTGCTCGGCGTCCTCGTCGGCCTGGTGCGCTACCACGACGCCCCCGCCGACCTGCGGCTCGTGCTCGGCGTCGGCTTCTGCGGCGGCTACACCACGTTCAGCACGGCCAGCGTCGAGACCGTCCGACTCGTCCAGCAGGGGCGGGTCGGCGCCGCGCTCGGGGTCGGCCTGGGCCAGCTGGTGGCGGCCGTGGCGGCGGGGGCGCTCGGGCTCGGCGTCACCGCCCTGCTGTGACTGCTCAGGTGACCAGCCGGATCGCGACCGGGTAGCGGTAGGCCTCGCCCCGGTTCGCCGCCACCGCGCCCAGGATGCTGAGCACCAGGTGGGCGATGCCGACGACGACGAGGAGCAGGATGCCGATGACCAGCAGGACCAGGACGAACGACACCACGTAGGCGATGGCCACGGTGATCTGGAAGTTCAGCGACTCGACGGCCTGGTCGCGGGTGAAGCGCGACTCCGGGCCCTTGACCAGCATGATCACCAGCGGGGCCAGGAACCCGACGAAGATCGCCCCGAGGTGGGCGAGCATCGCCCACGTCCGCTCGTCGGAGGTGAGCGGCCGGCCGACGAGCGGCGAGTAGGGGCCGTCGGGCACGCCCGGGACCGTGCCGGGCCCGTGCCCCGGGGCGGGTGCGCCGGAGTACGGCTGCGGGTGGCCCTGCGGCGGGACGCCCGGGGGCGGGCCGTACCCGGGAGGCGGGCCGTAGCCGGGGGTCGCGCCGTACCCCGGAGGTGGTCCGTAGCCCGGGGGTGGGCCGTAGCCGGGCGGGGGGCCGGCCTGCCCGGCCGGTGGGCCGGCCGGTGGGCCACCCGGCGCCCGGGGGATGCGGGTCGTAGCGTCGCCCGCCGGGGCCGCCTGCGTCCGCTTCGTCAGGTCCGGGGTGCTGCTGCCCGGCTCGTCGCCGGTGCGCCCCGCGTCGGGCTGGCTCATCGTCCGAACGTAAACCGCGGGCAAGGCCGCGTCGAGACCCCGGTCAGGTGGGGTCGGCGCCGGGCAGGAGCACCTCGGCGGGGGACACGTCGGGCCGCAGCCCGCGCCACGACGGGTGGCGGAACCGGCCCTCCGAGGTCTGCTCGCGGTGCTCGACCTGCCCCACCAGCACGGGCTCGACCCACTGCGCGCCGCGGCGGTGGGCAGCGGGCAGCACGGCCGCGAACGGGCTCGTCGGCCGGGCCAGGGTGTCGAGCCGCTCGCGCAGCGCCGCCTGGTGCGCTGCGGTGAAGCCGGTGCCGACGTGGCCGAGGTAGACCAGCCCGCCCGCCGCGTCGTGCGCCCCGAGCAGCAGCGCCCCGAACGCGGTCGCACGCGAGCCCTGCCCCGCCGTCCACCCCCCGACCACCACGTCCGCGGTGCGCCGGACCGCGGTCTTGACCCAGTCCCGCGAGCGCGCCCCCGGGCGGTAGGGGGAGGTGAGGCGCTTGGCCACGACCCCCTCGAGGCCCTGCTCGGTGGCGGCGGCGAGCAGCTCGGCGGGGGTGACGCCGTCGAACGCGGGCGCCGCGGTGACGCCGGGCCCGGCGAGGCCGAGCGAGTCGAGCAGCGCGCGTCGCTCGTGCAGCGGCAGCCCGGTCGTGGCGCGGCCGTCGACGGCGAGCACGTCGAAGCACTGCAGCGACACGGGCACCGCGGCCACCAGGTCCGGGGTGGGGGTGACGACGTGCATCCGCTGCTGCAGCAGCGAGAAGCTCGGCCGGCCGGCCGCGTCGAGCGTGACCACCTCGCCGTCGAGCACCACGTCGAGCCCGGACGCGGCCAGGGCAGCCACCACCTCCGGGTAGGTCCCCGTCACCGCACGCCCGGTGCGGCTGTGCAGCACCACCTCGCCGTCGTGCACCCGGGCGACGGCGCGCACGCCGTCCCACTTCAGCTCGGCGGCCCAGCCCGGTCCGGTCGGGGGGTCGCCCGCCGTGGCGAGCATCGGCGCGGGCAGGTCCGGCGCGGGCGGCTTCGTGCTGCAGTTCCTGCCCGAGGCGCCCACGCTGGCGAGCATGGCTGACCACGAGCGCTCGCACCCGGTGGAGACCGACGCGGACCGCGTCTACGCACTCCTGTCCGACGTCGAGAACCTGCCCCGCTACTTCCCGCAGATCACCTCGGCGCGCCCCGTCGGCGACGGTGACGCCGTCGACACCACCGCCGTCATCGACCCGCCCGGGCAGCCGGAGCGCGAGGTGGAGGGCGAGGCGTGGTTCCGCACCGACGACGCCGCCCGCCGCGTCGAGTGGGGCGCGCAGGGGGAGAGCGACTACCACGGGGCGCTGACGGTGCAGGAGAACGGCACCGGCTCGACCGTGGTGCTCACGCTGCACTCCCCGCACGACCACCCCGGCATCGAGCAGTCCATCGACGACGTGCTGGAGCGCATCGACGCCCTGCTCTGAGCCCGGGTCGGGCCCTGGGGGTCGGGCCCGCGCGGCGTTAGCGTGGGGGGCATGACCCGTCCCGCGCGCCGCGACCCCAGCCGACTGACCGACGCCCCCGGCTTCCGCGAGTACGTCCGCGGCAGCTGGGGGCCCGGGGACCGCGAGCCCCGCACCCTCGCCGGGGCGGCGCAGGCCGCGGCCGAGCACCGCGAGCGGCTCTCCCACGCCTTCCCGGGCCAGCGGATCGCCGTCGCCGCCGGCCGCGCCCCGGTCCGCTCCAACGACAGCGACTACGAGTTCCGCCCCGACTCGGACTTCCTGTGGCTGACCGGCTGCACCGCCGAGGGCGCCGTGCTGGTGATGTCACCGTCCGGGGACCGGCACGACGCGACGCTGTTCCTGCGCGAGCCCGCGGGGCCGGACGAGGCCGACTTCTTCGCCTCCGCCCGCGACGGCGAGCTGTGGGTCGGGGCCGTGCCCGGGCTGGCCGAGTGGTCCGAGGCGCTCGGCGTGACCACCCGCCCGCTCGAGGCGCTGCCCGCGGCGCTGCGGGGGAACTACCCGGCGCTGCTCGCCACGGTGGGGGTGGAGCCGCTGCTCGACGCGCTCGTCACCGGGGCGGGCGGGGACCTGCGGCGCGTGCTCTCCGAGCTGCGTCGGATCAAGGACGACTGGGAGCTCGGCCAGCTGCAGCACGCGGTCGACGCCACGGTGACCGGGTTCGGCGAGGTGGCCGCCGCGCTGCCCGAGGCCGTCCGCGGCGGGGGCGAGCGCTGGCTGCAGGGCACCTTCGACCGGCGTGCGCGCACCGAGGGCAACGGGGTGGGGTACTCCTCCATCGTCGCCTCCGGCGCGCACGCGCCCGTGCTGCACTGGGTCCGCAACGACGGCGCCGTGCCCGAGGACGGGCTGCTGCTGCTCGACGCGGGGGTCGAGGCCACGAGCTGCTACACCGCGGACGTCACCCGCACGTTCCCCGTCTCGGGCACCTTCAGCCCCGCCCAGCGGCAGGTCTACGACCTCGTCCACCGCGCGCACCTCGCCGGGATGGCCGAGGTCAAGCCGGGCGCGGCCTACCGGGAGTTCCAGGCCGCCGCCATGCGCGTGCTCGCCGAGGGCCTGCACGACTGGGGCCTGCTGCCGGTGTCGGTGGAGGAGTCCCTCGAGCCCAAGGGCCAGCAGCACCGCCGCTACATCGCCTGCGGCGTCGGGCACTTCCTCGGCCTCGACGTGCACGACTGCGCCCGGTCCTCCGCCGAGGCCTACCACGACGGGGTGCTCGAGGAGGGCATGGCGCTGACCGTGGAGCCCGGGCTGTACTTCCACGCCAACGACCTCACGGTGCCCGAGGAGCTCCGCGGCATCGGGGTGCGCATCGAGGACGACCTCGTGGTGACCCGGGACGGGCACGTCGTCCAGTCGGCCGGGCTGCCGACCGAGGCGAGCGAGGTCGAGGCCTGGGTGCAGTCCCACCTGTAGCGCTGTGTGTGATTGCTGCACCCGGGGGGCGAGGTCTCGTTCACAGGCCGCACGCGCAGGGCCGCACGCACCCAGGCCGGAGGCCCCGCCGCGGTCGGTCTGCGGCGGGGCCTCCGGCACTCCAGCACGAGCAGCCGGGTTACCAGGCGTGCGGAGTACGTCGTGCTGCTGGCCTCGGCGACAGCCGGCGGGTCCCCGGAGCTGCGGGGTGGTGCCGGTGTCGCAGGCCGACGACGGTGTGGGCCTCGTGGGGCCCGCTCGGCGTGGGTGCCTGGCGGCTCGTGCGAGGAGCTCCGACCGGGGGGTGCGACCCTTCTCCTCCGGATCGACCCTGGCCTGTCGGCGTTCCCTGACCCAGTTCTACCGTGTGACCCCGGTCACAGCAAGGGGTCTCACCCGGTCGGGCGGGACCGTCGCACAGCGTCAGCGCGGACGGCACAGCGTCAGCGCGGACGGCACGGCGTCAGCGTGGACGGCGCAGCGTCAGCGGCGGCGGTGCCGGCGGGACACCGTCGCCCACGCCGCGGCCCCGCCCGCCACGGCCAGCCCGACCGCGGCGGTGGTGACCGCAGTGCGCGACGCCGTGGGGATCCGCGCACGCAGCGAGACGGGGTTGGAGAAGGTGAGCACCGGCCAGCCGCGCGCGATGGCCTCCCGGCGCAGCGCCCGGTCCGGGTTGACCGCGGTGGGGTGGCCCACGACCTCGAGCATCGGCAGGTCGGTCACCGAGTCGGTGTAGGCGTGGCAGTCGGCGAGGACGTAGCCGCGCTCGTCGGCCATGGCCCGGATCGCCTCGGCCTTGCCCTCGCCCCAGCAGTAGAAGTCGATCTGCCCGGTGTAGCGGCCGTCAGCGACCTCCATCCGGGTGCCGACGTGGTGGTCCGCGCCGACCATCGCCGCGATCGGCCCGACGACCTCGTCGCCGGAGGCGGAGACGACCACGACGTCGTGGCCCTGCGCCCGGTGCTCGGCGATCAGCGAGGCCGCCTCCGCGTAGACCAGCGGGTCGACGATGTCGTGCAGCGTCTCGGCGACGATCGACTGCACCTGCGCGGTGTCCCAGCCGCCGCACAGCCCCGCCAGGTGCGAGCGCATCCGCTCCGTCTGGTCGGCGTCCATCCCGGAGAGCATGAAGAGGAACTGCGCGTAGCTGCTCTTGAGCACGGCGCGACGGTTGATCAGGCCCTCGTCGAAGAACGGCCGGGAGAACGCCAGGGTGGACGAGCGGGCGATGATGGTCTTGTCGAGGTCGAAGAACGCCGCGACGGGTCTCACCGGGCCGGCCACCCCTCGAGCATAAGGCGGCGGCGTCGGCCGCGCGTGAGCGGCGGCACACACCGGACGGCCGTTGAACATCGAACGACCGCCACGCTGTGTGTAGCATCGTCGGTACCCGGCTAGCCCGGGAGAGCTCAGCCCGACCCCCCGGGGCTGAGCTCGACGACCCCCGCCCCTCCCCCCTGGCGGGGGTCGTCCCATGTGTGGGTCAGGTGACCAGTCAGGCCGGTCCGGCGTCGTCCGGGCCGGCCTGACCTGTCGGTGCCGGATCCTCTGGTGCCTGACCCTCTGGCGGGCTCGTGAGCCCGGCGGCCCGCAGCGACCGCTCGTCCCACACCGGGGCGACGCCTGCCGGGTCGGGCCCGTGGCCCCGGCGGTACACCAGCAGCGTCCGCTCAAAGGTGATGACGATGGTGCCCTCGGCGGTGTAGCCGACCGTGCGGACGGTGACGAGCCCGGCGTCGGGGTGCGACCGGGACTCCCGCACGGTGAGCACCTCGGACTGGGAGTAGATGGTGTCGCCGGCGAACAGCGGGTTCGGCAGCCGCACCCGGTCCCAGCCGAGGTTGGCCAGCACGTTCATCGACACGTCGGTCACCGACTGCCCGGTGACCAGGGCGAGGGTGAACGTGGAGTCGACGAGCGGGCGGCCCCACCGGGTCTGCGCGGCCACGTGGGCGTCGACGTGCACCGCCGCGGTGTTCTGGGTCAGCAGCGTGAACCAGCTGTTGTCGACCTCGAGCACGGTGCGGCCCAACGGGTGCCGGTGGACGTCCCCCACGGTGAAGTCCTCGAACCAGCGGCCCTGCCACCCGCGGCCGACGGTGGTGGCAGGCTCGGAGTCGTCGCTCACCCGGCCAGCGTGGCAGAGCGGCCCGACACCCGGAGGTCACCGTGCCCGTCCTGTCCTTCCACGGCCACACGCCCGAGGTCGACCCGGCGGCGTGGGTCGCGGCGTCGGCCACGCTGGTCGGGCGGGTGAGCCTCGCCGCGGACGCCTCCGCCTTCTACGGGGTGGTCGTGCGCGGCGACACCGAGCACATCCGCGTCGGGGAGCGCTCCAACCTGCAGGACGGCGTCGTCGTGCACGCCGACCCGGGGTTCCCGTGCACCGTCGGCGCCGGGGTCAGCGTGGGCCACGGCGCGGTGCTGCACGGGTGCACGGTGGAGGACGACGTGCTGGTGGGGATGAGCGCGACCGTGCTCAACGGGGCCGTCATCGGCACCGGGTCGCTCGTCGCCGCGGGCGCGGTGGTGCTGGAGGGCACGGTCGTGCCGCCGGGCTCGCTGGTGGCGGGGGTGCCGGCCAAGGTGCGCCGGGAGCTGACCGAGCAGGAGCGCGCGAGCGTGACGTTCAACGCTGACGCCTACGTGGCGCTCTCCCGGGAGCACGCGAAGCTGTAGCGGCGCGGCGGTCGCGGGACAAGGGCCGCCACCGCCCTGTGGACGGCCGGGACCGGGTTGTCCACAGGTGCCGATCTCCCCCTTCCGCCGCTGCCCCCGGGTCGGCACCGTCGTCCTCGGGCACCGAACGGCGGTGCGGGCGAGGGGGTTCGACGGTGGCCGTGCTGGCGTGGGTGGTGGACCGGGAGCTGCGCGAGGAGGTGGCGCGGCTGGCCGCGGCCGCCGGGGCGGAGCTCGAGCTGGTCGCCGACCCCGGGGCCGTGCGGGTCGGGTGGACCCGCGCCGCGGCGGTCGTCCTCGACGGCGCCGCCGCCCGGGCGTGCGCCGGGGACCGGCTGCCGCGCCGCGACCGGGTGGTCGTGGTCGCCCCGGGTGCCCCGGACGATGCGGTGTGGCGGGCGGCGGTCGGCGCGGGCGCCGAGCACGTGGTGACGCTGCCCGACGGTGACGCGTTCCTCGTCGGCCTGCTGGGGGAGGGCAGCGACCCCGCCGACGGGGCGGGACGGGTGGTGGCCGTGCTCGGGGGCCGCGGTGGGGCCGGGGCCTCGGTGCTGGCCGCCGCCGTCGCGACCGCCGCCGCGGCGCAGGGCCGTCGCGCGCTGCTCGTCGACTGCGACCCGCTCTCCGGCGGGGTCGACCGGCTGCTCGGCGCGGAGGACGCCGCCGGGCTGCGCTGGGCCGGTCTCGGCCTGGCCGGGGGCCGGGTGGCGGCGGAGTCGCTGCACCACGCGCTGCCCGCGGTGCCCGTCCCGGGCGGGCAGGTGACCGTGCTGGCCTGCGGCCGGGACGACCCGGGCCCCGAGCCCGCCGCGGTCGCCGCGGTGGTGGACGCCGGCCGCCGCGCCGGTGACCTGGTCGTGTGCGACCTGCCCCGCACCCTGGGCGACGCGGCGCTGGCGGCCCTCGAGCGGGCCGACCTGGCGGTGCTGGTGGTGCCGGCCGAGCTGCGCGCGTGCGCCGCCGCCCGACGGGTGGCCGCCGCGGTGGCCGGCCGCGCCGCCGTCCTCAAGCTCGTGGTGCGGGGCCCCGGGCCGGGTGGTCTCTCCGCGGCCGACGTCGCCTCGGTGCTGGCCCTGGACGTGCTCGCCACGGTCCGTGCGGACGCCCGGCTGGAGCGGGGGCTCGAGGCCGGACGGCTGCCCACCGGGCGCCGCAGCCGGCTCGCCGTCGCCGCCCGCGCCGTGCTCGCGGACGTCGCGTGAGGACCGCCGCCGTGCTGGGCGGGGAGGAGCTGCTCGACCGGGTGCGGCTGCGCCTGGCCGAGGCCACCGGGGAGCTGACGCCCTCCGTCGTCGCGGCAGCCATCCGCACCGAGTCCGGCGGGGTGCTCGGTGACACCGACCTGCTCGCCGTGCTGCGGACCCTGCAGACCGAGCTCTCCGGGGCGGGCCCGCTCGAGGCGCTGCTCCGCGAGCCCGACGTCGCCGACGTCCTGGTCACCGCGCCGGACGAGGTGTGGGTGGACCGGGGCGCCGGCCTGGTCCGCACCGCGGTCGCGTTCACCGACGACGCCGCCGTCCGCCGGCTCGCCCAGCGCCTGGCGCTCTCGGCCGGGCGCCGGCTCGACGACGCCCAGCCCTGGGTGGACGGCCGCCTGCCCGACGCCGGGTACGGCGGCACCGGGGTTCGGCTGCACGCCGTGCTGCCGCCCGTCGCCGCCGACGGGACGTGCCTGTCGCTGCGGGTGCTGCGCCCGGCCAGCCAGGACCTCGACGGCCTGGTCCGCTCCGGCGGCGTGCCCGCGGAGGTGGCTCCGCTGCTGCGCGCCGTGGTCGACGCCCGGCTGGCGTTCCTCGTCGTCGGTGGCACCGGGGCGGGCAAGACGACGCTGCTCGCGGCCCTGCTCGGGGTGGTCGACCCGACCGAGCGGGTGGTGTGCGTCGAGGACGCCGCCGAGCTGCGCCCCCGCCACCCCCACGTGGTGCGGCTCGTCGCCCGCGCCCCCAACGTCGAGGGCGTCGGCGAGGTCACGGTGCGCCAGCTCGTGCGCCAGGCGCTGCGGATGCGGCCCGACCGCGTCGTCGTCGGCGAGGTCCGTGGTGCGGAGGTGGTCGACCTGCTCACCGCCCTGAACACCGGGCACGACGGCGGGGCGGGCACGGTCCACGCGAACTCCCCCCGCGAGGTGCCGGCCCGGCTGGAGGCGCTCGCCGCGCTCGGGGGCATGGACGCCGCCGCGCTGCACAGCCAGCTCGCCGCGGCCGTCCAGGTGGTGCTCCACGTGCGGCGCGACGCCGACGGCCGACGCGGGCTCGCCGCCGTCGGGGTCCTCGAGCGGACGGGGGACCGCACCGTGCGGGTGGTTCCCGCCTGGGACCGCGCGTCGGGCGCCGGCGAAGGAGCGGAGCAGCTCGCGGCGCTGCTGGCCGAGCGGGGTGCGGCGTGGCCGCTGCGCTGACGGTCCTCGCGGCCGCGCTGCTGGTGCTGCCGCCCGGGCCCGCGCGACGCCGGGCCCGCACGCTGGCCGTGGGAGGTCCCGCGGTCCGCCGCGTGCGTCGCCCGGTCGGTGCCCTCGGGGCAGCAGCCGCGGGGTTCACGGTCGGGGTGCTCCTGGGCGGGGTGCTGCCCGGCGCAGCCCTGGCCCTCGCCGCGGCCACGGCGCAACGGCGGTGGCGGGCCCGGCGGACGGCCCGTCGCGACGCGGCGGAGGTCGGCGCGCTGGTGGCGGGCCTCGAGGTGGTCGTCGCCGAGCTCCGGGTCGGCGCCCACCCGGCGACGGCCTGCGCCACCGCGGCCGAGGAGGTCGACGAACCGGTGCGCACCGTCCTGGCCGAGGCCGCCGCCCGGTGCCGGCTCGGGGGCAGCGCGGCCGAGGGCCTCACCACCGGTCCCGGCGCGCTGGCGGCGGAGCTGGAGCGGGTCGCGGCGGCGTGGCGGGTGGCCGACGAGCGGGGTGTGGCGCTGGCCGAGCTGCTCGACGCGGTGCGCGTCGACGTCGCCGGGCGGGTCGCGTTCCGCAGCCGCGCCGACGCGGGCCTGGCCGGACCGCGGGCGACCGCGGCGGTGCTCGCCGCGCTGCCGCTGCTGGGCATCGGGCTCGGCGAGGCCGTCGGCGCCGCCCCGGTCGGGCTGCTCCTGGGCACCCCGACCGGTGGGGTGCTGCTCCTGGTGGGCACGGCCCTGGCCTGCGCCGGTCTCGCGTGGACCGCCCGCATCACCGCGGTGGTGGCCCGGTGACGGCGCTGGCGGCCGTGGTGCTGGCCGCGGCGCTGCTGCTCGTGCCCGGGCCGGCGGTGACCGCGCGCGGGCGGCTGGCGGTGCTGGGCGGTGGAGCGGTGGCCCCGGAGGACGGGCGGGGTTCCGCGGTGCTGGCGGTGCTGGTCGCCGCGGCGGCCGGGGCCTCGGTCGCGCTGCTCGCCGGGGGCGTCGTCGGGGTGGTCGTGGGCCTGGTGGTCGCGGGCGTGGTGCACCGCGCGGTGCGGCGGCTGGGTCGGCCCACCGAGGTCGCGCCCGACCCCCTCGCCGTGGCGGGCAGCCTCGACCTGCTGGCGGCCTGCCTGCGGGCGGGCCTGCCGCTGGCCTCCGCGGCCGGTGTCGTGGCCCGCAGCGCCCCGCCACGGCTGGCGTCCTCGCTGCACCGCGCGGCCGAGCTGCTCGCGCTGGGGGCCGAGCCCGCCGTCGCCTGGTCCGACGCGGCGGACGACCCGGCGTCGGAGGGCCTCGCGCGGATGGCGCGCCGCTCGGCGCGGTCGGGGTCGTCGCTCGCGGCGGGGGTCGCCGAGCTGGCCGCGACGTGCCGGGCGCAGGCCCAGGACGCGGCCGCGGCGACGGCCGAGCGGGCCGGCGTCCTGGTCACCGGCCCGCTGGGGCTGTGCTTCCTGCCCGCCTTCGTGTGCCTGGGGGTGGTCCCGGTGGTACTCGGGCTCGCCGGCCCGGTGCTGCACGGCGGGCTGGTCTAGGTGTCCACCGTGGATGGTCCACGGTGGTGGGTGAGAGGGGAACGACGATGGTGATCGACGATGCGCGGCCCGACGAGCAGGCCGCCGAGGTGCGGGTGGGACCGGTCGCCCGGCTGCAGGCGCGGCTGGTGGAGGCGGCGGTGGCGGACGACGGGATGTCCACGGCGGAGTACGCCATCGGCACCATCGCGGCGGCCGCGTTCGGCGCGGTGCTCTACACGGTGGTGACCGGGGACAGCGTGGTGACTGCCCTGACGGGCATCGTGCAGCGCGCGCTGAGCACGCAGGTCTGACCGGTGGCCTCCCGGGTGGTGCCCGAGGCGGCCGGTCGTGGTGGCGACCGGGGCGCGGTCACGGTGGAGTCGGCCATCGCGATCGGGTCCATCACCGCGGTGCTGGTCCTCGCGCTGGCCGGGTTGATGGCCGTGGCCGCGCAGGTGCAGTGCCTCGACGCGGCCCGGGAGGCCGCCCGGCTCGTCGCGCGCGGCGAGGCCGGGCGGGCGGCGTCGGTAGCGGCCCAGGTGGCCCCGGCCGGCGCGCAGGTCGAGGTGAGCACGGGTGCCGACCTGGTGACGGTGCGGGTCAGCGCCTCGGCCCGGCTGCTGCCGGGGCTCGAGCTCAGCGGGGTGGCCGTCGCGGTGCCCGAGCCGACGGGGGCGGACGGTGGTCCGCCGTGAGCCGGTGTGCGGCCGTGTCCCGGGCGCGGCCGGGGGGTGACCGCGGCTCGGGCACCGTCCTCGCGGTGGGCGCGATCGGGGCGATCGTGGCCGTGATGGCCCTGCTGCTGCAGGTCGGGGCGGCGGTGAGCACCCGGCACCGGGCGGAGGCGGCCGCCGACCTCGGGGCGCTCGCCGCCGCGTCGTACGCGCTCGAAGAGGAGGAGAGCGCCTGCGGCCGTGCCGGTCTGGTCGCGGCGCGCATGGGCGGCGTGCTGGCGGAGTGCCGGTTCGACGGGTGGGCGGCCGTGGTGGCCGTGACCGTGGACGGCCCGGTGTCGGTCGCCGGGCTCGGGTCGGCCCGCGGGGTGGCCCGGGCCGAACCGGTGCCCGAGGGCTGACCCGGAGCCCCCGTCGGGACACCGCAGAGTGCGCCCGCCGCGGCTCCCGGCCGCCGCAGACACCGCAGAGTGCGCCCGCCGCGGCTCCAGGCTCCGGCGAACACCGCAGAGTGCGCCCGCCGCGGCTCCCGGCTCCGGCGGACACCGCAGAGTGCGCCCGCCGCGGCTCCAGGCTCCGGCGAACACCGCAAAGTGCGCCCGCCGCAGCTCAAGGGCTCGCGCGAAGTGGGCGAAACGCGCCCAGGACGGCTGTGGACTCGCGCGATGTGGGCGAAACGCGGGCAGGGGTCGTGCCGGGGAGCGCGAAGTGGGCGAAACGCGGGCAGGGCGGCCGTGGTGGGGTCAGGGCAGGGCGGCCAGGACGGCGTCGAGGACGATGACCGCGCCGGCCTTGTCCAGCGGGTCGTTGCCGTTGCCGCACTTGGGGCTCTGCACGCACGAGGGGCAGCCCGCCGGGCACTCGCAGGCCGCGATCGCGTCCCGGGTCGCCGTCAGCCACCGGGCCAGCTCGGTGTGCCCGCGCTCGGCGAAACCCGACCCGCCCGGGTGCCCGTCGTGCACGAACACCGTGGGCCGCAGCGTGTCCGGGTGCAGCGCGGTCGACACCCCGCCGATGTCCCACCGGTCGCACGTCGCCACCAGCGGCAGCAGCCCGATCGCCGCGTGCTCGGCCGCGTGCAGCGCCCCCGGCAGCACCCCCGGGTCGAGGCCGAGCCGCTCGGGCAGGTGCTCGTCGAGGGTGTAGACCACCGCGCGGGTGCGCAGCGTGTGCTCCGGCATGTCCAGCGGGGTCTCGTCGAGCAGCTCGCCACCGGGCAGCGTCCGCTGGTAGCTCACCACCTGGCTGGTCACGTCGACCTCCGCGAGCCCGACGTCGACGGGCCCGTGCGTCGCCCACTGCAGCACCCGCACCACCCGGATGTCGCTCACCGTCTGCGCGCGCGTCGTCCAGTCCGGCTCCTCGGCGTGCACCAGGGCGATCCCGTCCCCGAGGTGCAGCTCGTCCACCACCCAGGACCGCCCCCGGTGCAGGTGCACCGCGCCCTCGTGCACGGTCGAGGGCGCCTTCGAGCTCTCCACGGTGCCCAGCACGCGCCCCGTCGACCCCTCGACGACCGCCACCTGCAGCCCGCCGGAGCCGCGCAGGTCCACGTCACCGTGCGGGTCCAGCCCGGCCGCGGCGTACCAGCCCCGCGGCCGCCGCCGCAGCAGCCCGTCGGCCACCAGCTCGTCGAGCACCTCCTGCGCGCCCGGCCAGTCCGCGGCCACCTCGTCCGGGGTCAGCGGGCGCTCCACCGCCGCGCACAGCAGGTGCGGGCCGAGCACGTACGGGTTGGCCGGGTCGGTCACCGTGGCCTCGACGGGCCGGTCCAGCAGCGCCTCCGGGTGGTGCACCAGGTAGGTGTCCATGGGGTCGTCCCGGGCCACGAGCACCACCAGCGAGCCCTGCGACGCCCGCCCCGCCCGCCCGGCCTGCTGCCAGAACGATGCCACCGTGCCCGGGTAGCCGGCCACCACCACCGCGTCCAGCCCGCCGATGTCGACGCCCAGCTCGAGCGCGTTCGTCGTCGCCACCCCCAGCAGCCGGCCGTCGTCCAGCGCGGCCTCCAGCTCGCGGCGGTCCTCGGCCAGGTAGCCCGCCCGGTAGGAGGCCACCCGCTCGGCCAGCGGTGCGTCGACCTCCCGGAGCAGCCGCGCCGAGCCCAGCGCCGTCAGCTCCGCCCCGCGCCGGGAGCGGACGAACGTCAGCGTCCGCGCCCCCTCCACCACGAGGTCGGCCATGATCCGGGACGCCTCCGCCCCGGCCGAGCGCCGCACCGGGGCCCCGCCCAGCCCGGTCACCCCGTCCAGCAGCGGTGGCTCCCACAGCGCCACCGTCCGTGCGCCCGAGGGGGACCCGTCCTCGGTGACCGCCGCGACCGGTGCCCCCACCAGCCGCGACGCGGACGGCGCCGGGTCGGCCGAGGTCGCGCTGGCCAGCACCACCACCGGGTCGCTGCCGTAGCGGGCGCACACCCGCCGCAGCCGGCGCAGCACCAGCGCCACGTGCGAGCCGAACACGCCGCGGTAGGTGTGGCACTCGTCGACCACCACGTAGCGCAGCGAGCGCAGCAGCCGCGCCCAGCGGCCGTGCCAGGACAGCACCCCGCGGTGCAGCATGTCCGGGTTGGTCAGCACCAGGTTGGCGTGCGCCCGCACCCAGTCCCGCTCGTCGAGCGGGGTGTCGCCGTCGTAGCTCGCGGCGCGCACCCCGGCCAGGCCGAGCCCCGTCACCGAGCGCAGCTGGTCGGCCCCCAGCGCCTTGGTCGGGGACAGGTACAGCGCGGTGGCGCGGGGGTCCTCGAGCAGCGCGGTGAGCACGGGCAGCTGGTAGGCCAGCGACTTGCCCGACGCGGTGCCGGTGGCGACGACGACGTGGCGCCCGGCGCGGGCGTGCTCGGCCCCGGTGACCTGGTGCGACCACGGCCGCACGACGCCCCGCTCGGCCAGCGCGTCGCGCAGCCGGGGGTGCGTCCAGGCGGGCCAGTCGGCGTGCCGCGCCGTCCGGGCGGGCAGCTCGGCGACGTGGGTGACGGGGCTCTCACCCGACGGCGTGCCGGCGAGCACCCGCTCCAGCAGCGCCGGGCCGACCCCAGCCGCAGCGCCCTGAGCGGCGGCGGGAGGCCGCGGCGGGGTCCGGGTGGTCACCCCGCCAGTCTGGCCCGAGCCACCGACACCGCTGCCGCGGGCGGGGGTCGGCGACGAAGATCGGCGTGCGGGCTGTGCTGGCGGCCCGCGCCGTGGTTGACTTGGACTCGGTCGCAGCTTCTGTGTTCGTAGGCATCACGCTCTCGCGCTCGCAGGATCGTCGTTGCGGGCGTGTGCCTCGAGGAAAGACCCCCGGGTCCCTCCACGGGAAGCGCGTTCTCAACCGGCCCGACGCCACGCCAACTGTGGCGTCTGATCCGGTGTTCTTGAAGGAGAAAACAGCATGGCACAGGGAACTGTGAAGTGGTTCAACGCGGAGAAGGGCTTCGGCTTCATCGCCCCCGAGGACGGTTCGGCTGACGTCTTCGTGCACTACTCCGAGATCCAGGGCAGCGGCTTCCGCACCCTGGAGGAGAACCAGCGCGTCGAGTTCGAGGTCGGCCAGGGCACCAAGGGCCCCCAGGCCACGGGCGTTCGCGCGCTCTGATCTCGGCCCAGCGCTGAGCCCCCAGCGGGTTCACCAGCACTGAGCAGGACCCCCGTCACCTCCCGAGGTGGCGGGGGTCCTCGCTGTCCGGGGGGTCGCCCGGCCCGGCCTGGCTAGGGTCACGCCCGTGGAGCAGCTGTCCTTCTTCTCCGCCGACCTCGCCGAGCCCGCGCCCGGTGACCTGGCGGGGCTGCTCGCCGCCCACGGCCAGCTCGTCACCGCCGGGCACGCGGTCCGGGTGTCGGTGCTCGTCGCCGACCTGTGGCGCGCGACCGCCATCGCCGAGCTGGTCACCCGCTCGGGCATCGAGGCCGAGGTCGTCACGGCCGAGGAGGGCAGGCCGCTGGTGCGCACCGCGCCCGACTCCCGGCTGGTCGACCTGGCCCGCGCGTGGACCCGTGGCGCGGTGAAGACCGTACCGCCCGCGTGGGCGCCGCCGCCGCGGGCGCTGCGGGCGTGGGCGCTGGCCGCCGGGCGCACCGACGAGGCGGGCTACGCCCTCGGCCTGGACCCGCACGCGCCCGACACCCACCAGGGTCTCGCCGCGGCCCTGTCCCGCGTCGGGGTCGCCGCCACCCTGCTCGGCCCGCGCGGGGGCGGCCCGGCCCTGCGGGTCAGCGGGCGCCGCCGGCTGCTGCGGCTCGTGGAGTGGGTGGGGCAGTGCCCCGACGACCCCGCGGCCCCCGCCTCCTGGCCCGCCGCGCCCGCCCCGCACGCCTGAGCCGCGCCACCCGCGGGGACCGGCGTCGCGGCACGCCGGGACGGACCTGTGCCACCCTGTCGGTGTCCGCCCCCGGGACGTCACCCGCGGCGGACCCCACGAGCACGTACAGGAAGGTGTGGCCGGCAGGTGGCAGCACGCAGCAAGAGCTCGTCGGACGGCCTGCGCCGTCTGGTGATCGTCGAGTCGCCCACCAAGGCGCGCAAGATCGCGGGCTACCTGGGCTCGGACTACGTCGTCGAGTCCTCCCGGGGCCACATCCGCGACCTGCCGCGCGGTGCCGCCGACGTGCCCGCCAAGTACAAGGGCGAGCCGTGGGCGCGCCTCGGCGTCGACGTCGACCACGGCTTCGAGGCGCTCTACGTCGTCAGCCCGGACAAGAAGTCCACGGTCAGCGAGCTCAAGACCCTGCTGCGCGACGTCGACGAGCTCTACCTCGCCACCGACGGTGACCGCGAGGGCGAGGCCATCGCGTGGCACCTGCTGGAGACGCTCAAGCCCAAGGTGCCGGTCCGCCGGATGGTGTTCCACGAGATCACCGAGTCCGCGATCCGCGCCGCCGCCGAGGACCCCCGCGACCTCGACACCGACCTCGTCGACGCCCAGGAGACCCGCCGCATCCTCGACCGCCTCTACGGCTACGAGGTCAGCCCCGTGCTGTGGAAGAAGGTCATGCCGAAGCTCTCGGCGGGCCGGGTGCAGTCCGTCGCCACGCGGGTGATCGTCTCCCGGGAGCGGGAGCGCATGGCGTTCCGCTCCGCCGGGTACTGGGACGTCTCCGCGGTGCTCGACGCCGGGGAGTCGGCCAGCCCGCGCACCTTCGGCGCCCGGCTGAGCACCGTCGACGGCGCCCGGGTGGCCTCCGGCCGCGACTTCGGCGCCGACGGGCAGCTCAAGGGCGGCAAGGCGGAGGTGACGGTCCTCGACGAGGGCCACGCCCGCCGGCTCGCCGAGTCGCTGCAGGGCGCCGACCTCACCGTCACCTCGGTCGAGGAGAAGCCGTACAGCCGCCGGCCGTACCCGCCGTTCATGACCTCGACGCTGCAGCAGGAGGCGGGCCGCAAGCTGCGGTTCTCCTCCGAGCGGACGATGAGCATCGCCCAGCGGCTGTACGAGAACGGCTACATCACCTACATGCGGACCGACTCCACGACGCTCTCGGAGACGGCCATCAGCGCGGCCCGCAGCCAGGCCGGTGACCTCTACGGCGAGCAGTACGTCCACCCGCAGCCGCGGCAGTACACCCGCAAGGTGAAGAACGCGCAGGAGGCCCACGAGGCGATCCGCCCCGCCGGCGAGGCGTTCCAGACCCCGGGCGAGCTGCACTCCCGGCTCGACGGCGACGAGTTCCGGCTCTACGAGCTGATCTGGCAGCGGACGGTGGCCTCGCAGATGGCCGACGCCCGCGGCACCACGCTGAGCCTGCGCATCGAGGGCACCGCCGGCACCGGGGAGACCTGCACGTTCGCCGCGTCGGGCCGCACCATCACCTTCCCCGGCTTCCTCAAGGCCTACGTCGAGACCGTCGACGAGCAGGCCGGCGGCGAGGCCGACGACTCCGAGTCGCGGCTGCCGCAGCTGACCGAGGGCCAGGCCCTGACCGCCGCGGAGCTGACCCCCGACGGGCACACCACGAGCCCGCCGGCCCGCTACACCGAGGCCAGCCTCATCAAGACCCTGGAGGAGCTGGGGATCGGGCGGCCGTCGACGTACTCGTCGATCATCAAGACCGTCCAGGACCGCGGCTACGTCTACAAGCGGGGCAGCGCGCTGGTGCCGTCGTGGGTGGCGTTCGCCGTCATCGGCCTGCTCGAGGTCCACTTCGGACGGCTGGTGGACTACGACTTCACCGCCGCCATGGAGGACGAGCTCGACCAGATCGCCTCGGGCACCGAGCAGCGCACGCACTGGCTCGACGGGTTCTACTTCGGCGGCGAGACCGGGGCCGAGGGCTCCGTGGCGCGCGCCGGCGGGCTGAAGAAGCTCGTCGGGGTCAACCTCGAGGAGATCGACGCCCGCGAGGTCAACTCCATCAAGATGTTCGACGATGCGCAGGGCCGCCCGGTCCACGTCCGGGTCGGCCGCTTCGGTCCCTACCTGGAGCGCACCGTGGTCGGTGAGTCCGGGGCCGAGGAGTCCCAGCGCGCCAACCTGCCGGACGACCTCTCCCCGGACGAGCTCACCCTGGAGGTGGCGGAGAAGCTGTTCTCCACCCCGCAGGAGGGCCGCAAGCTGGGGATCGACCCGGTCACCGGGCACGAGATCGTCGCCAAGGAGGGCCGTTTCGGCCCCTACGTCACCGAGATCCTGCCCGAGCCGGCGCCGGACCCCGTCGACCTCGACGCGACCCCCGCGGCGTCCTCGTCCGAAGGCGGGGGCGGGGTGGCCGTCGCGACCAAGGCCCCGGCCAAGGCGCCCGCCCGCAAGACCGCCGCCAGGAAGGCCGCGGCCGGGCCGAAGCCGCGCACCGGCTCGCTGTTCAAGTCGATGGACCTGGCCACGATCACCCTCGACGAGGCGCTGACGCTGCTCTCGCTGCCGCGCACCGTGGGCACCGACCCGACGACGGGCGAGGAGATCACCGCGCAGAACGGCCGCTACGGCCCGTACCTCAAGCGCGGCACCGACTCCCGCTCGCTGACGACCGAGGACCAGCTCTTCACCGTCAGCCTGGAGGAGGCGCTGAAGATCTACGCCGAGCCCAAGCGGCGTGGGCGGGGTGCGGCCACCCCGCCGCTGCGTGAGCTGGGCAACGACTCCGTCACCGGCACGCCCATGGTGGTCAAGGACGGCCGCTTCGGGCCCTACGTCACCGACGGGGAGACCAACGCGAGCCTGCGCAAGGGCGACGCGGTGGAGTCGCTGACCGACGAGCGCGCCTCCGAGCTGCTCGCCGAGCGGCGCGCCCGGGGGCCGGCCCCGAAGAAGAAGGCGGCCGCGAAGAAGGCCCCGGCCAAGAAGGCCCCGGCGAAGAAGGCCCCCGCCAAGAAGGCGGCTGCGAAGAAGACGACCGCCGCGAAGAAGACGACCGCCGCGAAGACGACCGCGACGGGGACGACCACGAAGACGGCGGCCAAGAAGACGACCGCGACGAAGGCCCCGGCCAAGAAGACCACCTGACCGCCACCGGAGTGCCCGTGGTCGTCACCCCGCCCGGATGACGACCACCGGCACTCCAATGGCCGGGGGGAAGGGGGTCAGCCGGCGTCGAGCACGCGAACCAGGCGCTTCAGCGCCACCTGCCGGTACGAGGCGTCCAGCAGCTCGGCGACCTCGTCGAGGTCCGGCGCGGCGAGGGTGAGCCCCACCCAGCCCGACGCCCCCCAGTACGCGGGCGAGGTGAACCGCGGGTCGGCCAGCAGCGCCTCGCGCTCGGCGGGCTCGGGCTTGACCACCAGCACCGGCCCGCGCTCGTAGACGGCGAACATCTTCCCGCTCGCCCCGGCGCGGAACGTCGGCCTGCCCCACGCCACCTTCTCGACCGCCTCGGGCAGCGCCAGCGCGAGGCGCCGCACGTCGGCCAGGTGCGGGTCGTCGTCGGAGAAGGTCACCGGGTGCCCCATCCCCCGACCCTGCCAGGGCGACCGGCCCGCGTGGAAGAGTGATCACGTGGGCGAGACGGTGCTGCGCGCGGACCGGGTGGTCACCCCCGAGGGCGAGCGCGCCGCCGAGGTGGTCGTCGTCGACGGCGTCATCACCGAGGTGCGCGACCACACCGGCGTCCCCGCCACCGAGGTCCCCGCCGGCCACGTGCTGCTGCCCGGCCTGGTCGACAGCCACGTCCACGTCAACGAGCCCGGCCGCACCGAGTGGGAGGGCTTCGCCACCGCGACGGCCGCCGCGGCCGCGGGCGGGGTCACCACCATCGCCGACATGCCGCTGAACTCGATCCCGCCGACGGTGGACGTCGCCGCGCTGCGGGCCAAGCACGCCGCCACCACCGGGAAGCTCGCCGTCGACGTCGCCTGCTGGGGCGGGGCCGTGCCCGGCAACGTCGCCGACCTCCGCCCGCTGCACGAGGCCGGGGTGGTCGGGTTCAAGTGCTTCCTGCTGCCCAGCGGGGTCGAGGAGTTCCCGCCGCTCGACGACGACGGGCTCACCGCCGCACTCACCGAGATCGCGACGTTCGACGGCCTGCTCATCGCCCACGCGGAGGACGAGGCCCACCTCGGCCCGGCACCCCGCGGCCGCCGGTTCGCCGACTTCGTCGCCTCCCGCCCCCCGGCCGCCGAGACCGCCGCCGTCACCCGGCTCGTCGCGGCCGCGCGGCGCACCGGGGCCCGGGTGCACGTGGTGCACGTCTCCGCCGCCGAGACCCTGCCCGTGCTGGCCGCGGCCAAGGCCGATGGGGTCCGCATCACCGCCGAGACCTGCCCGCACTACCTGCACCTCACCGCCGGGGCCGTGCCCGACGGGGCGACGGAGTTCAAGTGCTGCCCCCCGATCCGCGGCGAGGCTGACCGCGACGCGCTGTGGGACGGGCTGCGCGCCGGGGTGATCGACCTCGTGGTGTCCGACCACAGCCCGTGCAGCCCGGCCGAGAAGCGGTTCGACGTCGGCGACTTCGACCTCGCCTGGGGTGGCATCGCCTCGCTGCAGCTGGGCCTGCCGGTGGTGTGGACGCAGGCGCGGCGCCGCGGGGTGCGCCTGGCCGAGGTGGTCGGCTGGATGGCGACCGCCCCCGCCGCGTTCCTCGGCCTGCCCGACCGCGGCGCCGTCGCGGTGGGCCGCCGCGCCGACCTCTGCGTGCTGGCCCCGGAGGAGACGTTCGTCGTCGACCCGGCGCGACTGGCGCAGCGCCACCCCGTCACCGCCTACGCGGGTGAGACCCTGCACGGCGTGGTGACGCAGACGTGGCTGGCAGGTGCCCCCGTGGCCGCGGGGGAGCGGCGCGGCCGGCTCGTGGCCCGCGGCGGTGCGGCGTGACCGCGCCGGGGTGGCGGCTGCTGCCCGACGTGGCGGGCCGGGCCCTGGGCGGGGCGGTGATGGCCGCGGACGACGACTTCTTCGCCGACGTCCACACCCTCATCGCCGCGGCCCCGCCGACGCACGACCCGCTGCTGTTCGCCCCCCGCGGCAAGGTCTACGACGGCTGGGAGACCCGGCGCCGGCGCACCCCCGGGGACGACGCGGTGCTCGTCCGGCTCGCCGCGCCCGCCCTGGTGCACGGCGTCGTCGTCGACACCGCCTTCTTCCGCGGCAACTACCCGCCGCAGGTGTCGGTGCGCACGGCCTGCGTGCTGGGCCACCCCACCGCGGCCGACCTCGCCGGCGCCGAGTGGCGCACCGTGGTCGAGCGCGCCGACGTCGCCGGGGACACTGCCAACGAGCTCACCGTGGCCGGGGAGCCGCGGCTGGCCACCCACGTGCAGCTGGTGCAGCACCCCGACGGCGGGGTGGCCCGGCTGCGGGTGCACGGCGAGGTGGTGGCCGACCCGGCCGACCTCGGCGGGCGCGTCGACCTCGCCGCCACCGTGCACGGCGGCCGGGTCCTGGACTGCAGCAACCTCTTCTACTCCTCGCCCGCCAACGTGCTCGCCCCCGGCCGGGCCACCGTGATGAGCGACGGCTGGGAGACCGCCCGGCGCCGCGACGACGGCAACGACTGGCTCACCATCGCCCTCGGCGTGCCCGGGGTGGTGCGCCGCGTCGTCGTCGACACCTCCCGCTTCGTCGGCAACGCCCCCGGGTGGGCCCGGCTGACCGATCTCGACACCGGCGCCGAGCTGCTCCCGCGGACCGCGCTGCTGCCCGACACCGAGCAGCGCGTCCTCGTCCACCACCCCGACCCCGTCGCGGCCGTGCGCCTCGACGTCTACCCCGACGGTGGGCTGTCTCGGCTGCGGGTGGAGGGCGAGGTCACCGAGGACGCCCGCACGGCCCACGCCCGGCGGTGGCTGGACCTGCTGCCCGACGCGCAGGCCGCCGCCGTCGACCGCACCACCTTCTTCCACTGATGACGGCCCTGCCGCCGCGCGTGCTGGCCGACCTCGACGCCCGGCTCGCCGACGACGACGCCGAGCGGGAGCGCCGCTACCCCGGCCCGCCCGTGGGCCGCACCCCGGCGCACACCGTCTACGTCCCCGCCGACCGCGTCACCCCGGACCTGCCCGCGCGGTGGGGGTCCGAGGCGCTGGCCGCACTGGCCGAGCACGGGCCGCTGCCCGACGCCGTCGCCGACCAGCACGACCGGGTGGTGGCCCGGCTGCGCACCGCCCCGGTCGCGGACCTGCGCGTCGACCTCGAGGACGGCTACGGCCTGCGCCCCGAGGACGACGAGGACGCCGACGCGGTGGCCGCCGCCCGCGCGCTGGCTGCGATGGCCGCCGGCGGCACCGGCCCGGACTGCTGCGGGGTGCGGGTGAAGTCCCTGGAGCCCGCGACCCGGGCCCGCGGCGTGCGCAGCCTCGACCTCGTCGTCGGCACCCTGGCCGAAGCCGGCCCGCTGCCCGACGGGTTCCGGGTGACCGTGCCCAAGATGACCTCCGTGGCCCAGGTGCAGGCCGTGGTGGCGCTGTGCGAGGCGCTCGAGGACGCCCACGGCCTGGCCGCCCCGCTGCGGTTCGAGATCCAGGTGGAGACCCCGCAGGCCGTGCTCGGCGCGGACGGCCGCGCCCTGGTCGCGCCCATGCTCCACGCCGCCGCCGGGCGCTGCGCGGGCCTGCACTACGGCACCTACGACTACAGCGCCTCGCTCGGCGTGGCCGCCCCGTTCCAGTCGATGGAGCACCCGGTGGCCGACCACGCCAAGGCCGTCATGCTCGTCGCCGCCGCGGCCACCGGCGTCCCGGTCAGCGACGGGTCGACCAACGTGCTGCCCGTGGGGTCGACCGACCAGGTGCGGTCGGCGTGGGCGCTGCACGCCCGGCTGGTCACCCGCTCGCTCGAGGCCGGGTTCTACCAGGGCTGGGACCTGCACCCCGCGCAGCTGCCGACGCGGTGGGCCGCGACGTTCGCGTTCTACCGCGCGAGCGCGCCCGCGGTCGCCACCCGGCTGCGCAGCTACCTCACGGCGGCGGGGTCAGGCCTGCTCGACGAGCCCGCCACCGCCGCGGCCATGGCCGGGTTCCTGGCCCGCGGGCTCGACGCGGGCGCCCTCGACGCGGCCGAGGTCGAGGCCGGCACCGGGCTCGGCACCGACGCCCTGATGCACCTGGCCCGCCGCGTCCGTGTGTGATAACTGCACCCAGGACGCGAGCTTCCGTTCACAGTCGGGGAGCCCCACTAGGGTTCCGGGCGTGGCATCGGTGTTCGACCGGCTGGTCGGTCAGGACGAGGTGGTGGCGACCCTGCGGGCGGCCGCCGCCGGGGGGTCGATGACGCACGCCTGGCTGTTCACCGGCCCGCCCGGCTCCGGCCGCTCCGTGGCCGCGCTGTGCCTGGCCGCGGCCCTCGAGTGCACGACGCCGGACGACCTGGGCTGCGGACACTGCACCGCCTGCCGCACCACGATGGCCGGCACCCACGCCGACGTCCGCCGCATCGTCCCCGAGGGGCTGACCATCGGCGTCGACGCCATGCGCGCGGTGGTGCAGATGGCCTCGCGCCGCCCCGGGGTCGGCCGCTGGCAGGTGGTCATCATCGAGGACGCCGACCGGCTCACCGAGAGCGCCGCCGCCGCTCTGCTCAAGGTCGTCGAGGAGCCCCCGGCCCGCTCGGTGTTCCTGCTGTGCGCCCCCACCACCGACCCGGAGGACGTCTCGGTCACCCTGCGCTCGCGCTGCCGGCACCTGGCGCTGCGCACCCCGACCACGGCGGCGGTGGCCGGGGTGCTGCGGGAGCAGGACGGTCTTGAGCCCGAGCTGGCCGACTGGGCCGCATCGGTCTCCGGCGGGCACGTCGGCCGGGCCCGCCGGCTGGCCCGCGACCCCGAGGCCCGCGCCCGCCGCGAGGCCGTGCTCGCGCTGCCGCTGGCCGCCACCCGCCGCGAGACCGCGTGGCCCGCCGCGGATGCCCTGGTCGCCGGGGCGGAGGGCGAGGCCAAGGAGGCCTCCGACGCCCGCGACGAGCGGGAGACCGACGAGCTGCGCACCGCCCTGGGCGCCGGCGGGACCGGCAAGGGCGCGATGGCGGCGCTGCGGGGCTCGGCCGGGGTGCTCAGCGAGCTGGAGAAGGCCCAGAAGCGCCGCCGCACCCGCACCCAGCGCGACTCGCTGGACCGCGCCCTGGTCGACCTGGCCGGTTTCTACCGCGACGCGGTGCTCCACGCGTGCCGCGCCGACGTCGCCCCCACCCATCCGGACAAGGTCACCGAGTCCCACGCCCTGGCCCGCGCGGGCGGCCCGGAGGCCATGCTGCGCTGCCTCGAGGCGGTGCTGGACTGCCGCGAGGCCATCGACCTCAACGTCAAGCCGCGCATCGCCGTCGACGCGCTCGTCGCCGCGCTCGGCGCGGTCCCCGCCCCCGCCCGGTGAGCGGCCCCCCGGAGGGGCTCGTCGCCGGCGGACGGTTCGCCGTGTGGACGGCCCCCGCCACCAGCGCGGTGGTCCTCGACCTCGACGGCACCACCCTGGACCGCGGCGACGTCGCCTCCGAGCGGGTCGCCGCCGCGCACCGCGCCGCCCGCGCCGCCGGCCTCGGGCTGCACCTGGCCACCGGCCGGCTGCCCACCGGCACCACCGCGCTGCTCGCCCAGCTGGGCCACACCGGGCCCGACGTGGTCCACAACGGCGCGGCCGTGGTCGAGGACGAGCACGAGCTGGCCACCTGGCCGCTGCCGGGGGCGGCCGCCGCCGAGCTGGTCGCGTGGTGCCTGGCCGAGGAGCTCTACGCCGAGCTCTACGTCGGCCGCGGGTTCTGGGTCACCGACCGTCGCGCGTCGGCGCAGCCGTTGTGGGACGAGATCAGCGGCCCGCCCGACGGCCTGGTGGCCGAGCTCGACGCCGCCGCGGCGGGCATCGTCAAGGCCACCGTCACCGTCGCCCCCGGCGGCTCGACCGACCCCGTCGTCGCCGTGGCGCAGCGGCTCGGGCTCACCGCCGAGCTGTCCACGGCCCCCGCCCTGCCGGGCGCCGGGATCGTCAACATCACCGCTCCCGGCGTGACCAAGGGCCGCGCGCTGGGGTGGCTGGCCGAGCACCACGGCCTCGACCTCGCCACCACCGCCGCGGTCGGGGACGGGCCCAACGACCTGTCGATGCTGGCCCGCGCCGGCACCGCGGTGGCCATGGCCGACGCCCCCGCCGAGGTGCGTGCCGCCGCCCACCTGGTGGCCCCCGGGGTGGGCGACGACGGGGCCGCCGTGGTCCTCGAGCTCGCCGCCGCCGGCCTGCTGCACCGCTGACGGCGCGCCCGCGGGGCCCCGCGTAGCGTCGCGGCCGTGGAGAACGCGCTCGAGACCTCCCCGACCCTGAGGCTGCCCGACGGGCTCGCCGACGCCATCTGCGCCGACCGCGCCGCCTACGAGCTGCCGCCGCGGCTGCCCGACGTCGCCGAGCGCCTCATCCACGCCGCGCTGGCCCTGCTGTTCCCCCACTTCACCCGGGAGCCGGGCTGCCGCTCCGGGGAGGTGGAGGCCGACGCCGCCACCCTCGCGGCGCTGCTCGACGAGGCCCTGGCCCTGCCGGGGGTGGACGGGCCGCTGCGCCGCGCCGCGGCCGCGAACCTGTTCGCCGCGCTGCCCGCCATCCGGGCCGCGCTGCTGCTCGACGCCCAGGCCACCGCCGACGGCGACCCGGCCGCGTCGGGCGTCGACGAGGTGGTGCTGGCCTACCCCGGCTTCTTCGCCACCGCCGTCCACCGCCTCGCCCACCAGCTCCACGTCGACGGGGTGCCGCTGCTGCCCCGGGTGCTCGGCGAGCTCGCCCACCGCGCCACCGGCATCGACATCCACCCGGGCGCCCACATCGGCGGCGCGTTCGCCATCGACCACGGCACCGGGGTCGTGGTGGGGGAGACCTGCCGCATCGGCGACCGGGTGCGGCTCTACCAGGGCGTCACCCTCGGGGCGCTCGTGGTGCAGAAGTCCATGCAGCGCAAGCGCCACCCCACCGTCGAGGACGACGTGGTCATCTACTCCGGAGCCACCATCCTGGGCGGCGACACCGTCATCGGCGCCCGCAGCCGCATCGGCGGCAACGTGTGGCTCACCCACAGCGTCCCGGCCGGCTCGTCCGTCGCCACCAGCGCCGGGATCGACCGCCGCCGCACCCCCAAGGGTGCTGGTGGCGCGGCCGGGGAAGAAGGCGACCCCGGTCTGGAGTTCTACCTGTAGAGAGCGGCGCCCCGCGCCCCGACGCAACCCGACCCCAGGAGGTCCCGTGAAGGCCGACAGCATCCTCGACGTCATCGGCAACACCCCGCACGTGAAGCTGAGCCGGCTCTTCGGCGACCGCGTGGACGTGTGGATGAAGCTGGAGCGCGCCAACCCCGGTGGCTCCATCAAGGACCGCATCGGTCTGGCCATGATCGAGGACGCCGAGGCCAGCGGGACGCTGAAGCCGGGCGGGCAGATCGTCGAGCCGACCTCGGGCAACACCGGCATCGGCCTGGCCATGGTGGCCGCGGTGAAGGGCTACCCGATCACGCTGGTCATGCCGGAGTCGATGTCGGTCGAGCGCCGCCGCGTCATGGCCGCCTACGGCGCCCGCTTCGTGCTCACCCCCCGCGCCGAGGGCATGAAGGGCGCGATCGCCAAGGCCGAGCAGCTCGTCGCCGAGCGCGAGGGCGCCTGGATGCCGCAGCAGTTCGAGAACCCCGCCAACGTCGAGGTGCACAAGCGCACCTCCGCGCAGGAGATCCTGGCCGACTTCCCCGACGGCGTCGACGTGCTCATCACCGGCGTCGGCACCGGCGGCCACATCACCGGCGTCAGCGAGGCGCTGAAGGAGAAGTTCCCGCAGCTGCAGACCTTCGCCGTCGAGCCGGCCAAGTCCCCGGTCATCAGCGGCGGCGACCCGTCCCCGCACAAGCTGCAGGGCATCGGCGCCGGCTTCCTGCCCGGCAACCTGCACCGCGACACCCTCGACGGCACCATCCAGGTCAGCGAGGAGGACGCCTTCGGCTTCGCCGTCCGCGCCGCCCGCACCGAGGGCATCTTCGTCGGCCCGTCGTCGGGCGCCTCGCTCGCCGCGGTCGCGCAGAAGATCGCCGACCTGCCCGACGGTGCGACCGTGCTGACCTACTGCTACGACACCGGGGAGCGCTACCTCTCGGTCGAGGGCCTCTTCGACAGCGAGGGTGCGGCCGAGGACTGATCCTCACCTGCTGCTGATCGGGCAGCACCGGTGGTCACCACGGCCACGGGTGCTGCCCGATCGCCGTCAGCGGGCCAGGTGCCGGGCCAGGTAGGGCGCGGTGGCCCCGACCCCGGCCGCGGCGACGTCGGCGGGCGTCCCGGCGGTGACGACGCGGCCGCCCGCGTCACCACCCCCGGGCCCGAGGTCGACGACCCAGTCCGCGACCGCGATCGTGTCGAGGTCGTGCTCCACGAGCACCACCGTGCTGCCCCCGTCGACGAGCCGGTGCAGCTGGGCCAGCAGCAGCCGCGTGTCGGCGGGGTGCAGGCCCGAGGTCGGCTCGTCGAGCAGGTACAGGGTGTGCCCGCGCCGCGCCCGCTGCAGCTCGGTGGCCAGCTTGATCCGTTGCGCCTCACCGCCGCTGAGCTCGGTGGCGGGCTGGCCGAGGCGCAGGTAGCCCAGCCCGACCTCGCGCAGCGCCGCGAGACCACGGGCGGCCGCCGGCACCCCCGCGAGCACGTCGGCGGCCGCGTCGACGGTCAGGTCGAGCACCTCGGCGACGGTCCGGCCCGCGACGGTGATCTCCAGGGTCTCCGGGTTGTACCGGGCCCCGTGGCAGTCCGGGCACGGCGCGTACGTGCTGGGCAGGAACAGCAGCTCGACGCTGACGAACCCCTCGCCCTGGCAGGTGGGGCAGCGGCCGTCGGCGACGTTGAACGAGAACCGGCCCGCGGTGTACCCGCGGCGACGGGCCTCGTCGGTGGCGGCGAAGACCTTCCGCACGGCGTCGAACAGACCGGTGTAGGTGGCCAGGGTGGAGCGGGGGGTGCGCCCGATGGGCCGCTGGTCGACGACGACGAGCCGGTCGACCGCGTCGAGCCCGCTCACCTCGGCGACGTCGACGTGGATCTCCTCGGTGTCCTCGTCGTCGGCGTCGCGGGCCTGGCCGAGGTGGCGGCGGACGACCTCGGCCAGCACCTGGGTGACCAGGGTCGACTTGCCGGACCCGGAGACGCCGGTGACGGCGGTGAGCACCCCCAGCGGCAGGTCGAGGGTGACGCCGTCGAGGTTGTGCCGGCGCACCCCGCGCAGCACCAGCCGGCCCGACGGGGTGCGCGGTGCGCGCTCCGGCCGCGGCACCCGGCCGAACAGGTGCGCGCTGGTGGGGGACGCGGTGACCGCCTGCAGGCCGGCGACGGGCCCGGAGTACAGCACCCGGCCGCCGCCGTCCCCGGCCGCGGGCCCGATGTCGACGACCCAGTCGGCCCGGCGCACCACGTCGAGGTCGTGCTCGACGACGAACAGGGTGTTGCCCGCGGCCTTGAGCGTCTCCAGCACCTCGAGCAGCGGCTCGGCGTCCGCCGGGTGCAGGCCGGCCGACGGCTCGTCGAGCACGTAGACCACGCCGAACAGCCCGGAGCGCAGCTGCGTGGCGATCCGCAATCGCTGCGCCTCCCCGGGGGACAGCGTGGTCGAGCTGCGGGCCAGCGACAGGTACCCCAGGCCGAGGTCGAGCAGCACCACGACGCGGGCCAGCAGGTCGGTGACGATGCGGGTGGCGGCCTCGCTGCCGGCGCCGCGGTCCAGGGTGTCGCGCAGCAGCGGGGCCAGGTCGACGAGCGGGGTCGCGCCGACCTCGGCGATGGAGCGTCCCGCGAACGTGACGGCCAGGGCCTCGAGGGTGAGCCCGCTGCCCCCGCAGCGCCGGCACGGCGCGCTGCGGACGAAGCGCAGGAACTTGTCGCGCTGCGTCTGGCTCTGCGAGTCGGACAGGATGTGGCGCACGTACTTCCGCGCCCCCCAGAACGTGCCCTGGTAGTCCCGTCCGGTGGTGTCGTTGGGCTCGCCGCGGCGGTGGATGGTGACCTTGGGCTGCTCGTCGGTGAACAGCAGCCACTCCCGGTCGCGCTCGGGCAGCGCGTGCCAGGGGGCGTCGACGTCGATGCCGAGGTGGCTGGCCACGCGCAGCAGGTTCTTGCCCTGCCACGCCCCCGGCCAGGCGGCGATCGCCCCGTCGCGGATGCTGCGCGACGGGTCGGGGACCATGAGGTCGGCCGCCACGTCGTGGGTCACCCCCAGGCCGTGGCACTCCGGGCACGCGCCGGCGACGGTGTTGGGGGAGAACGCCTCCGCCGCGAGGTGCCCGGTACCGTCGGGGTAGGTCCCGGCGCGGGAGTAGAGGATCCGCAGCAGGTTCGACAGGGTGGTGATGGTGCCGACGCTGGAGCGCGAGCTGGGGGCTCCGCGGCGCTGCTGCAGTGCCACCGCCGGTGGCAGGCCGGTGATCTCCTCGACGTGCGGTGCCCCGACCTGCGCCAGCAGCCGGCGCGCGTAGGGGGCGACGGACTCGAAGTAGCGGCGCTGCGCCTCGGCGTAGAGGGTGCCGAAAGCCAGGGACGACTTGCCCGAGCCGGAGACCCCGGTGAAGGCGACCATCGCGTCGCGGGGCAGGTCGACGTCGACGTGGCGCAGGTTGTGCTCGTCCGCCCCGCGCACGTGGACGTACCCGTCGTGGACGTCGTGCGGCGCACCGGGGGTGTCGGTCATCCGCCCATGCTCCCCCGGTCCGCCGGGGCGGCTCACCCGGCCCGGCCCACGACCGTCCCCGCCCGGTCGATGACGACGACGTCCACGGCCACGGGCGCCCCGTCGAGCACCCGCAGCGCCTGCTCGCGGGACCGCGCCGCCACCGCGTCGCCCAGCGGAACCCCGGCGGCCGTGCACACCTGCAGCGCGTCGAGCGCGGAGTTGCCGGACCGGATGCGCTGGGCCAGCGCCTCGTCCGCCCCCACGGTGCCCGCCAGCCGGGCCAGCAGGTCGAGGTCGACGTGGGAGCGGGCGGAGTGCAGGTCGAGGTGGCCGTCGGCGAGCTTGGCCAGCTTGCCGATGCCGCCGCCCACGGTGAGCCGGGGGACGGGGTGGCCGCGGACGTACTTGAGCACCGCGCCGACGAAGTCGCCCATGTCGAGCATCGCGTCGAGCGGCAGGCCGTGCAGCCGGCGGACGGTGTCCTCCGAGGTGGACCCGGTGCACCCGGCGACGTGGGTGCGGCCCCCCGCGCGGGCGACGTCGACCCCGCGGCGGATGGAGTCGATCCACGCCGAGCACGAGTAGGGGATGACGACCCCGGTGGTGCCCAGGATGGACAGTCCACCCAGGATCCCCAGCCGCGGGTTCCAGGTGCGCCCGGCGATCTCCTCCCCGCCCCGCACCCCGACCTCGACCACGGCGTCGGCCGGGGCACCGTGGGCGGCCGAGACCTGCTCCACCGCAGTGGTCATCATCGACCGCGGCACGGGGTTGATGGCGGGTTCACCCACGGCCAGGGGCAGCCCGGGCTTGGTCACGGTGCCCACGCCGGCGCCGCCGACGAACACCACCCCGCTGCCGGGCTCGCCGCGCCGCACCCGGGCCCACACCACCGCGCCGTGGGTCACGTCGGGGTCGTCGCCGGCGTCCTTGGTCACCGCGGCCAGCGCCGAGCGGTCCCCGAGCTCCTCGTCGGTCAGCGCGAACGCCGGGGTCTGGCCGCGGGGCAGCGTGATGGTCACCGGGTCGGGGAACTCCCCCGTCAGCAGGGCCGTCCACGCCGCGGTGGTGGCGGCGGTGGCGCAGGCGCCGGTCGTCCACCCCGTGCGCAGCGCCGCGCCGGTCATGGCCGCGCCGTCAGCCCTGGCCGTCGGCCGGGTAGCTGCGCGGCGTCCACACCGTCGTGGTGCCGTCGGGCGCCACCACGGCGCGGGTCTGGGTGGAGCCGATGATGAGCATGGTGCGCATGTCGACGTCGGCCGGGTCGAGGTCGGCCAGCCGCACCACGGCGACGCGCTCCACGTCGGAGCCGACGGCCCGGCCGACGACGACCGGGGTGTCCGGCGAGCGGTGGGTGAGCATCAGGTCGCGTGCCTCGGCGACCTGCTCGCGGCGGGTGCGGGACGCGGGGTTGTAGATCGCCACCACCAGGTCGGCGCGGCCGATGGCGTCGAGCCGCTCCCGGATGACCGACCACGGCTTGAGCTGGTCGGACAGCGAGATCGTGGCGAAGTCGTGGCCCAGCGGGGCGCCGACCCGGCTGGCCACGGCCTGCGCGGCGGTGAGCCCGGGGACGACCCGCACGGGCACGTCGGTGGCCCCGGTGCCGTCCCCCTGGGCCACCTCGAGCACTGCCGCCGCCATGGCGAACACCCCCGGGTCACCGGAGGACACCACCGCGACCCGGTGCCCGCGGCGGGCCAGGTCGAGCGCGAACGCGGCCCGCTCGGCCTCCACCCGGTTGTCGCTGGCGTGGCGCTGCTGCCCGGCCCGCACGGGCACCCGGTCGACGTAGGTGACGTAGCCGACGAGGTGCTCGGCCGCGGCCAGCTCGGCGCGGGCCTCCGGGGTGAGCCACTCGGGCCCGCCGGGGCCCAGGCCGACGACGACGACCTCGCCAGGACCCGGCTCGTCGGGCACGACCGGGGCCGCGGCGGTGCGGCCGGGGACGAGCACCAGCGACATGTAGGGCACGGTGTCGCCGTCGACGTCGGTCACCGGGCGCACGGTCTCCACCCCCGTCGAGGCGCGCTCCACGAACAGCGCGTCGTCGACCCGGCCCGACTGCTTCAGGGCGTCGCGGACGGTGCCGAAGCGGCGCGCGATCTTCATGACCACCGCGGCGTCGGCGTCGGCGAGGTGCCGGGCCATGGTGTCGGCGTCCAGGCCACCGGGCAGCACGGTGAGCACGTCCTCGTGCTGCACCAGCGGGGTGCCGGCGGCCGCGCTGGCGGCGCTGGGGGAGGTGACCCCGGGCACCACCTCGGTGGCGAACCGGCCGGCCAGGCGCTTGTGCATGTGCATGTAGGAGCTGTAGAAGAGCGGGTCGCCCTCCGCGAGCAGCACCACGTCGCGGCCGGCCTCGAGGTGGGTGGCCAGGCGCTCCGCGGCCTCGGTGTAGAACTCCTCGATCGCGCCGGTGTACCCGCCGGGGTGGGTGGCCGTCTCCGTCGTCACCGGGTAGGTCAGGCACTCCTCGAGCTGGCCCGCGCGCAGGTACGGCTCGGCGATGGTGCGCGCGATGGAGCGGCCGTGCTGCGCGCAGTGGTAGGCCACGACGTCCGCCGCCGCGACGAGCCGGGCCGCCTTGACGGTGACCAGCTCGGGGTCGCCGGGGCCGAGCCCGACGCCGTACAGGGTGCCTGCCACGCCTACTCCCGGGTCGAGGCGACGGCGTTGACGGCCGCCACGGCCATGGCGCTGCCGCCGCGGCGGCCGTGCACGACGAGGAAGTCCTGCCCGCTGCTCGCCAGCGCGACCTTCGACTCCGCGGCCCCGATGAAGCCGACGGCGAGGCCCAGGATCGCGGCCGGGCGGGGGGCGCCGGCGTCGAGCAGCTCGAGCAGCCGGAACAGGGCGGTGGGGGCGTTGCCGATGGCGACCACGGCGCCGCCCATCCGGTCGGCCCACAGGTCGACCGCGGCCGCGGAGCGGGTGGTGGACAGGGTGGCCGCCAGTGCGCGGACGCCCGGGTCGGTCAGCGTGCAGACGACCTCGTTGTCTGCGGGGAGCCGGGCGCGGGTGATGCCGCTGGCCACCATGTGGGCGTCGCAGAGGATCGGGGCGCCGGCCTGCAGCGCGGCCCGGGCCCGCTCGACGACGCCGTCGGAGGCCTCGACGTCCGCGGGGAGGTCGGTCATGCCGCAGGCGTGGATCATGCGGACGACGACCTGGCTCAGCGCGGGCGCGAAGGCGCCGAGGTCGGCCTCGGCGCGGATCGTCGCGAAGGAGCGGCGGTAGATCTCGGCCCCGTCGTGCTCGTAGTCGTACCGCGGGGTCGTCGCGGGGGTCGTCGTCATGGTGGGACCACGGTAGCCGCGGGCTGCCGGTCGGCAGCGCCCCGGCCCGGTGGTGCTCGCAGCAAGCGACGAATTCAGGAGGATCCACCTGATGTCGGAGCCTGCGGGCCCGGACCCGGTGGGTCCTGGGCGCCGGGGTCGGTGCGGCGCGTGGTGGGGTGGGGGCCGGCAGCGGGAGGAGGACGACGTCGTGAGCAGCACCTGGGCCAGGCCGGTCCCCCTGGTCGGCGACCCCACCTCCGCCCGCGAGCGCGCCGACGACCCGGCTGCCTGGGCCTTCCCCGCCGAGGCCCGCGACGCGCTGCACGGCGTGCTCGCCGCCCGCCGCGACGTGCGCCGCTACCGGCCCGACCCGGTGCCCGACGAGGTGCTCACCCGGGTGCTCACCGCCGCCCACACCGCCCCGTCGGTGGGGCACTCCCAGCCGTGGCGCTTCGTCGTCGTCGCCGAGCCCGCCACCCGGGAGCGGGCCGCGCTGCTGGCCGACCGGGAGCGCCTCGCCCAGGCCGAGGGGCTCGACCCGGAGTCGGCGCGGCGGCTGCTGGACTTGCAGCTCGAGGGCATCCGCGAGGCCCCGCTGGGGGTGGTGGTGTGCTGCGACCGCCGCGCCCCCGCTGCCGGGGTGCTGGGCCGGGCGACGTTCCCCGACGCCGACCTGTGGTCCTGCGCCTGCGCGATCCAGAACCTGTGGCTCGCCGCCCGTGCCGAGGGCCTGGGCGTCGGCTGGGTGACGCTGTTCCGCCCCGAGGACCTCGCCGGGCTGCTGGGCCTGCCCGAGGGCGTGGAGACGCTGGGCTGGCTGTGCCTGGGGTGGCCGGACGAGCGCCCGCCCGCGCCCGGCCTGGAGCGGGCCGGCTGGTCGCGCCGGGCGCCGCTGGCCGACGTGGTGCTGGCCGAGCGGTGGCCCGCCGACGACGTGGCCGCCCCGGTGTCGCGGCTGCGCGCCCCGGACCAGGCGGCCGTGGTGGGGGCGCGGGACCGGGCGGACGAGGTGCTCACCGCGCCGGGCTCGTTGGGCGTGCTCGACCGGGCGCTGGACCGGGTGCTCGCCCTGGGCCACCCGCGCCCGACCGACGGCACGCTCGTCCTGGCCGCGGCCGACCACCCCGTCACCGCCCACGGCGTCTCCGCCTACCCGGTGGGCGTGACCGCGGAGGTGCTGCGGGCCGCGGTGGCCGGGCAGGCCCTCGGGGTCGTCACGGCCCGGGAGGCGGGGCTCGACGTGGTTGTCGTCGACGCGGGGGTGGCCGAGGCGGTCCCCGGGGCGCTCGTCGCCCGTCCGGCCGGGCCCCGCGGTGACCTGGTGGGGGCCGACGCGCTGACCGCGCCCGACGTCGCCGCGCTGCTGGCCCGCGGCCGGGAGCTCGGCGCCGGCACCGGGGGCGGGCTCGTCGTGCTGGGCGAGGTCGGGGTCGGCAACACCACCGTCGCCGCTGCGCTCGCCGCGGCCCTGCTCGGGCTGCCGGCGGCGGACGTCGTCGGGCTCGGGGCGTCGTCGGACACCGCCACCGTCGACGCCAAGCGCACGGCCGTCACCGCCGCGCTCGCCCGCACCGGGGTGGGTCCGGCGTCGTCCCCCGAGGTGGTGCTGGCCGCCGTCGGGGGCGCCGAGCTGGCGCTGTTGACCGGGGTGGTGCTGGGGGCCGCGTCCGCCGGGGCCGCCGTGGTGCTCGACGGCCTGGCGACCTCGGTGGCCGCGCTGCTCGCGGTGCGCCTGGAGCCCGGGTGCGCCGCGCACCTCGTGGCGGGGCAGCGCAGCCGGGAGGCTGCGCACGCCCTGGTGCTGCGCGAGCTGGGACTGGAGCCGCTGCTCGACCTGCGGCTGCGCGCCGGTGAGGGCGTCGGCGGGTCCCTGGCCGCGGGGATGCTGGCCACCGCCGCCCGGGCCCGCGCGACGGCTGCCCGCACCCGCTGAGGTGGAGGTCCGGTCGGAGCCGGTCGCGCTCGGCGCCGAGCTCGACGTGCTGCGCGGGTTGGCCCCGGTGGACGGCCTGGTGGTGCTGCGGGGGGACTGGGCCGGCGGGGGGATGCTCGTCGCCCGCGACCCGGTGCGCACGGCCACGACGCCGGGTGACGTCGGGCTCGGTGGCGGGGACCGGGTGGGGGGCGGGTGGTTCGGCTGGCTGAGCTACCCGCAGCCCGGCGGGCCGGCCGAGCCCGGCTGGTGGGGGTTGTACCCGGACGTGCTGCGCCACCGCCCCGGCGCTGGGTGGACCCACGAGTGGCTGCCCGAGCTGTGCGACGACGTCGCCGTCCGCCGGGCCGTGCACCTGCGCGCGGACGCGCCGGGCGGCTACCGGCTCGGTCCGCTGACCGCCGCCACCACGGCCGCGCGCTACACCGCGGCCGTGCAGGAGTGCGTCGAGCAGATCAGGGCCGGGGAGGTGTACCAGGCCAACGTGTGCCTCGCGCTGCGCGGCGAGCTCACCGGCTCGGTGGTCGCACTCTTCGCCGACCTGTGTGAGCGCCTCGAGCCCGCGCACGCCGCCCTCGTCGTCACCCCCGGCACCGCGGTGGTCAGCCTGAGCCCGGAGCTGTTCCTGCGCCGCCGCGGCCGGGCCGTGGAGTCCGCGCCCATCAAGGGGACGGTGCCCAGAACGCCCGGCGCGCAGCCGGACCCGGCCGTGGAGCGGCTGCGCACCTCGGCGAAGGAGCGCGCGGAGAACGTGATGATCGTCGACCTGGTGCGCCACGACCTGGGCCGCGTCGCCGCCACCGGGACCGTCCGGGTGCCGTCGCTGCTGCAGGTCGAGCCGCACGTCGGGGTGTGGCACCTCGTCAGCCGGGTCACCGCCGAGCTGGCCGACGGGGTGGACGACGCGGCGCTGCTCGCGGCGACGTTCCCGCCCGGGTCGGTCACCGGGGCACCGAAGATCGCGGCCCGGGCCCTGGTCGACCGGCTCGAGGAGCACCCGCGCGGGGTCTACACCGGGGCCGTCGGGTACTCCAGCCCCGCCGCGGGCCTCGAGCTGTCCGTGGCCATCCGGACCTTCGAGGTCGCCCGCCGCGCGGACGGCCCGGACGGGGTGACCCTCGGCGTCGGCGCCGGGGTCACCGTGTCGTCGGACCCGGCCGCGGAGTGGCGGGAGTGCCTGGCCAAGGCCGCCCCGCTAGCAGCGGCGGCGGGCACCACGGTGGTGGCGGACGAGGCGTGAGCACGGGGGTGGCGGCCGGGCCCCCGCGGCCCGCTAGACTCGCCCACCGGTCGCCGGGCTCGCCCGTGGCCGCGCCGCCTTAGCTCAGTCGGTAGAGCATCTCACTCGTAATGAGAAGGTCGTCGGTTCGATTCCGACAGGCGGCTCCGGCCCTGACCAGCAGCGATGCGCCGCTTCGTCACATGGCGGCACTCTGCCGCCGTCCCTGCTCGTGCCCTGAGGCCCCGGTGTGGTCGCAAGGAGTGGAATGCGGCTCGTCGTTCCCGTTGAGGCCGCCCGTTGTCGTGGTGTCGAGCGGCGCCGGTCGTCACCAGCTCGTACCTGGTGGCAGCGGTGCTTCCAGCGGGCTGCAGAGCCCCACGGGGACGAACCGGCATCGACGGGACGCGGCGCGGCGGCGCTTGACGAAGGCCCGGAACGTGACCGTCCCTCGTGGTCGACGTCGTGCCGGGACTCACGGCGCGCCTCGGAGCGCACCCCGAGCTCGCGCACCAGGGCGGGCAGGTCGGTGGCCGGACAGGCCCCCGAGCGCGAGGACGCCCGCCGCGACCGCTACACGCGCTCGTCTCCGACGGACTCCGACCCCGCCTCTGAGGGTTCCGGAGCGGACCCCCTCGGCTCGACCGAGCGCCCCGGTCACAGCATGATGTGCCGGTTCTGGGTGTCAGGTGCCGAGCTGCGGTGGGGCCACCACACCCAGGGCGTCGAGCAGTCTGGCGACCTTCATGTCGAGCTCGCGGCCGACGGCGTTGATGTCGTCGTTGTCCAACCCGGCGAACACCGTTGAGGGCTGGTCCAGGACGAGCACGGCCGTGCCGTCCGACGCTTCGCGGATCAGCACGCGGAGCGGCGCGTACAGCATGGCGTCCATGTCGTGCCTGGCCATGCGCTCGGCGATGACGGGGTTGCCCATCTCGAAGGCCACGAACCCCGACATCCGCGCCCCCGCCGCCTGCGTCATCCCCCGGCCGTCGATGCTGGAGAAGATGACGAAGTCGTGAGGTGCGGCTGCGTCCACCGCCGCGGTGACGTCGTCCCACGTGCCGCCGTTGCTGACCATCTCGACCAGGCGCGGCAGGTCGAGGGGTGGGACCGCGGCGGTGAAGGCCTCGAGGAGCTGCGCGAACGGCTGTCCGGTCGCGATGTCGAGCCTGACCATCGAGTGCGGGGTGCTGGTGGACGTCGTCACGGCAGGGACCTCCGGTGATGTGGGGTGCGCGCTGGTGTCGTCAGGGTGCGGGTGTCACGGGTCGCACCTGGATCGTGACCGCACCGACCCGACCGCACGATGTGGGGTTCTCGAGCAGACGCCGCTGAGTCGACGCCGCCCGGTACTACCCGGAACGGAGGTGGCCCGCGGACTGTGGCCGGTGACCGCGCCGCGCTGTTGGTCAGCCCCGGTTCGCCGGGGGCAGGTCGGGGTAGGCGGTGTCGCAGCCGCCGAGGCCGCCGGTGCTGGCAAGGGGGCGCACGCGGAGGAACACCCCGGTGCGGTGGGTGTCGGCCTGGCGGGCGTGCTTCACGACGGGGGCGTGTCCGCCGGGGGCGTAGGCGAAGTCCTCGGCGAGCTCGAGGGTCTTCCAGAGGCTGATCGAGGTGTGCTCGAAGGGCAGCGCGGAGGAGACGTCGACGCTGCCGCGGTGCCCGGGGTGGTGGGCGGCGCGGCTCGCGGCGTGCAGGTTGTTGCGCAGGAAGCCCAGCAGGTGACGGCGGCGCAGCACGCCGTGGACGACCACGGCCACGGGGTCGGCGGCGTCGATCGGGTCGGCGCCCTCGTCGGTGGGGGTCCACCCGTGCCAGGTGTCGTCGTCGTGCTCCCTGCGGGCGCGGGCGACCTGGCCGTCGAGGCTGAAGCGCCCCGGGCCGTCGACGAGCCCGCGCAGCGGACCGTGCCACGCGTCGGCGGCGGCCTCCGCGCTGTCCCACGCGAGGACGAGCGCGCTCCCGGGGGGGATGCGGGGCACCAGGGAGTGGGTGCCGGTGTTGGCGTGGTTGACCGTGGCCGAGCGGAGCCCGGGTGGTGGTGTCTCGAGCGCGGCGCGGGCCTGCCTGCGCCAGCGCCGGTTCCCGCCCGGGGGCCGTTCGAACGCGTCGATGGTCAGGAAGTCCGCGGGCCGGCTCACCGGTCGGCCAGGAACGTGAGGACCTCGGGCACGAACTGCTCGTGGTGCTGGAAGATCCCGCCGTGCCCGGAGCGTGGGTAGATCACGAGCTTGGCGTCGGGCAGTCGGCGGGCCATGTCGTGGGAGTTGGCGCTGGCGACCATGAGGTCGTCGTCGCCGTTGGCCACGAGCACGGGAACGGTGATGCGCGACAGGTCGTCCGGGTCGGCGAGCCCGGCGGCGCGGATGGCGCGCAGCTGGTTGATGCGGGCCTGCAGCGAGATCGGGTCGTCGAGGTCGTGGGTGCGCTCGTCGAGCCGGTCCAGGTAGGCCGCGGCGGCCCGCCTGCCCTCGGTGGTGCGGGGGAAGAACAGGAAGTTGCGGGGGTCCGACCGGGTCAGTGCGGCCTTGAGGTAGGCCGTGACGAACACTCCGGTGACCGCGCTGACCCCGCCGCCGCCCTTGGGTGCGGTCCCGGCCAGGACGAGGCGCCGCACCAGCTCCGGGGCCTGCAGGGCGACCATCTGGGCGACACCGCCGCCGAGGGAGAAGCCGAGCAGGTCGACCTTCTCGTGGCCCATCGCCCGGAGGAAGGCGATGACGTCGCGGCCCATCGCGTCCACCGTGGACGGCACCTTCCCGCCGGTGGAGCCGACGCCGCGGTTGTCGACGGCGATGACGTGGTGCTGCGCGGCGAGGCCGTCGAGCAGCCGCGGGTCCCAGTCGTCGAGCACGGCGGTGAGGTGGTGCAGCAGCACGACCGGGACGCCGGGGTTGTCGGTGCCGAGCTCGCGGTAGGCGAACGGCACCCCACCGACGTCGACGGTGCGGGTCGGGGTGGTGGCCCAGGTGTGGGTCGCGGTGGTCACGGTGGTGTCCTCTCGGGTGGGGTCGTCCAGCGCGGCGAGGGCGCGCTGGGTGCGGCGGTCGGTGGTGAGGCGGGCGTCGAGGGCGGGGCCGGCGATGCCGCGCAGAGCGGAGACGGGTCGCCAGCGTCGGGGCAGCATCACCCGGGCGGCGCGCCGCTCGAGTCCGTCGACGATCGCGGTGGCCGCCGCCTCCGGGCGCAGTCGCGTGAGCAGGGGTGCGGGCATGGTGGCCATCAGCGCCGACGCGCCCGGGTCGGCGTCCACCCCGTCGCGGATCATGTCGGTCTCGATGAGGGAGAAGTAGACGGTGGTGGTGCTGACGCCGTGGGCGGCGAGCTCGACGCGCAGGCCGCGGCCGAGCTGCTCGATGGCGGCCTTGCTCATGGCGTACGGGATGGTGCCCATGCCGTTGAGGTAGGCGTACACCGAGCTGAGCAGCACGATCTGCCCCCGGTTCGCCACCACCTGCTCCATCGCCGCACCCACCGTGTTCACCGCGCCCTGGACGTTCACCGCGAACAACGCCTCGACGGCGGCGGGGTCGGTGACGCGCAAGGTGCCGGCGCGGGCGAGGACCCCGGCGTTGGCGACGACGACGTCGAGGTGACCGAACCGGTCAACGGCAGCAGTGACTGCGGCGTCCAGGCTCGACCGGTCGCGGACGTCGGCGACCACCCCGAGCGCGTCGGGAGAGAGTCGGGCGGCGACGTCGGGGGTGTCCGGGCGCAGGTCGGCGACGACGACGCTGGCCCCGCGGGTCAGCAGCTCCCGGGTGGTCGCGAGGCCGATGCCCCCGGTGCCACCCGTGATGAGGACGACCTTCCCGGTGAGGTCGACGCGGGTGGCGCTCATGGTCGGTCGCCGGGGGCCGACACGCCGAGCACGCGGCCCATCAGCTGTCTCCTGGGTGGGCGGTGCGTTGCGGATGGGCGGGCAGGTAGACGAGGGTGAGGACGGCGGCGACGGCGGTGACCACCCCGGCGACGGTGCAGCCGGTGGTGAACCCGTCGACGAACCCGGCGCGGGCCAGGGCCAGGACCTGCTCGCCCGCGGCCCGGGCGGTGTCGCCGAGGCCGGCGGCCTGGGTCGCGGCCTCGCGGGCGGCGCCGACGGACTCGCGGGCGGGGTCGAGCAGCTGGGCGGGCACGGGCGGGGTGCCGAGCCGGTCCCGGTAGACCGAGAGCGCGACGGACCCGATGACGGCGACGCCGAGGGTGCCGCCGAGCTCGCGGGTGGCGTCGTTGACCGCGGAGCCCATGCCGGCTTTCTCGGGGGCGACCACCCCCATGATGGCCTCGGTCGCAGGGGCGCTGGTCAGCCCGAGACCGCCGCCGAGGAAGACCATCTGCCCGACGACGACGGAGTAGCTGGTGTCCGCGCTGATGGTGGAGGCCCAGAGGAAGGCGACGGTGAGCGAGCCCAGGCCGAGGGCGACGACGAGCTTGGAGCCGATCGCGAGGGCGAGCCTGGGCCCGACCAGCGCGAGCACCGCCAGGGACACCGCGACGGGGAGCATGCGCAGCCCGGTCTCGAGGGGCCCGTAGTCCCGCACCGACTGGAAGTACTGCGTGACGAGGAAGATGAAGCCGAACAACGCGAAGAACGCGCTGGTCACGGCCCCGCTGGCGGCGGTGAACCGCAGGTTGGTGAACAGCCGCACGTCGAGCATGGGGTGGGCGACGCGGCGCTCCTGCAGGACGAACACCACCAGCACGACGGCGGCGAGGGCGAACCCGCCGAGCGTGGCGGGCGCGGCCCACCCCCGGTCCGGGGCGGAGATGATCGTGTAGACCAGCGCCCCGAGCGCCACGGTCGACAGGGCGAGGCCCGCCAGGTCGAGCGGGGGCGTCTCCGGGTCCCGGGAGTCGGGCACCAGCCACAGGGCCAGCAGCAGTGTCAGGACGGCGGCGCCGCCGTTGAGCAGCAGGATCGAGCCCCACCAGAAGTGCTCGATGAGCGCCCCGCCGACCACCGGGCCCACCGCGACCGACAGCCCCGTGGCGGCGCCCCAGATCCCGATGGCCCGGGCCCGCTCACCCCGCCCGGTGAACACGTTGGTCAGGATCGACAGCGTCACCGGGTAGACCACGGCCGCCGCCACCCCGGCCACCGCGCGCCAGCCGATGAGGACACCGGGGCCGGAGCTGAACGCGCCGACGAGCGAGGCGACGCCGAAGAGGGTCAGCCCGGCCAGGAGCGCGGGCCGACGGCCGAAGCGGTCGCTCAGCGAGCCGGCGGCGAGCACCAGCGCGGCGAACGCGAGGTTGAAGGCGTCGACGATCCACAGCAGGTCCCGGGTGGAGGCGCCGAGCTCGCGGACCAGCGTGGGCAGGGCGATGTTCACGATCGTCGTGGACACGTTGACGACGAACACCGCGAGGGAGAGCGTCAGCAGCACCAGCGCTTTGCGGCGCGGCTCGTGGTCACCCGCCGTTGGGGACTCGCTCTTCTGAGGTGTGACGAAGTTCTGCACAACGAAGTTCTAACATCAGTTTGATCGCGGGGGAAGGGCGAGGACACTGACGCGCGTGGCAGGCACCCCGGAGGACCCGCGCCCGCTCGACGGTGCCGCAGGCTCGACGCGCGAGCGGGTGCTCCGCGCGGCGGCGGAGGTGCTGCGCACGCAGGGTCCGGCGCAGCTGAAGGCCCGGGTCGTCGCCGACAAGGCGGGGGAGTCGACCACCGCGATCTACTACCACTTCGGCGGCGTCCCGGAGCTGGTCGCAGCTCTGGTCGAACGGGCCTTCACCGAGCTGCGCGACACCTACACCGGCATCGCGGCCGACGTGGGCGACCCCGTGGCGCAGCTCTTCGCGATGGCCCTGTGCACCCGCGACGTCGCGGTCGCCGACGCCCACCTCTACGACCTGATGTTCGGCCTCTCCACCCGGGGCACCTACCGGGCCCAGCCCAGCGACCGCGCCCGCCCGAGCGACCGCTTCGCCGAGTGCTACGCCCTGCTCGAGGGGGCGTGCCGGCGACTCGTCGACTCCGGCCGGCTGCAGCCGATCACGCCCGCGGCCGTCGCCGCGGAGCTGTGGAGCGCGGTGCACGGGTTCGTCACCCTCGAGGCCGCGGGCCAGTTCGCCGGCCACGTCGACCCCCTGGTGACGGTCCTGCGCCCCCTGTGCACCCGGATCGTCGTCGGGATGGGCGACAGCCCCGACCGCGCCCGCGACAGCGCTGCGACCGCGGTGCAGTGGTGGGTGGGTCGGGCACCCACCACGTAGCAGGCTGTGCTCCGCCCCGGTCGTGAGGCGACCCCCGCTCCGGTCCACGCGGTGTCGGTAGCGTCAGCGAGACTGCGACCTCCGGTCGGCCTCGGTGCACAACCGAGGGGCGGCTGCTCGACCGACTACACGCGCTGCCGTGCGCCGGGTGATGTGATCGCAGTGTGGTCACAGTATTCCTAGAACCGCGGGGGACCGGCCGTATCTCACCGGACCACGCGGCCCGCTGACCAGCATCAACGGGACCCCGGCCGGGGCGCAGGACGTGCTGCACCCGTCTCGTAATGAGAAGGTCGTCGGTTCGATTCCGACAGGCGGCTCCGGTTCTGACCTGCAGGATTGCATCTCGCGAGTGCCAGCGAGGGGTCGTGTGATCGTGACGTGATCGCGGATGATCTTGCATCGTGAGTTGCGTCCAGGGACGTGGTGTACGGCTTCGCTGATGGGCGTGGCGTCGTGAGGTGAGACGGCCAC
>NZ_BAAGQZ010000046.1:0-271088 GCF_054783215.1 Rhodococcus aerolatus | reverse complement strand
ACCGGCGGTGCCGCCGGCCCCGAGGCCGCGCCCGCCGAGGCTGCCGGCGCCAGCGCTGCCGCGGCCGGAGCCCACACCGCCGACACCGCCCGCACCGTCGAACCCGCTCCCGCGGCGGGTGCCCGCGCTGCCGGGTGCGCCGTCACCGGTGCCCGCTCCGCCGGGGTTTCGGCCGCCGACCCCGCTGCCGCCGATGCCGGCCGGGCTGGTGCCCGCGCCGCCGCCGGGCCCGGTCGGGACGGTGCCCACCGTGGCGGCGCCGACGGAGCCGGGTCCGCTGCCGTTCCCACCGCCGCCGGAGCCGCTGCCGCCCGTCGACCCGCCGCCGGTGCCACCGGTCTGCTGCTGGGTGATGCCGCTGCCCTGGTCGAGGTAGCTCGCTCCTACGCCGGGTCCCTGGGCCGCCCCGACGAAGCCCGCGCTGCCGGTGCTGGCACCCGCGCCACCGACCTGCCCCGGGATGTCGGGTCCACCGCCCACCCCGGGGGGCTGGGTGGTGGGCGCCGCGACGCCGCTGTTGATGGTCGGAGGGGCCGCGAACTGGGGCATGTAGGAGACGTTGGACGCCGAGTTGCCCGCGTAGGAGGTGGCGACGGCCTGGTTGTGGGCGGTCTGGGCGGCGCGCTCGGCCATCTTGGTGTCGTAGTCGTCGCCGCCGAGCGCCCCGCCAATGAGAGGAACGTAGGCCTGCCATGGCTTGTCCGGCTCGGAGGCGACGGGGACGACCGACGACGATGCCGTGCCGAAGTCGCCCGACTGCATCGTCACCGCGCTCTTGGCCATGGCAGCGGCGGTCGAGGCGTTGTCCGCCCACGTGGCCATGGGCGCCACCGCGGCCTGCATGGCGTCAGCCGACTCGCCCGACCACACGGCGCCCGCGTCGCTGAGGACCTTCTGCACCGACTCACGGACCTGGGCCAGCTGGGTCTGGATCTGCCCCCAGGACTCGGCGAGGGGGTCGGTGCTGGACGCGGGCCGGGGGCCCTCGGTGAACCACCGGTAGATCGTCTCGCCGTCCACGCCGGTGACGCGGATGTCGGAGCAGCCTGGTGTCGTCATCGTCCGTCCTCTCTGTCGTCAGCCGGCAAGCTTCGTGATGACCTGGGTCGCGATCTCGGACGCCTTGCCGCAGGGGTCGCTCGACTCGGCAGTACCGAACGAAGGGATGTAGTCCACGCCCAGCAGCTGGGTGTCGTTGACTCCCACGCTGAGGCTGCAGTCGGTGTCACCGGGTATTGCCTGGGCGTTGACCGCGGGGTACCCGTCCACCGTCAACGGGGTGAAGACGGCGAAGCTCGAGCGACGCTGGTACGCGCCTTCGATCCCACCGGTCTGGTTGTTGACGCGGATGGTGAGGCGGGGACCGGAAGGCTGGGAGGCTTGCCACGCACATTCGGGCCCGAGCCCGAGCTTGCCGGTCGGGCTCGAGACGCCTGGGCCCGCGAGCCCCAAGGCGCTGAGCGCGCTGGTGTCCAGCACGCTGCAGGGGTTGGCCTCGGCTGCGGCGAGGTTGACCTGCGGCGCCGTGATAGCGGGCGCCAGTCGAGTGGTCGGAGCGGCTGCCGTGCTCGGGGTAGCAGTTCCCGACGCCGTTGACGTGCACGCCGCCGCGCCCATGACCAGGAGCGAAGCCGTGACGGCCTGCGCCGCACTGATGGCCCTCACGAGCCCGTCGACCCGAGGGACGAGCTCGTCGCCTGTTCTTGCGCCTGGGTCGACTTGAGCAGCTTCTCGAGGTTGCCGATGGTCTGCTTGATGCTGTCCACGTAGGCCATGTGCGCCTGGATGTATGCGTTGCTCCCGCCCGACATCGTGTTGGCGAAGTTCGTCATCGCGTCCGCGCTGTACGGGTCCCGTCCCGGGGGCTGCAGCATGATCGATTGCCCGGCGGTCTCGCGGATGACGTCGAGGTCGTTCAGCGCCGTCCTGAGGCCGTTGATCAGGCCGGGGATCTTGTCCGGCTCGATGCGGAACGCACCACCGCCGAGCTGCTCGGGTGGCGCATCGGGCGTGCAGAACGGGATGCCCCCGCCTCCGCCGTCTGCCGTCAACATTCTCGCGTCCCTCCTCCGATCACAGGCCCATCAGTGTCTCAGACGCGCGCGGTGGCGTCAGGGTTCCGACCATGTCCGTCGCTATCAGACCCGGCCAGGCGGTGACGCGTAGTCATAGTCACTGTCACTACCGCGGCGGGCCGGCGTCCAGGTCGGCCGTCTCCCGAGAGCTGCGCGACGACAGCAGCGCCGTCATGGGCGACGTGGCTGCTCCGCGGGGATCGGTGACGACTCGGGTCCCAGTCCGATTCCCGCGCTGAACCGCTGTCGCCACGGCCCAGGGCGGTCGCGCGGCCTAGCCGGTCGACGCAGACCGCGGCCCAGCTCAGCCAGGTCGGCGCGCGTCGGACGGACCCGGTGGTCAGCTGAAGGCGGAGCTGGGCACGTCGCGCTCGTCGCCGGTGAGTGCGGCGACGATGCGGTCGGCCACCGCGTCGGGGTCGGCCCCGTTCGGCATGGACGGCGCCTCGCCGGCGATGGCGCGGTCGGCCAGACCCGTGTCGGTGTGCGGCGGGCGGATGTCGAGCACGCGGATCTTGTTGCGCCGCGCCTCCTTGGCCACGGCGACGTACAGCGCGGACGCGGCGGCCTTGACCGCGGAGTAGGTGGCCATGTTCCCGACGGGCTGCTCGGCGAGCACGGCGCTGATCCCGGCGATCACCCCGCCCTGCTCGACGACGGGCAGCGCCGCACGCAGCACCCGCAGCGGGCCGAGGAAGTCGACGAGGACGAGGTCGTCCACGGTGTCGTCGTCGATGTCGGCGAGCGGGCCGAACGCGGCGATGCCGGAGGCCACGACCACGCCGTCGATGCGGCCGTGCTGCTCGCGGGCGGCGTCGATGACGGCCTGCCCCGCGTCCGGCCGGCGCAGGTCCGCGGCCACGGTGTGCGCGCCGTCGGGCAACGAGCCGGTGTCGCGGGCGGTGAGGGTGAGGGTCGCGCCCGCGTCGGCCAGCCGGGACGCGATGCGCGAGCCCAGCGCCCCAGAGGCGCCGACGACGACGAAGACCTTGTCCGAGAGATCAGCCATGCCCCCATCGTCCCGGGTTCGGGGGCATCGGCCAGTCGAGGTTCGCGCCGTCTCGCCGGGAGTCCGTGCCGAGCTCCGTCCCGACCTGCGCCGGTCCTCAGTCCGGCGGCCGCCACCGTCGGGCGGCGTCGCGCTCCTCGACGGTGACGTAGTGGCCCAGGGTGTTGAGCACGACCGCGAGGAGGTGCCCGACGACGAACGGTGCGCCGAGGACGGCGATGGGGCCGAGCCCGATGCCGGCCGCGCCCTGGCGGGAGCGGGGTGCACCGAGGGGCCGTGAGGGCCCGGCCCAGTAGGCGCGCCGCCAGCGGTACGCGCTCACCAGGCTGGCGCTGACCCCGAGGACGAGCACGACGACCACCACGACGCGCGCAGTGGGCCCGGCGGCCTCGAGCACCCCCGTGACCACGGCGACGGCGACGAACACGGCGAACGCAGCAAGCAGGGTGAAGCCGACGGTGATGAGGACGCGCCGGACGCGGTAGGCCGCGCCGCGGCGGTACCAGGTGGTCCCGAGCAGGGGGATCGACGGCGGCTCGCCGTGGTGCGGCGGGGCGGGGGTCCGGCTCATCCGAACACCGAGTGCCACGCCCCGGTGGCCAGGTCCTTGAGGTCACCGCCGGTGTTGCTGAGCACGTCCCCGCTGCCGTGCAGGATCCCGGCGATCACGCCGTGGTCGTGCACGTCCTCCGACCAGTGCTCGTGGAACGCCTCGTAGGCCACCTCCAGGAGGGCTGAGCCGACCGTCGCCCCTCCGCGGCACCGGCCTGCTCGGTCTACTCTCACACGCCCCCCGTTCGGTCGGAGGAGACGCTAGCGACGCCGGCCCGGATGCGACGGCGGTCCGCGGCGTTCGTCCGGAACACGGCCGATGTCGGGTCGGTGTCGGACCTCGGGTGCAGGGTGCGGGCGTGGTGGGTGATCCGGGCGCGGTGGTGACGTCGACCGACGCGAGCGAACCTGATCGGGTGCGGCCGGAGGCCGTCCTGGCCCGGAAGATGTCGACGCTGCGGCGTCGGGACACCGCGCCCGAGCTGGCGCTGCGCCGCGAGCTGCACGGCCGGGGCCTGCGCTACCGGCTGCAGGTGAAGGCCCCCGGCAACCGTCGGCGGACCATCGACATCTGCTTCCGCCGGCGCAAGGTCGCGGTATCCGTCGACGGGTGCTTCTGGCACGGCTGCCCGGTGCACCACCACCGGCCGCGGGCCAACGCGACGTGGTGGGACTGGAAGATCGCTAGCAACCGGGCCCGCGACGCCGACTGCACCCGGGCGCTCGAGGCACAGGGGTGGACGGTGGTGCGGGTGTGGGAGCACGAGGACCCCGTTGCGGCGGCGGATCGCGTGTGCGCTGCGCTGGGCAGCTTGAGATGACGAGGCAGGCGTGCGGACCTCGCGGGTGCGAGCACCAGCTACGACGTCAACCGCCAGGGCGGTGCGACGAGCGCACGCGCGAAGGCCCGCTCGAAGTTGCGCTGCTGACCGCTGCTGGGGAAGGGGATTCTCTCCTGCACGACGGGGAGTCCGGCGCTGAGCAGTGCGTTGTTCGCGACATCGAAGACGGTGGTTTTGATGAGGATGACGCGGTCAGGACGTAACGCTCGAGCCCGCTCGACGAGGCCAGGCACGCAACCGGCCAGTCCCTGCTCGCTCACCGGGTCTTCGCAGGCGTCGATGAGGAAGTACCCGCGGTCCCGGAGCATCCGGAGGTGTCGGGCTTTGTCGTGCGGCGTGCGCGACGGTTTCGCACCGAACACCCCCAGGGCGACGTACTGGAACAGCCAGTCGTTGGTGGGGACGTCCTCGTAGTAGAAGTAGCGGTCAGGTGCGGCAGGTGGGGCCTCGGCGACCAGCAGGCACGAGACTGAGAGCGGCCGGTAACGCTCCGCTGCGAGGGCGCGCCGGTGCCGGGACTGCTCAGACATGGTCGAAACCGTCCCCGCCGACGCCCAGTGCCGCAACCTCCGTGCCACGCATCATCCGGCGACGACGGAGCCGCTCTGCAGCACGTCCACCGGCATCGGCCGGGCCAGCCGCCACGTGATCGCGATCGGCCGCTCGCCCTGGTGCTCGACGTAGGTCGCCGGACCGAGGCAGAGGAACGGGGTCACCCCTAGGTCGTCGGTGGGCCGGTCCCGGACGAACAGCAGCGTGGTCGCCGAGCTGTCGAGGTATCGCCGGCCCGCGGTGGACGACGTCGACGTGGCGTTCTGCGACTCCCAGTGGAAGAGGTCCCGGGAGATCGGGTAGTCGCGGTACATCGTGGTGGGGCTGAACCCGCTGCCCTCCTTGTGCAGGTTGATCATCAGCGCGTCGATCTGCTCGGCCTCGGAGTACGCGACGCCGGTGATGTTGCCCCGCGCGCTGCGGTCCCACGACGCCCAGCTGATGCCGGCCAGCAGCTCTTCGCGTCGGTAGGTGGCGTGCGAGAGCAGCGGCAGGTGGGCCAGGGCCGGGCTCAGTGCGCGGGGCACGTGCTGCACCCGGTCGAGGGCGACATCGAGCAGCTGCCCGACCTCGTCGGCCACCGCTGGGTGCTCGCGCAGCGTGGCCAAGCCCGCCGCGTACGAGGCGTGGTCGCCCTTGTTCGGCCACAGCAGGAAGAACAGCATGCGGGCGAGGTGCTGCTCGCGGGGCTCGAGGTCGTCGTAGTCCGGGGCGTCGGGGGAGAACATCCGGCGGTAGAGCGCGGCCCGCTCCGCGTCGTCGACGTGGGCCAGCGCGGACATGCGACGCAGCAGGGCTTCCTCGCCCGCCCCGGCCGGGGTGCTCGTCGTGCCGGCCGCCCGACGGAGCGCCGTCCAGCTGCTCGCGCGGTAGACGTCGCTGAGCTCGCGGCCTGACTCGTCGAGGAAGCGCCCCAGGGTGACGTCGCCGGCCGCGGTGAGGTCGCGGATGACCTCCTTGCGGGCACCGAGGTTCATCGACCCGCGCACGCTGTCGAGCACGGTCTGGCTTGCCACCCGGTCGAGGACGATCCGGGAGCCGCTGGGCAGGAACGGGAACCCTGCCTCCACCTGCGTCTCGAGTTCCTTGCGGGTGCCGCCGGTCAGCGCGCGGAGCTTGAGGTCGAAGCGGAACTCGCGCCGCTGCTGGCCGATGAAATCGAGGACGGTGAGCACGGCCTTGCCGCGGGTACGCCGCAGCCCCCGGCCGAGCTGCTGGAGGAACACCGTTGCGCTCTGGGTGGGGCGCAGCAGCAGGAGGGTGTCGACGTCGGGGATGTCCAGACCCTCGTTGAACAGGTCGACGGCGAACAGGCAGCGGGCGTCCCCGGCGCGCAGGGAGGCGAAGGCGGCGGCACGGTCGTCCCGGGAGGACTCCCCGGAGACAGCCAGCGACGGCAACCCGGCCTCGGTGAACACCCGCGCCATGTACTGGGCGTGGGCCACGGAGACGCAGAAGCCCAGCGCACGGATGGTGGACGGGTCGTTGACGGTGTCGCGCAGAGCGTTGAGGACGATGCGGGCGCGGGCGTCGTTGCCGGTGTAGACGTTCGACAGGCCCGCCAGGTCGTAGGCGCCGCGGGTCCACTCGATCGTGGAGAGGTCGGTGCCATCGGCGACGCCGTAGTAGTGGAACGGGCACAGCAGGTCCTGGTCGAGCGCGTCCCACAGCCGGAGCTCGTAGGCGACGCGGTTGTCGAAGAACTGGCTGACGTTGACGCCGTCGGAGCGCTCGGGGGTGGCGGTGAGGCCGAGCAGCTCGCGCGGCTGCAGATGCTCGAGGAGGTGGCGGTAGGTGGGGGCTTCGGCGTGGTGGAACTCGTCGATGACGACGACCTCAAACTGATCGGGGTCGAGTCCGTCGAGCATCGTCCGGTTCAGGCCCTGCACGCTGGCGAAGACGTGGCGCCACCGGGTGGGCCGGAGCCCGTCGACGAAGAGCTCGCCGAAGGCACCGTCGCCGAGCACCTCCCGGTAGGTACGCAGGCTCTGCTCGAGGATCTCCTTGCGGTGCGCCACGAACAGCAGGCTCGGCTGGTAACCGGACTGCTCGCACAACGCGGCGTAGTCCAGGGCGGCGACGACGGTCTTGCCCGTGCCGGTGGCGGCGACGAGCAGGTTGCGGTGCCGGTCGTGGACTTCGCGCTCCACGGCCAAGGCCTCGAGCATCTGCTCTTGGTGCGGGTACGGCCGCACCTGCAGCCCCGAGGTGGACAGGACCGACTGGATCGGTGTGCTGGAGCCCGCGTCGGCGAGGGCGGCGTCGAGGCGCTCCGCGTCGGCATCGGGGTCGTAGGGGGTGAACGCGGGGTCGTTCCAGTAGGTGTCGAAGGCCGCGGTGAACTGGCGGACCAGGGTGGGGGTGGCGACGGAGGAGATGCGGACGTTCCACTCGAGGCCGTCGACCATGGCGGCCTGGGAGAGGTTGGAGCTGCCGACGTAGCCGGTGTCGAAGCTGCTGCTGCGGTGGAACAACCACGCCTTGGCGTGCAGCCGGGTGGAGCGCGAGTTGTAGCTGATCTTGACCTCGGCGCCGAGGTCCCGGACGAGCTGGTCGATCGCGCGCCGCTCGGTGGCGCCCATGTAGGTGGTGGTGATGACGCGGAACGGGATGCCGCGCTCGCGGAGCTCGACGAGCTGGTCGCGGATGATGCGGATGCCGCTGAACTTGATGAACGCGCACAGCAGGTCGACCCGGTCTGCGCTCCCGATCTCAGAGGCGATCTCTGCGCCGACGCCCGGAGTTCCTTGCGCGTTAGTCAATAAGGCGGTTTCGGAGAGCTTGGTCTGCGGAACCGGAATTTCTCGAAGGCGGGCGGCGCCGGGGGCGACCCGCTCGGTCAAGGTGATGAGCTGCTCAAGGGCAATCACGATGTCGGGGTGAGCGCTGGCGGAAGCGAGGACGGCGTTGACCAGCTTGAGGCGCTCCTCGGACTTGACGTCGGCCAGCGCGCTGCGGAGCGCCTCGGCGATGTGGCGCGCAAGGACGTCGGGAGCGTCGTCTGCCGCCACGCCGACGAAGATCGGGGTATACGGCGTCCGTGCAATGTGGGCGTCAAGCGAGGTGGTGCGGAGCGCCTCATAGGCGCCAGTCGTCAGGTCCTGAACCATGTATGTCAGCTGATCACGATATTCTCCCGTCCGCCGGCGTTTCGGTCAGCCGAGCGGGGTCGATGGGGCCGCGATACGAGCGGTGTGGGTGTGACTCGACGAAGTGGAGGGTCCACGGTGACTTTTGCGACGACGTTGGTAGCGATTCTCGCCGGTGTAGGCGCGCTGCTCTTTAACGGGGTCCAGTTGCTTAGGCAGGTGCGCGCTGATGAGCGTAATCGGGAGGTCGAACTGGAGGGCGTGGCCCTGACCTGGAAGGCGCTCGACGTTCCCCGCGAACCAAGAAGCGATTCTTGGTCAGTCGCAGAGCATATTTTTACTCTGCACAATCCGAGCCGACTGCCGATTACCTCAATATGCATCACGGTCTCGGCCCCCTGTGACATCAAGCGTTTTCACTACGATGGCTCCGCCGAACAAGTTGCTCGCGAACTTGAACTGACAGATCATGTGCTCGCAGGCGGCGAGACTCGTGAATGGAAGAGAAAAATCGGAGTCCAGTGGCCGGATCGAGATATGATGCGAAATCTCGGAGCCGAAGTGACGTTCTACTCGTTATACTATAATGAGCAACGCACTACCAGTTGGGGAACTAGTCGACGCGAAGGACCTTAACTGCAGTTCAAGATTAGTTCTCTTAGTCGAGAATTGGTCTCCGCGTCTATCGAGAAAAGTACCGTTCCGGCCATTCCTCGTGTCAGCAGCACTTTGTAGACGTGACGCACCAACTGGTCGAACTGCACGTCGGTCACCTTGGTGCGGTTGCGCATGTCGGGGTCGCGGTTGGCGTCGCGGACCGTCGTGAAGCCACCGTCGCGCCACACCAGGTCGGGGCCGAGGATGACCCCGCTCCAGTCATACTCGAACCCTTGGGCCGTGTAGATGCAGCCGACCTGGCCGAACCCGCCCTCGTTGGTCGCCCACAAGGCGGACGGCGGTGCCTCACCGACCGCGCGATCGCCCTTGAGGTTCCAGGGCCGTGCCCACCCACCGATCTCGACGTCCGGCACCAGCGTGCCGTCGTCGCGGGGGTCGCTCCACGGCCAGCAGTACCCGGCGGACATTCGCGCTGAGTAGCCCTCGTCGAGCCGCGCCTGCAGGAGGGCCTCCATCTCCTCCGGGCTGTCCGCCACTGTGACCGCGAAGGCGGGGTCGCCCCGCCACGGGCCCGGTTCACCATCGATCAGACCTAGCAGGCGCTGCACCCACAGCACATACTCCTCGCTGCCGCCGCAACGGAACTGCTCGCCGAGGTGTACGTGCTCGACCTCGAGGTGCAGTGACTCGGCGTAGCGGGTGATCTGGTCGAGCGACCCCATCTCGCCCGGCCGCACCACCTGGTGCTCGTCGAGGAGGAACACCGGTACTCGCGCAGCGGAGATCAGCTCGTCGATCTGAGGACGGTCGGTTCGCAGCGCTGCCTTCGTGTACCGGTCGACCGAGGTCTGCCGGATTCGGTGTGCCTCGTCGAGCACCAGCACGTCGAGGTCGTTCGCCTCCGCGGTCATGAACTGGTTGAAGTACTTAAACATCTTCTGCACGCGCGGAGCCCGTGCACCGGCCACCTTGCGAAGCGTCTGCGTGAACGACCTCGAGCCCGTGGCGTGGAGGACGGATCGCCCCTGCCTGGCCAGGTCCCCGAGCAGGGAGAGTGCGATGACGCTCTTGCCGCTGCCCGGCCCGCCCGTCACGACGATGACTCGCTTGGTGTTGGCGCGACGGGACTGCTCGACCTGGTGCATCACGAGGTCGACCGCGAGCTGCTGGTTGCCGACGAGTCGGAACTGCTCGCGGTCGCGCACCTCGCTCGCGGCCACCTTGAGCAGCTGCTTGGACGGTGCGACCGCGGAGTTGATGAGCCTGTCGGCCGCGACGCGTCCGCCGCCGTGCGTCGACAGGCGGGACTGGAGGAACCCGATCAGCTCGCCACGGTCGGCGCCGGTGTACAGCCGCCCGGTCGTCGACACGGGGTACCGGCGGAGATCAGCGACGGAGGCCCGGTCGGTGGCGTTGTGGAGGTAGGCGACGCCGGCGAGGGCGTCCGGCTGGTCGGCGAGAACGCGGGTGAAGTCGGCGAGGTAGTCGCAGTAGCCCTGCACTTGGGCCACCGGGTGCAGCTTCGGCCCACCCGGCATGCCGGGCACGTCGACGAGCTCGGCGGACCCCTCGAACGACCGGGCCGTTGACCACTGCTTGAGTTCGACCACCACGTAGGACGCCTCACCGGTGACGGGGTGGGTCCCGGCGAGCACCACGTCCGCTCGTTGAGAAGTCAGCGGGAGGTGGTACTCCACGAGCATCTCGACGTCGCGCAGCCCGGCGTCGACGAGGTCCCGGGCGAGCACGGGCAGGCTGCGACCCCAGGACGTCTGTTCTGACGGGCTCGCCCGCCGGCCCGTCCGGATCAGCATCTGCTCCAGCAGCTGCTCGACGAGCGAGTCAGGGCTGGCCATGCCGACGATGCTCGTCGGTGAGGTGCGCAGCAGCGTCACGAATGTGTCCCCCGGGCAGCACGAACAGAGTCGTGCGGGTGGGGGCGTGTCCGATGCTCACGTGCTCAGCGGGGGAAGCCGGTCGGGCCGCAGCGCCGACGTTAGCCGCCTGCGGCCGTGGACGTGGGACCCGACGGGGCGAATGAGCAAAGCCCGGGTAACTACTTGCCCCAGGGAACAGATAGGTTGCGGCTGGTTCGGTAGATCGCGGCGCCAGCAACGGGGGCATCGCCGCAGCGACGCATCAGGGGTGGGTACGGCATGGGTGTGTTCCTCAGCTTCGCAGGCTTGGTCGCCTTCCTGGTGGCGGTCTGGGGTGTCGTCAGAGGCCGGGTCGGATGGGCTCGCGTAGGCAGTCGTCGTGGTTCGGTTGCTCTGCTCGTCGTGGCCTTTGTCCTCATGGGTGTTGGTGGACAGCTCTCTCCGCAGACTGCGGCTGTCGAAGCGTCCGAGACGCCCGTCCCGGAGAGCACGGCACGTGCCGAGTCGACGTCTGCGGTTCCGACCACTACTCCTGCCACCACGACGACGGCGTTGACCACGACGGCGAAGTCCCCGGCGCAGCTGTGCGCTGAGAAGCCGTGGCCGTTACGAGCACCGGCCGTTGGCGGGTGGGATCTGGACCAGGCGCGCACCGGCCCGCTGAGCTGCTTCGCGCTCGCCGTGGCGACGGCCCCCGACGGCCATGACGTCCTGGTCGACGCTGCCGGCACGACCGCGCAGTGGCGCATCGTGAGCCAGATTCCCGCAGCGGGAGCACAGGTCGCGGCTGGCGAGAAGGTCCGCCTGACCGTGGCCTCGCGCCTCAGCACCCCGCTCCCGTCCTCCGTGGTGGCTGCTAGCCCGGAGCCGGCCCCGGTCGTCTCTCCCGCGCCGGTCTACGTCCCGGCACCTATGCCGGCACCCGCCCCGGCTCCGGAGCCGGCCCCGCAGTACGCAGGGAGCGGTGGCAGCTCCGACGGCGGTGGGTACTCCGGTTCCTGTGGCGACGGCGGGTACATCAACTCGCGCGGCAACTGCGTCTCCAGCCCAGTGGTCGCTGACACGGCGCCTGCAGGCGCGTCGGCGCAGTGCCAGGACGGCAGCTACAGCTTCAGTCAGTCGCGCCGTGGCACCTGCTCGGGGCACGGCGGTGTGGCGCAGTGGCTGTAGAGGCTTGCCTCGCGGCGACTACCCGGAGTTGCGACGCCGCTTGAACTCGATGGGGCCCTTGTTCATCTCGAACGTTCCATCGGGGTGCAGGACAGGACGTCGTTCGCTGCTGGCTTTGCTGTAGGTCTCCACGTGCTCGATTGACACCTCTAAGTCTGCGGTCAGGTCGATTCTCGCGATGGCGACCCAGTAGGCGAACGAGTTCTTGTGGAACAGTCCGGATGACACGGTGCTTCCGGCATGGTCTGTCACTTCTGCGTACGCGCCGAAGCTCTTGAAAGAGCCGAACCCGTTCTTGAGCGCTGAGTACGCGCAGATGAGGACGTACCGGACCTGGTCGGGTCGCGAGATCTCGATCGTCTCCTGTCCGGCGCGCTTCGAGTCGCCGCTGACCAGGCAGATGTACGGCGACGACGTGAGGGAACCCTGATTCTTGTAGTAGCAGACCCCTTGCTCACCGTTGCGGTCGACGTACAACGCGTACAGGTCGAGGTCCTTGTTCTTCGTCCATCTCAGGTGCGCGGTGATGGTCGACGTGGTCTTGGCGAACGAGACCTTCTCCGACTTTCGCAGCTCGACAGTTCCGAGCGGCGGCTTGGACAAGTCCACGACGCCGAGCGCTGGGGTAGGCGCCGGGGCAGCCGTGGCCTCCTCGTCGACCGTGACTCCGAACTCGGTTGCCACGCCGCCCAGACCGGAAGCCCAGCCCTGGCCGACGGCTCGGAACTTCCAGTCCTCGCCGCGCCTGTAGAGCTCGCCCATGAGAACCGCCGTCTCTGAGCCGAGCTGGTCGGCAGTGAACTGCATCAGCTCAGCTCCGCTCGCCGCGTCGCTCACCACCAGAGTGGTCGTTCCGAGCTGGCCGAACGGCCGCCCGTCGGCCGACGCGAGGAGGACGATGCGGTCGACCGTCGTTGGGACACGGTTCAAGGCGGCGATCAAGATTCCACCGTCGAAGGACACTGCTCCAGACGGGTGGCACGGTTGGTTGTAGAAGACCATGTCCTCGTCGCCCCCGACACGACCCGAGCTGTTCAGCAGAAGGGCCGAGACGTCGAGCGGGTTGCCGCTCGAGGTCGACATCGCCAGCCGAAGGCTCAGCGATGCTGTTGCCGAGTTTGCGCCCTTGCTCATTGAGATCACCCCGCAACATTCCACTGCGACAACTCGCTGTGGGCGGGTTCGGCTAGATGCGACCGCCCACCCGAGTGAGGTGACCTTGTCCGCAACGACCGGTTTGCGAGAACAGACCCGGTGATGCCAGACGGGATGTGACACTCCGCCGGTGAAGTTTCCCCGAGTCGCTGTCCTCGTCCTCATCGCCTCGATTGCCGCAGGGTGCGGCACGTCTGACGACCAGGTCGATGCATCACCAACGTCGATCGTGCCGGCCAGTGGATCGTCGACGACCACGGAGTCGACCCCAACCACGACGACCCCGACGCCGACGACACGTGCCGCGACGATGACCCCGCAGCCGACCACGACGACGCAACCCACCCCCGCACCGCCCGTCTTCAGCACCGGGATGGTTCGAGCTCGCGGAGTCTCGAAGGAGAACAAGGGTGGCCAGTCCAACGTCCGCTTCGTTGCAGAGAGCAGGGACGCGCAGGAGCTGGAGCAGCTCGCCCTGGCGTGCGTGGCCGAATTCGTGAAGCAGACCAAAGCTGCCTTTTGCTACGCCTACGGGACTCAGGCCGACTACGACGTCACGGAGCCCGACTGGACCCCCGAGTTTGACGAGTCGGAGTACGGCGGGTCGCGACCGTGCTGGGTCGCCTACGCGGGCCAGGCCTTGGCAGATTCATCGCCTTCGGTCGTCGTGCCGCCCAGCCCAGTGGGTTACGAGGTCAGCGGCTGTCCTGGTGGCGTTCAGTTCAGGTAGCAGTGGCGGTCCTACCCGCATCTGACCAGCCCCAAGTCCTGGTCTTGGTGGTGTGCATCGCGGGCCGTATTGACTCGTTCGGGGCCCCGCCGTCGTGCGGGTCACCGTGGTCGACGCCGCCGAGGCTGCTCGCCGCACCGCCGACCCGGTGGTGGTGCAGGAGGCGCTGTTCCAGCAGGTGCAGACCGACAAGCGACGCACCAGCCGGCTGCTGGCCCACGGCCGCACCGCCGAGGCGGCGGACCTGCTGCGCTCGACGTCGTACCTGCTCAGCGCCGCCCCGGGGCTGCGCCAAGACCCGCACCGGCAGCCGCCGCCGCTGAGCCCCACGGCCGGTCGGGCAGCGTCCGTGGTCACCACGACCACGGACGCTGCCCGATCGCAGCGGCGGATCGATCAAGGTGGCGCAGCGTGGCGCCCGGAAGTCGGCTCGACGAGGCCTGCAGGAGCCCAACCGCGGTCCAAGACATCGGCGACCCGGCCGAGGTAGCCGCGTGTGTGTCGCTCCCAATGCGCCCGCGCCAGCGGGTTCCACCGCATCCCGGCCGGCAGGTACATCTCGACGGCCAGCGTGAGCAGGCATCCCGTCGGCTGCTCCTGGACGCTGTGGAAGGTCCGGGTGGTCGAGTCCGGCGTGGGCAGGAGGGTCCGCGTGACGGCTTGCTGGAACGGGATCTCGTGCAGGACCTCCAGCACCGAGTAGGTCCCGTCGCGGTGCAGGAAGCACTGTTGCTCCCCGGTGCCGTCGGGCGTCCCCGGAATACGAAACCCGAGCATGACGTCCGGGTCAGTGAGCTTTCCGTTCTCGGCGGGCTTGATCAGGGACCAGACGTGCTCGACCGAGTACGGGAGCAGCAGCGACTCGCACTCGCGGGCCGCGGTGGACCACGACGGAGCAGGCTCCGCGGGGACCTCACGACGCCAGAAACCCACTGTCTGTCCCCCCGCCGTACTCGCCCTGAACGGGCTGACGGCCGACGATCACACGCGCCTCGGGCGCCGTTCAAGACCCCGAACGTGTGTCGTCGACGGGCCCTGGGTGGTGCCGCTCCCGGTGCGGGCCGGCCCTCATCACGTGCCGGCGCTAGCTGTCGACGCCGCAGTCGGAGCTGCGCCGGCGATGTGGGCGACGAGCTGCGGGAGTTGCTGCCCGAGGGCGGTGTCGGACGGCCGTGCCGGCTCAGTCACCGGTGCTCGTCCCGTCACCAGGGCTGGGCAGACCGGCCGCCCGTAGCTGTGCGGCCGGGGTCCACGCAGGGGGTGGCTGCGCGATGCGGACCGGGCGCCACGGCATCCCCGCCGCGATCCACCGCTGCCGCCACCCGGCGTAGGAGAAGTGCTGGTCGTCGTCGGTGTAGCCGGGTTCGAACCCGCACGACGGGCAGATGTCGTAGGAGGCCCACCGTGAGCATCCCGGGGTGGCTCGTCGAGCGCGGAGAGGTGGCGGGAGCCGGTCGCCATGTCCGCGGCGTACCGGTCGAACGCGTCGAACGCACCGCGGACGTCACCGCCGAAACCCTCGTCGAGGCGGGCCGGTGTGCCGCCGAGCAGGACGTGCTCCTCAGCGGTGTCGAGGAACGCGGACGACAGGTCGGGCTCGGCCAGCACGACGTCGACCATGATGTGCTCCTCCGCGCGCCACGCGTCGAACTCGTGCGGCTGCAGCGTCACCGCTTCGCGGGGCCAGGAGGCGATGGTCCAGCCGTCGAGCGGCTCGCACGTGCAGGCCACCAGCTCGGGGTGACCGCGGGTGAAGGCCTGGACCACCGACGACACCGCGTCGTGGGCGATCTCCCCGACGGGCACCGGTGCCCACCCCTGGGCGGTCACCCAGGCGTCGTCGAAGCGCGTGAAGTGCGGGACCGTTGTGCGCCGGATGGTCGTGACCGCCCGTTCGGGAGCCTGCTCCACGTCCGCCCCCGTCCCCTAGCTCTTGTCCTGCACGTTCGCGTTCAGCAGGTCGGCGTAGAAGTCGCGCACCCCCAGCTCGCGCCCCAGGGCGCGGATGGTGTCAAGCCCCTCCCGGGACACCGGCACGTCGTACTCGAAGGCCTGCTCGCACATCACCTCGAACGCGAGGACCCACTCGCCGCCGTCCAACATCGACTCGACTGACCCGACGTCGGTCGGTGAGAGACCGGGCACGAGCGCCATCGCAGCGCGGACCGCGCCTTCCGACCGGGACATCGACGGGTCCGTGGCCATCCCGTGCTCCGGCTTGCCGGCTCTCTGCGTGCTGAGCTCGTCGTCACTCATGGCGCCTCTCCGGGGCTGCGGGCAGGACCGGGGATGGGGACCTCCCGCGTCCGCACGTCTCCGTCCGGCTCGGCCCGGAGGTTGTCCACGTTCACGTAGTAGACCCGCCGCTCGCTGTCCGCGGGACTGCCGAACTCGTACTGGCTCGTGTCGAGGAGAAGCTCCGCGGTGGCACCGTGGTCGATCAGCTCGGGCTCGTCCTGCCACCGGCCACCCCACACCTGGATGCGGTGGGACTCGAGCAGCGAGACGAGGGCGCGGGCAACGTCGTCTGCTCGCCCGGATCGGTGGAGGAGCCCGACGGTCTCGACAGCGTGCAGCGTCTCCGGCAGCGCGATGAGATCCTCCATCCCCAGGTCGAGCAAGGCCTGCTCGAGATCGGTCACGTGATTCATCCTGCGGCCCGTCCGTGCAGCCCCGCGCAGATCCAGCCCGCGTACCACGCGTCGACGCCCAGCTCGCGGCCCAGCCGCTCGATGTAGTCGACTCCGACCTCGCTCACGGGGACGTCGTACTCGTCGATCTGGGTGCACACGACCTCGAAGGCGAGCTCCCACTCACCGCCTTGCATCATCATGTCGACCGAACCGACGTCACTCGGTGACAACCCAGGGGCGTAGGAGAGTGCTCGGTAGATCGCGATCTCCATCGGAGCGGTGGGACGGTAGCCGCCGCCGACCGGGTCCGTTCCTGCCACGATTCCTCGCCTCCAGGCTGAACAACGACTCCGGTCTCGTACCGCGTCACCAGGGCCGCTTTCCTCGAGGGGGGAGCGGAGACCGATCAGCGCAACACATGCTCAAGTCCAGTCAGGCGCGGTAGGCATCGCGTTGTTTCGTCGACCGACCCGGTTTGCCGTGCCGTCGGGCTCATTCCGATGACGACATCACGGCTCGGCGGTGTCGTCACGGGGTGGTCGTCCCCGGCCTGCATCGCGGCTCCGTCTGTCCGGGCGCGGGTCCGTGGGGTCGACGAGGTTCAGTGTCCCGTCGGGGTTGGTCCCGATCCCGAACTCCTGCTTGCCTGTGCTGAGCGTGCTGGATGGAGCGCCGGAGTCGATGAGACGCTGCTGGTCGGCCTTCATCCTCGCCAGCTTGGCCCGCTGCTCGTCGGACGGGACGAACTTGCTGTCACCGGTCACGGCGCTTCCTCCAGGTAGACGGTGGTAGTTCCATTCGGAAGCTCCGCGCGATCGAGGACCGTGAATCGGCTGCCGCTGTCGAGGCCAGCTGCTCGGTGTCGACCGTGAACTCCCCGGCCACCTCAGGCCCCCAGGTCAAGGCTGGACCCGGACTGGTCGAGCCCAGCGGCGTTGGTGCGCTCGGTCCCGGCGTAGGCGTGTGCGTTGTCGGTGAGCAGACCCGCGGTGGTGTCGAGCCCGCCGATCACCTCGTGCGCCCCGTGCGCCCGCTGGTCGACGTCGCGGCGGAACGCATCGGCGGCCTGGCTGGACCACCCGCCAGCGAGCAGTGCGTCGACCCGGGCGAGGAGGGCCCGCACCCGGCCGTCCAGCGCGTCGGCGGACGCCTGCACCCCGGCCGAGGCGCGGTGAGCTCCTCCGGGGTGACCCCCAACGGACCGGACACGCTCACACCCCCTCGCTCGGCCTCCTGTCTACCTGCGACGGGGGCCGGCGCGCAGCGGTTCCCGGACGAGACCGGTTCGCGCGCAACAAGATCGGACCAAGCGCGCAGGTCGGTAGCAACGGGACAACTCCGTCACCGATCGGCCGGGTCCGGCGTCGACCGGGCAGCGTCCGTGGTCACGGGGACGACGGGTGCTGCCGGATCGGTGCGGCGGAGGGGGAGCCTCAGGCGCGCTGGACGGCGTCGGCCTGCGGGCCGCGGTCGCTCTGCCGCGTCCGGAAGCGCACGCGGTCGCCCGCCTCGAGGGGCTCCTCGCCCTCGACCACCGACACGTGGACGAACAGGTCCGCCCCGCCGCCGTCCGGGGTGATGAAGCCGAAGCCGCGGTCGGCGTCGTAGCGTGCGACGGTGCCCTCGCCGCCCCCGCCCGGGGACCGACGGGCCGTCGGCGCCGGGCGGGTCGCCGCGTCACCCACGAGCTCCACGTCGCGGGCCTGCCGACCCTGGTCGGTGGTGACCGTGGAGAACGTGACCCGGTCCCCGGCCGCCAGCACGTGGTCGGGGTCGACGAGAGCGCGGCTGTGGACGAACACGTCACCCTTCCCGTCGTCGGCGGTGATGAAGCCGAAGGACTTCTCCTCGTTGAACCAGTCGACCGTGCCGTCCGCCCCGTCGCGCACCGCCGACGAGCCGGTCGCCGCGACGCCGGGACCGAGGGGGACGACGTGCTGGGCCTGCGGGCCGCGGTCCCCGGGCTCCACGACGAAGGCGACGCGCTGCTCGGCGGTGAGCACCCCACCGGTGACGATCGCCGACGAGTGGACGAACACCTCGGCCCCGCCGCCGTCAGGGGCCGCGAAGCCGTAGCCCTTGGCCGGCTCGTACCAGGAGACGGTCGCGAGCACGCCCAGCACGGCGCCGGCCGCGACGTCCCCGGTCACCGTCACCCCCAGCGCCTGGGGGCCGCGGGGTCCCTCGCCGGTCTCGAACTCGACGGCCTGTCCCTGCCGCAAGACCCGCTCGCCGGCCACGGGCGCCACCTCGGAGACGTGGACGAACACGTCCGGGGCGCCGTCGTCGGGCGCGAGGAAGCCGAAGCCGCGCTCGAGGTCGAAGAAGCGGACGGTTCCCTGCTGCACGAGTCCTCCACGGTTGGCCGTCACCTGTCGGGCCCAGTGTCGCAGCCGCCGACCCCGGTGGTGCCCTGGTGGTCGACGGGCCCGGGGCGTGGCCGGTCGGGCAGCGTGGGTGGTCGTGGTGACGACGGGTGCTGCCGGATCGGCGTGAGACGGGGCCGCGGGACGGCCGAACGCCCCGCCCGTGGTGCTGGTGGGCGGGGCGTCCGGGTCGTGCTCGGTCAGTACTGGGGGTCGGCGCCGATGACAGGAGGTGCGACGACGCGGCCGTCGGCGAAGTGCTCGAAGTCCTTGAGGTAGTCCGGGGTCTCGTGCTCGTCGTCGTCCTGCCCACCACGGCGACCGGCCCCACCCGGGCCCACCCCGGCACCACCACGACCACTCGTCCCGGCACCGCCGCGGGCACCGACACCCTCCCCGGCCGGACCGGACCCGTTCAGGGCACTGGAACCGCCGAGCTCGCCGCGGCCACCACCCTCGCCAGCGACCCCGCCACGACCGGTGGTCTCGCCGAACCCGCCGCGACCGGACACCCCACCACCGCGGCCGGCGGACGCCCCGGCACCACCACGGCCAGCCCCGGTGCCACCGCGGCCCGTCCCGGACCCGGCCAGACCGGCCGCACCCGCGGCCCCGAGCTGACCCGCACCGCCACCACCCCGACGCCCTGCGGTGCCGGCCCCAGCACCCGTGCCCGCTGCGGCACCCCCGGTAGCCGGGGCCGCGGAGTGCGCACCGCGTCCACCAGCACCCGCGGCGGTGGTGCCCGCACCACCCGGGGCGACCGAACCCCCTGTCACCGGGGTGTACCCGGCGCTCCCGGTCGAGGACCCCGGAGCACCGGACGCACCGGACACCGTGCCCTGCTGCGCACCCTGGTACTGCTGGGTGCCCTGGGCCACCTGACCACCCGCACCACCACCGGTCTGCGCCGTCGAGCCCACCGACGCCGCCGACGTCGTCGCCGCGTACCCCGACACCGCACCACCACCCAGACCGTCATACGTGGCGTTGCTGCCGCCGGTCCCGCTTCCGTCGGCGCCGCCGCCGGCCGTCATCGGCGGGACGGGCGCCCACTCCTTCGGCTCTGTGTGCTTCGCCGAGGCTGCGGCGTAACTGGCGAGCGCGGCTTGGGCCTGCGCGTTCTGTGCGGCGACGACCATGTCGGCGTGCTCGGCGGCGAGGGGCGAACCGGGCAGAGGCATGCCTAGCTTGGCGGCCTTGTTCCAGGCGCCCGCGGCCGCCTGGGCTGCGTCCGCCTCGGCAGGCGTCGGGCAGGCGTTCTTGCCGGCTTCGTAGGACACGCCGTATCCCGCCGCGCCCGCCCCGGTGAGCGACGCGTTCAGGCCGGCGTCGTCAGACCAGTCGCCAAACGGCGAGAGGCGGGCGATCGCGGCGTCCGCGGCCTCGCCCTCCCATCCCTCTTTCGCGTTGCCGAGGGCCTGCGTGAACAGGTCGTTAGCCGCGTCCATCGCCTCACGGACCGCCACCCACGCGTACTGGGCGTTGTAGGCCTCGGCTGAGCCAGGGCCGTTGTACAGCTGGTGCGCGATGTCAACGGCGGAGAGCGAGCCGATGTTTGGTGACTCCATGGGTCCTCCAGCTAGTTCGAGGTGAGGGCAGTGATGGCGGCGGCGGCGAACTCCGCGGCTTTCTCGCACAGCGGGGCTACCGGGTCCGACTGCGGCCCGCTGCTGCTCGTCGACAAGTTCTGCGAGTCGGCGACATCAACCGCGATGGTGCAACCACCGAGCTGCTGGTCCTGCACTGAATAGGCCATGTAGCCCATGATCTTCATGGGGCTGACGATGTTGCCTGGAGACGATTGGGAAAACTTCTGGTAGCCCTCAGCGGCGTCGAAGAACAACGTTGTTCCTTCTATTCCCGTCAAGTCTGGGTAGTCGCAGGCGAGAGCTGCCACGCCAGTTCGCTTCTGACCCACGCTTGAACGCCTGTAGCCCGAGCTGGCTAACACGTCGGCAGGAACAGCGGTGCATGGGTCCAGCCCCGCAAGGTCGATCTCGCGTGGCCGGGCGTTCACTGCTGGCGGGGGGCTTTCCGTCGCCGACCCCACTGTCGCTGTGGACGCCGTCGACGGCGTCTGGCTGGACTTAGCCGGTGCCGCACTTGGCTGTGAACTGCACGCGCTGACCAGGACGATCGACGCCACGGCGCCACCGACGACGGCAGATAAATTGGGGGTCAGAACGCCGAGCCTGCCCGTCATGGCAGTCGATCGTCGGCCAAGTAGGCCGATCCGTTTGCTCTGAGGTTCGTGATCGCGGCCTCGACCTGCTGCGCGGCTTCTTCCATCCGCGCTAAGAGACGCGCTGCCGACGTGTGCAGGTTCTCAACTGCGTTCGACGAAGCGAAGTCCAACGCAGCGGGATGTCCTGCGAACTGCTGGATCTTCATCCGTCGAACTGCATTGATCTGGTCGAGGACCCCTTGAAGTTGTCCGATGGTGGCCTCGATTGTCTCGGGTGCGAAGACGAGGTTCTTGCCCCCGATTGATAGAACTGCGCCGCCAGCTGCCCCTGCTGCGGCGCCTGCGCTGACACCTGCGTAGTCCGACATCGCATCCTCCCAGTGGCCGATCTCCACGCTAACAAGGACGCAATCGACCCCGCAGCGGTTCCCGCGAGCTCGCCTGTGCGGTCCGACGCGCTGGAGGGAGACGAGAGCGGACAGCAAGCGGGGTGCCGCGGTCGCAAGCAGGCGTGAGGGCTTCCCGCACGGTGAGGGCTAGCCGGGCGCCTCGATCGGTCAAGGCGGCACGCGCCCTCTGGGGTGCCTGCAAGTCCGCCGCCCGGGAGCCGTCGAGGTGCGAGGGGCACTGCCGAACGCTGTCGAGCAGCAGTGGGTCCGGATGGTCGATCTGGGGCAACGGCCGCCGCCCGCGTCATCGCATCCGCGCCGCAAGACCGAGGGCCACGAACTTGGCGGCTCGGTCGCATCGCTCCGCGGGGCCGACCGACACTGTGCCCGGTTCCTCGCTGGCTACCGACGCCGCGGTTCGGGCCGCATGTACAGCTACTTGGAGATGAGAGCGGTGATGGCAGCCGCAGCGAACTCGGCGGCCTTCTCGCACAGCGGTGGGACCGGCGCGTCGAACGACCCGACGGTGGTGGTCGCCAACGACTGCGAGTCGGCGGTGTCGACGCCGACGGTGCAGGCGGCGCGCGACGGCTTCTGAACGGCAGAGGCCCTGAAGCCGGCGACATCGACCGGTGTCACGACGACGCCCTCATTTCGCTCGCCGTACTGCTCGTACCCCTCGGCCACGTCGAAGCTCAACGACGTTCCGTAGGGCGAGTTGACATCGCGGTAGGAGCAGGCCAACAACGATGAGCTGAGCTGTTGGGCTCCCAGCTTGGCCGGTGACGAGCCCAGACCAGCCAGCTCTCGGTCAGACATGACCGTGCACGGGTCCTTGCCGTCCAGGTCGAGGGAACGCGCTCGTTCCGAGGAGCTGGACTGGCTCAGCGGCGCAGCGTCGGGCGTCGGCTCCTTGCTCGTCGCGGGAGCAGGTGTGGGTACGCCGCCAGTGGCGTCCTGGCTACACCCCGCGCACGCTGCGCCCACCAAGGCCATGACCAGCAGGGCCGTGGGCCGCCTCACGACTGAGCACTGGCTGGTCCAGTGACGTCGCTGGTGCGGTAGGCCGACCCGTTCGCCTTCAAGTTGTCGATCGCGGCCTGCACCGGTACCTGCGCCTCGTCGAGTCGGACGAAGAGCGACTCAGCGGACGCACGGAGGTTCTTGACGGCGTTGGCTGACGCAAGATCGAGGGCGGCGGGCTCGCCCGTGAAGCTGAGGGCGTCGAATTGCCGAACCTGGTCGAGTATCCCCTCGAAGTGCGCGATCGTGGCGGCAATCGTCTCGGGCTCGAAGACGAGCTGCTTGCCCCCGATCGTCAGGGCTGCTCCCCCTGCGTCCTGCAGCATCGTGACCTCCTGTTACGCGTTTCCCACGCTAACAAGGACGCACTGGACCTCGCAGCGGTTCCTCGAGGTTCTCGGCTCGACGTGCCGCGAAGCGGCGGGACGCGCAGAGCTGCGGCAGCCCTTCCCGGTGGCCGCTACCCGCCGCGCAGCTAATGTGCGTGCCGCGTTCGTGACTGATTCACCCGCCGCGCAGAACCGCCACGGTGAGTGTCGCGAACTGGATCGCGCGGTCGCAGAGCGGCGCGACGGGTTCGGATGGTGACCCGATGCCGGACGCTGAGAGCGTCTGTCCGTCGAAGACGTCAATCTTGACGGTGCAGCCCCCGAGCTGTTGGTCCTGCACGGTGTAGGCGGAGTACCCGGACACCTCAGTCGGTGCGAGCGTCGTGCCGGCAGGCGCCCCACTGGGCAGCGTCGCACCGGCCCCCGTGTCGAAGAAGAGACCAGCTCCGTCCATGCGGCCATCAAAACGGAACGTGCAGGACTTCTTTGTTGGGCCGATGTCTTGGGCTACGCCTGGGACCCGGTAGCCGAGCCCCGTCAGGGCAGCGGGGTCGATGGTGGTGCAGGGGTCCTTGCCGGTGAGGTCGATGTCCGTGGGTCGGGCCGAAGCCGTCTGGGTCGGGGCCTCCTGCGTCGTCGGCGGCTCTGCCGTCGTGCTCGAGTCCGCCTGCGGCGTCCCAGGTGAGACCGAGGGCCCGCCGCACGCGGCAAGCAGCAGTGCCGACCCGACCAGCGAACCGGCGCACGAGAGCAACGCAACCGTGGTGTGTAGAGCCCGCCGGCCTGGTGTCAGCACCTCTGGACGGTAGCGAGCGGCGGACCGTGATGGTCGCGAACTGATGACCGACTGGCGCACCCAGCTCGCAGACCGTGGACTCCGAGGGTGTGCACGACCGGCCGCGCCACGTCTCTGTTCCCGCGTCCCGGCCGTCAAGTAAAAGTCGAGGTCGCTGTGACGGCACGCCCCGTGGCGCGGTGGTGACTGCATCGACCCGGCCGTGGCGGCGCGACAACCCCGTCGAGGTCGTGGTGGTCTACGTGCGGTGGCGGCCGGTCCTGCCCAGGTGGTCGCCGATGCCCAGGTGCTGCCGCGCGGGTCGGTTGGTGTCCGCTCCTGCGGCCACTGAGTGCTCGAAGCCGTTGCGCACCAACGCCCAGGCGTCCCGGTTCTCGTAGAGGCTCGCGTTCGACACCCTCAGTCGGCGCCCGCTGGAGTCGCGCAGGACCCAGTCCATCCGCGTGAAGTAGTTCCCGCGGATGCTGACGAGGTCGTAGAGGCTGACCCACTTCCGGCCCACCCTCAGCCAGTCGGAGCCCACCTCGAGCGTCGTCCGGTGCCCGCGCGGCCAGGACACGACCACCACGAGCACGATGAACACCCAGGCACCCCACGCCGACAGCCACGAGACACCGTTCGACGCGATCGTCATCAACGCGACCCCGTACACGAGTATCGCGCCCCCGACGAGGAGAACGGTGCGCTGGCTCGTCGCTGTCCACTCGAGCGCGGGACCGCGACCGTCCGGGGGCGGCGTCGTCGGTCGCCCGGGCCGGTCCTCGCCGGCCGTCGGGGTGCTGCCGCTGGGACGGGGCAGACCGGTCCACCGGTCGGGGCGCGGCTCGAGCGGTGGCACCCAGCCCCCGCCGTCGGGGTCGTTCAGGGACACGGCCACGCGCGAAACCGGACCCATCTCCCGTGGTGACGGAGCCTGCGAGCAGTCACCCGACCACCGTAGGTCGAACCCGCCCGGCGCCGGGGGCCTTCCGGTGATCGGGCAGCGCGCGTGCTCACCGCATGATGGCCACGCGCTGCTCGGCGGTGAGCACACCGCCGGCGATGATCACGGACGAGTGGACGAACACCTCGGTCCCGCCGCCGTCGGGGCCGCGAAGCCTTGTCTCGATGAGACCAACCCGCCCGCGTAGCCGCGCACGAGGTCGACCACGCGGGCTCAGAGTCGCGGCCGTCGGTTGCCACGCGACCGTGGTGCCGGCGTCACGCGCGGCCGCCCAGCACCCCGGCGGCCCGTGCGGCGCGCAGCCAGTCCGGGAACTCGCCCAGCAGACGGTCGTAGAGCTCCGCGTCGCTGACCGCGTCGATGTCGTCGAGGGCGAAGAAGCCGACGTTGTCCACCTCGCGGCCGTCGAGCTCGTCGAGCCGCGTGAGCAGCCCGTAGTTGGCCTGCCCCACCCCGACGAACTGGAAGAACGCGGGCAGCCCGGCGGCGCGCCGGATGAGCGCGGTGATGGCGGCCTTCTGCGAGAACCCGCCGTCGGTGAAGAACAGCACCAGCGTCGGCAGCTCGGCCCCGCGCTGCAGCTGCTGGAGGATGGTGGTGAGGACGGGGATCTCGTCGTTGCTGTGACCGATCGCGTCGTGGTCGATGCCGGCGTGGACACCGGCGAGGTGCAGGTGCGCGTCGCACCACCGGGACAGCTCGGCCACGTGGAGGTCCGGCAGCACGGCCACCCCGCGGGCGTAGAGCAGGCACTCGAGCGCGCCGTCGTCGTCGAGCTGTACCGCCACGGGCACCACCCGCTCGACCACGCGCCGCACCACACCGGTGTTGTACTGCTTGCGCATCGAGCCGGTCTTGTCCATGACGAGGACGACGCGCGCCCGCACCTGCGGCGCCCCCTTGGTCAGCAGCACCGTCGCCACGGCCCGCTTGCGGAGGTCGAGCTTCTCGCGCACCGCCGGGGCCAGCCGCTCCTCCCCGGGCACCGAGCGGACCACCGGCTCGGTCGGCGCGTCGTCGTTCTCGTCGTCGTCGACGCTGACCCCGTGCTCGCGGACCAGTGCGGGCAACCCCTCGGCCCACCCGGCGGACCGGTTCCGGACCTTCCACGCCCCCGCGCGCCGGTAGACCTCCACGAGCACGGCAGCCCGCTCGGTCGTCAGCCCCGCCGCGTGGCACTCGTGCCCGCCCACCCGCACCGCGAGCCCGGCGACGTCGGCCAGCGGGGTCTCCGCGGCGACGGCCACCGCCAGGGTCGTGACGTCGGCGGGCACCCGGGCCAGGTCGACCTCGACCTGGTCGCCGCCGACGAGCCGCACCGCACCCTCCGGCGAGCGGGGCTGGTTGTAGAAGACCAGGTCGTCGTCGGTGCGCACCACGCCGGCGTCGGTGAGCTGCAGGACGAGCAGGTCCACCGTGCCGGGCTGCGCACCGGTGACGGCCAGGGTCAGCCCGCGGTCGGTCGGCTCGGTCAGGACGGCGTTGGCGCCGCGGGGGAGGTCGGCCACGCTGCCCAGTGTGACGGCCCCCGCGGGGGCAGCTGTGGACGAGACCTTGCCTCCTGGCTGCAGCAATCACGCACAGCCGTCAGCGGGCGTAGATCTCCAGCTCGTGCAGCGAGTACCCGAACGGGGTTCCCCGAGCCACACCCTGCATCCGTACGTACCGCGCCGTGGTCGGGTCGAACCCGACGGACACCGTGCCCGGCTGCCCGTCGCGCACGGCGGCCACGGTGCGGGACGTCGTCCCGTCGTCGGAGACCTGCACGTCGAACGACCGGCCGTAGGCGTACTCCCAGCGCAGCACGGCCCGGGCCACGGTCTGCGCCGAGCCCAGGTCGACGGTGATGGACTCCCCGTCGGCCCACCGCCCGCTGGCCCACCGGGTGCGCAGGTCGCCGTCGGTCGCGTTCCCGGCAGGCAGGTCCGGGCCCAGGCCGAGCACGGGGCGCTGGCTCGAGCTGGCCGTCGCCGGGCGGCCCAGCGCCAGGTTGGCCACGTCGTCCCCGCGGTGCGCCGGGTACTGCACCACCTGCTGGTAGGTGGGCCGGTTCTGCCAGCTGATCTGCGGGTCGCTGACCCCGCCGAACGGTGACTGCACGATGGAGTCCGCGCACCACTGGTCCCCCGCCGCGCAGTAGCTGTCGCCCGGGTAGGTCGTGGTCAGCGGCGTGGCCGCGGCCGCGCCCAGGGAGTCCAGCAGCACCTGCCGGCACGCCGCGGGATCCCCACCGCCGCAGAAGGTCCGGGGCAACGGGTCGGCCACTGGCCGGCCCAGCACCCGGCGCAGGTCCTTGTCGAGGTAGCCCCACCAGCCCTGCTGGAACGCCGAGCCCCGGTGCTTCACCCCCGACGGGGACTGGTCCACCGGCAGCGTCGCGGCCAGCGCCGTGCGCAGCCCCGCGCTGATCCCGTCCGGCCCACCGCCCAGCACGGCCTGGGTGACCAGCGGCCACCAGGCGTCCATCAGCGTCAGCGCGTCGGCGTCGGCGTTCGTCCTCGACCCCGCCGCGGTGGGGTGCCGGCCGGCCCCGTCGGCCAGCCACGACCGCAGGGTCGCCACCGCCCCGGCCTGCGCCGGGTCGGCCACCGGGGCGGACCCGATGACGTCGAGCAGCTCGGGCAGCACCTGCTGGCCGCGCAGGTCGGCCTCGGCGGCGGACTCCATCGCCTGCGTCAGCTCGACCGCGCTGACCCCGCCGCGGGCCACGAGCGCGGACACCCGCTGGTCGAGCAGGTCCCCGCGGTGCACCGCGCCGTAGGCGAAGTTGCCGTCGGCCGCGCTGTAGGCCGGGGCCTGCTTGTTGTTCCACGAGATGTAGTAGTCCTGGTCGACCGACTGCGGGTGCGCGTCGAACGGGGTCACCGCCGAGCGGTTCGTCGTCGGGTCGTAGCCCACCCACTCCTGGTCGGGCCGGGCGCGGGCGGGCAGGTTGGGGTCCATCGTGGACGACCGCACCGGGTTGGTGCCGGAGTTGTAGTAGGCGGTGCTGCGGGAGTCGGCGTAGAACCAGTTGAACGCGTAGCCGATGTCCGACGCCGCCCGCTGGAAATCCGCGGCCGACTGGACGAACGCGGGGTCGTTGAGCTCCTGGAACCCGATGATCGAGTCGGCCTCGTGGAAGTACGTGGAGCGCAGCTTGGCGAAGGCCACCGGCACCCCACCCACGGTGGCGCGGCTGCTGACGAGCCCGTACTTGGTCCGGTAGGTGACCAGGTCGTAGGAGCCGGCCGGGGTGTCGTCGGCCAGGGTCGGCGACCACGTGTTGCTCCGGGTCAACGCCTCCATCGGGGTGCAGCTGCCGTGGTAGTCGTAGAACAGCGACTGCGGGTCGACGGCGCCGCCGCTGGGGTTGCACAGGGTCAGCGCGTAGGTGTCGGTGATGTCCTGCCCCGCGGAGGTGGCCGACCACGAGTAGTCCTGCCCGCGGCCGAGCAGGGTGTAGAAGCTGACCCCGGCGAAGGCCGCACCGCGCGAGGAGATCCCGGGCCCCTGCAGCTCCTGGAGCATGAGCAGCTGCGGGGCGTAGTAGCCGGTCTGCGGGCCGAACACCGCCACCGGGTGGCCGTCGTCGGTGTGCGCGCCGGACACCAGCAGGGCGTTGGACATGCCGTGGGTGGGGTCGCGCAGCAGGCCGTCCGGCAGCACACCGGTGGCCTGCGTCTGCGCGGTGGTGGCCGAGCCGGTCGGGTTGGTCACCAGCGGCTGCGGGGTGAGCGTGCCCGGGTCCGGCAGGGCGACCCCGGAGGTGTCGGCGGGGGCCTGGCCGTACGGGAAGGAGGTGCCGTCGTGCACGGTGGTGACGGCCTCGGCGTCGTTCTGCGAGCGCAACGACCGCCACAGCGCGTCCCCCTGCTCGACGCCGTACTGGGCCTGCGCGGCCTGGCGGACCAGCGCGGACTGCAGCTCCATCCCGCCGCCGGCGCCGAAGATGCCGCCGACGAGGGAGGCGATGGCGACGACGTCGTTCGGGGTGAAGTCCGCGATGCCCTCCCCGGTGAGGCCGTTGGCGTTGCCCGTCAGCAGGTACTCCCCGGGCTGGGTGAGCACCCCCTTCGCCCTCGCGATCCACGCGTTGATGCCGGCGACGTAGGCCAGCACGTCCTGGTAGGCCTGCTCGCCGCGGGCGCCGAGGCCACGGACAGCCTGCACCTGGGCGGCCAGCTCGTCCTCGGTGTACGGCGCCTTGGACCACTGGTCCTGCTCCATGCTGCGGTTGCCCGCCGCGCCCCCGGCGAAGCTGGTGAGGTCGGCCCGGCCCGCGTGGCGCAGCACGTCCATCAGCCAGAGCCGGTCCTGCCCCGCGGCGTACCCGGCGCCGAACTCGGTGCCCTCCCGGGTGGTGCCGGTGACGTGGGGGACCCCAGTGGCCTTGTCTCGGACGATGGTGACGTCCGGGCGGGGGGAGACGCTGCTGGCCACCTGGTCGGGGGCGACGCCGAACGACGCGTCGTTGAAGAACCGCCCCAGCTGGTCCTCGGTGAGACCGCCGTACGACGTCAGCAGCGCGTCGTACGGGCCGAGCTGGTCGTCGGTGTGGGGCGGGCGGTAGTCGACGAGCTTGTTGCCGATGATCTGCAGCAGGGTGGCGCTGCCGTTCTCCCCGGGCGGGAGGATGTCGTGGCACTGCCCCAGGCAGTAGTCACCCGCGGCCGCGTACGGGCTGGTCGGTGGTGCGGCCTGCGCGGGCGTCGTGCCGGCGAGCCCGGCCGCGACCGCCAGCGCGGTGAGCAGCGTGGCAGCCCGTCGTCCCCAGCTGGTGTGCATGCCCGCTCCCGCCCTCGGTGACCCCGTCGGGCGCACCCTATGACCGGGGTCACACCGGCGGGGATCAGGTGGTGCGCAGCACCAGGAGGAACTGCCCGCCGCCGGGGTCGACCTGCGTGCTCACCCGCAGGTCGGGGGCGAGGCGGGAGAGCCGGTCGACCAGCCAGGCGCCGGCCTGCTCGGCGTCCTCGCGGGTGGGGCAGCGGGCGACGACCTCCCGGCCGCCCCTGCGGCCCAGCCGTTCCGCGACCCCGACGATGGGGGCCGGGTCGACGACGAACAGCTCCGCCGGCCACGGGACGACGGGGGTGACGGCGCCCTTGCGGGTGTTGCACGCGCGGTGGGCCAGGCGCTCCTGGCCCTTGGCGGCCTTCTTGCCCTTGGGTGCGGCGATGGAGTCCATGCTCGGGCCGCGGGCGTCGTTGACCGACATGGACGGGTCGACGGGCTCGTCGCACAGCCAGCAGCGCCAGCCCTCGCGCTCGCCGACCTCGGTCAGGGTGCTCATGACGGGCCACGCTACGGGGCTGGGCGGGCCGCGCTGCGGGGCTGGGCGGGCCGCGCTGCCGGGTTCGGCGGGGCGATGATGGGGGCATGGGAGCGCAGGAGAGCATGGCGGCGGCGGGCGAGGCGCTGGTGGACCGGGTGCTGGCCCTGGGGGTGGAGGGCGTGGGGCCGCTGCGCAGCGCCGTCGAGGTCGCCGACCGCGAGCTGGTGACCGCGGCCGACGCCGAGGTGGCCATCCAGTCGCTGCTCACCGTGCACCGCCGGCTGGTGGGGGCGACCGGGTTCGTCACCAGCATCGGCGGGGCGGCCGCGCTGGCCGTCGGGCTGCCGGCGGACGTCACGTCGTACCACGCCGTGGCCGCGCGGCTGTCCTTCGCGATCGCGCACCTGCGCGGCTACGACGTGACCGACGAGGCGGTACGCACCCTGGTGCTGCTGTGCCTGCTGCCGGAGTCGGCGGGCCGGGAGCTGTTGTCGAATAGGGGGATCGAGCCGTCCCGGTCGTCGACCGTGGGACAGCTGCGGACGCTGGACGCCGAGGCGCTCGTCGACCTGCAGCGCAGCGTCGGGCACAAGCTGGTGGCGTCGTTCGGCCGCAAGGGCGCGCTGAACCTGGTCAAGCTGGTGCCGATCGTCGGTGGCGGGGTCGGCGCGGGGACGAACGTGGTCGACCTGACCGGGAGCGCGCGGCGGACGAAGCTGGCGTTCCCGCCGCGGGGGCGACCGCGCTACGACGAGGGTGTGACGGTGATCGACGGCTGACCGGTCCGCCTGTGTGTGCGGTCGGGCAGCGTGGGTGGTCGTGGTGACGACGGGTGCTGCCTGATCGGCGGGACGCGGCAACGCGCGGTGACGTGCCCCGTTACCGGAGGTCGCGTGCTTCCCAGCGCTACCTCTGAGCAAGCAGGTTGGTCATCGCGATCTCAGCCAGCTGCTGCGCTGCGGAGCAGATGAGCTCGAGCGGCGTTCCCGTATCGTCGTCGCGCTGTGTCTCGAGCAGCTGTCCGTCGGCGACGTCGACCACGATGATGCAGCCGAGCGGGTCGGTGGGACGGGTAACCCTGAACGCGGGAAAGCCGGCCACGGACACGCTGGTTGAGTTACGGCTGCTGTTCGAGCCTCCGTACTGGGTGGCCGCTTGGCCGCTCGTTGTGAAGATCTCGTACGAGGACGGGACGGAGCTGCTGTTCAGCAGGCACTGAATGCCGGGGCCACCATCTTCCGGGCGCGACGAGCTCCGCACGCCGGGACCGAGTGCTGCGAGCTGGACGTCGGTGATCAACGAGCACGGCAGTACTCCGGTCAGGTCGATGGCGCGGGGTCGAACCGAAGAACTGGACGTCTCGACCGCCCACGACGTCCCCGCCGCCGACGGCGCAGCCGAAGGGGACTCGTACGCCGCCTCAGGTGATCCGCCGGTACGCGCGTCGCACGCCGCAATGCAAAGCCACGTGACCACGACGAGGAGGGCGGGAATTGTGCTGCGCGCAGGGCGGGCGGGGCCCCGGTGACCCGACGCCGTGACGCGACTGGCCGGGCTGGGCTTGTCAAACATCGCGGGGGGCCGCACGTCGTCCGCGGGGTGCGTCGCAGTCTGCTCGCCATGTCCCCGGACCCGGGGTCGGGCGGAGTGCGTCAATCGACGTAATGGGCTGGCCATCGTTCTGCAGTGCCGGCATTCTCACCCCCTGGCGACGTCGGCTGACGATAGCGAGCGGGCACTCACGCCCGCTGCGTTTCGCACGATGGCAAGCTCGGCCTCGGGATCGGGCAGCGTGGGTGGTCGTGGTGACGACGGGTGCTGCCGGATCGGCCTGAGGCGGGGGCCGCGGATGGCGGACGCCCCGCCCGTGGTGCTGCTGGGCGGGGCGTCCGGGTCGGGCTGGGGTCAGTACTGGGGGTCGGCTCCGATGACGGGGGGTGCGACGACGCGGCCATCGGCGAAGTGCTCGAAGTCCTTGAGGTAGTCCGGGGTCTCGTGCTCGTCATCGTCCTGCCCACCACGGCGCCCGGCCCCACCCGGGCCCACCCCGGCGCCACCACGACCACCGGTGGCCCCGGCACCGCCGCGGGCACCGACACCCTCCCCGGCCGGGCCGGACCCGTTCAGGGCATTGGATCCGCCGAGCCCGCCGCGGCCACCGTCCTCGCCGGCGACCCCGCCACGACCGGTGGTCTCGGAGAACCCGCCGCGCCCGGACACCCCACCACCGCGGCCGGCGGAACCCGCCCCGGCACCACCACGACCAGCCCCGGTGCCGCCGCGGCCCGCCCCGGACCCGGCCACCCCGGCCGCGCCCGCGGCCCCGAGCTGACCCGCACCACCACGACGGCCCGCGGTGCCGGCCCCAGCACCCGCACCGGCCGCGGCACCCCCGGTCACCGGGGTTGATGCGTGCGCACCCCGCCCCCCAGCACCGGCGGCGGTGGTGCCCGCCCCACCCGGGGCAACCGAACCGCCCGTCACCGGGGTGTACCCGGCGGTCCCGGTCGAGGACCCCGGAGCACCGGCCGCACCGGACACCGTGCCCTGCTGCGCACCCTGGTACTGCTGGGTGCCCTGGGCCACCTGACCACCCGCACCACCCCCGGTCTGCGCCGTCGAGCCCACCGACGCCGCCGACGTCGTCGCCGCGTACCCCGACACCGCACCACCACCGAGACCGTCGTAGGTGGCGCTGCTGCCGCCGGGGCCGGTCGTGCCTCCACCGGTGCCGGCGGTCAGCTGCGGCGAGGCAGCAAACGGGGTGGGCGTCGTGTGCTGAACCACCACAGCCTGGTAACCAGCCATAGCTGCCTGGGCCTGAGCGTTCTGCGCCGCGACAACCGCGTCGGCGTGCTCCGCGGCGACGAGGGATCCGGGAAGAGGCATGCCCGCAGCAGCGGCGGTGTTCCACGCAGCCGCGTTGGTCTGCGCGGCCGCGGCTTCCTCGGGGCTCGGGCAAGCGTTCTTGGCGGCCGCGTAGGCGACGCCGTAGCCCGCTGCTCCGGCACCCGTCCGAGAAGCCGCCAAGCCAGCGTCATCCGTCCACGCGGAGAAGGGGGTCAGCCGGGCAATCGCGGCGTCCGCGGCCTCACCTTCCCAACCCTCCTTGGCGTTCCCCAACGCCTGGGTGAAGATGTCGTTCGCGCGGTCCATGGCCTCGCGCATCGCGACCCACCCGTACTGGACGCGGTACGCCTCGGCAGCGCCCGGCCCGTTGTACAGGAGAGCGGCGATCTCGACGGCGGACTGCGATGCGATGTTCGTTCCCACAGCGGGCTCCAACTATTTCGATGACAACGACTGAATTGCGGCTGCGGCCGACCGCTCGTTGGCGTCACAGATGTTCGTCGGCGGCTGTCCTGGAGGTTCTTGACTCGACATGGTCAGGGTCTGCCCGTCGTTGATGTCGATGCCCACGATGCATGCATCGTCCTTCGTCAGGACCACGCTGACCGCCTTGTAGCCAGAAACCTGCCCCTCGGTGATGACCTTGTCAGGGGCGGGAGACAGGTACTTCTGGTAGCCCTGCGCTGAATCCAAGATGAGGGTCAGGGCGAACGGGTCGTCCTTGTGGAGGTAGGTGCACCCCACGGCACCCGCGTCCTTGCGTACGGGTGGCAGCACGTTGGGCCGCAGCCGGAGCTCGTCGAGCTGAGCGGTGGTCAGGACCGAGCACGGGTCGACCGTCGCGATGTTGATGTCTCGCGGACGGTCAGACGCGGGCGCGGCGCTGATGGACGACGACGGGTCCGAGCTGGACGAGCTCGGGTCGGGCGACGGAACATCCGTCGCCGCGCCGCCGGTTGCTGTCGCGCACGCGCTCGCGGAGAGCGCCAGCACAACTCCACTCAGACAGGCCACGGGAAGTCGCAGCACCGTCATCACCCGGGCGGGATGACGTCGCTCGCCCCGTAGCTTGCCGCGTTGGACCGCAGTGTCTCGGAGACCTCGAACATCTGCGTCATACCGCCGGTGAGAGCCTCGCGGGCCATGTCGGCGGACGTGGCCAGATTGTTCCGTGCCAGCGCGGACACAGGGTCGGCGGCGGCGGGCTGACCGGCAAGGTCGTCGTGGCTGAGGTTCGCGCTCTGGGCCAGCACCGAACGAATCTCGTCGAACCGCGCGATCGTGGCCGCGACCGTCTCGGGCTCGAACTTGAGCACCTTGTCGCCGATCGCGAAGCTGGCGCCCCCGCCGTCCATGGCCATCAACATGCCGAAACCCCTCCCGTGGTCCTTTGCCTACGTTAACAAGGACGCAGCCGCAACGACAACGGTTCCCCGGGGTTCAGGCCCAGTGTGCGCACGGTGAGGGCCGATCGGGCAGCGTCCGTGGTCGCTGTGACGACGGGGGCTGCCGGATCATGGCGGACCGGTGACGGCTGACACCCGCGCCGACCCGTCGACGGTCCCGCGGGACCGCCGACGGGGGTCACGCGCTGAGGTCGGCCCGGTCCGCGGCGGCCCGCCCGGCGTGCCACCCGCTGGCGTCGACCCGGGTGCGGCGCCGCCGGCCGAGCGCGGGGAACAGCTCCTCCAGCGCCCGGTCCACCGCCTCGGAACGCCGCGCCAGCACGGGCACCAGGTCCGTCCCGTAGGCCTCGGTCGCCTCGTCGCGGGCGTGCTCGCGCGCCGCCTCGAGCCGCTCCCCGATGCGCACCGCGTAGGAGAACAGGAACGCCCGCCGGAACGCGGGCGAGCCGGCCCCGGGCGAGCGGCCCGCCTCGGCCAGCGCCCGGGTGGCCTGCACCAGCAGCGACGTGAACAACATCTCGGAGAGGTCCAGGTCGCCGGGGTGCCCGACGACGGTGGCGGCGCCGATCGACGACGTCCACACCACCCGCACCCCGTTCGCGGTGCCGACCGCGTCGAGCAGCTGCACCTTCGCGCTCGCGTACGGCTGCTCCACGTGCACCCGCCGGGCGACCACCCCGGAGCCGGTCCCGGCGGGCTGCGCCGCGTCGAGCACGGCGGCGTCGATCGCGTGCCGGGTCATCAGGTCCTGCGCCTTGGCGGTCAGCGCGTCGGCCTCGTCGGGGAAGTCGGTGGACTCGGCCTTGGCCAGCAGCCCCCGGATCCGGGCCAGCACCTTGGGCTCGGGCGCCGCCCCGGACGCCGCGGCCGCGTCGGTCAGCGGCGGGCGGCGGTGCGCCCCCCACTGCGACGGCGCGGGGCCCAGGGCCTCGAGCCGCGGGAGCACGGTGAGCTGGCCGAGCAGACGCAGGCAGTCCCGCCAGCCGTCCTCCGCCGACAGCCCCTCCCGGGACCACCACCCGGCGACCACGGCCTCGCCCCGGCTGACCTGCGCCCCCACCTCGGCGAGCTGGTCGAGCCACTCCTGCGGCGCGCGCTGCGCCGCCCGGGCCAGCAGCGCCTCGTGCGCGACGACCTCCACCAGCAGCCGGCCGACCCGCTGCGACCACTGCTTGCGCACCGCGTGGGCCAGGTCCCGCGGTTGCCAGCCGTGCTCCCACAGCATCCCGACCGAGCGCAGCAGCTGCGCGGTGACCAGCCCGTTGGTGTCGACCCCGGCGTCCACCGTGCCCAGGGCGACGACGTGGCGCTCGAGCTCGTCCCCGTCGGACCGGGGCCCGAACGCGGCGTCGGCCCCCGAGCGGAGCAGCCCGGCGACCAGCCGCTCGTCGGGCACCGTCTCCGAGCGGCGGCGGAACTCCCGCCGGGGCCGTCGGCTCTCACGTGTGGTGGTCATGGCCCCATGGTGTCGGAGGGGTCCGACAGAACCGGGACCACCGTCGTCCGCGGTGCGTGCGCCGCGTGTCCCCGGGACGTCGGTGCCGGCTCGTACCCTGGGGGCCATGAGCAGCGACGGCGTCAACCTGTCCAAGGTCACCCTGACCAAGTCCGCCCCGTCGGTGTCGCTGACCAAGCGCGGCTCGGCCGGTGGGCAGCTGCGGGTCAACCTGAACTGGACCGCCCGGCCCGCGAGCAGCGGGGGCGGTGGCTTCTTCAAGCGGCTGACCCAGGGGGTGCAGCCGGGCATCGACCTCGACCTGGGCTGCCTCTACGAGCTGGCCGACGGCAGCAAGGGCGTCGTGCAGGCCCTCGGGAACTCCTTCAACTCGCACCCGGGCCCCGCGGGACGTCCGGTGGTGCGCCTCGACGGCGACGACCGCTCCGGCGGCAACCAGGGCGGGGAGAACCTGCTCGTCGACCTCGACCAGGTGCAGGCCATCCGCCGCATCCTGGTCTTCGCCTACATCTACGAGGGCTCGCCCAGCTGGGCGGACGCGGCCGGCGTGGTCACGCTGTACCCGGCGTCGGGCGAGCCGGTGGTGGTGCCGCTCGACGAGACCGACCCCAGCGCCCGGACCTGCGCGATCGCGATGCTCGACAACACCTCCGGCGAGCTGCGCGTCGACCGGCTCGTCCGCTACGTGCAGGGCTCGCAGCAGGCCCTGGACCAGGCGTTCGGCTGGGGCATGACGTGGAGCACGGGCCGCAAGTAGGTCAGCGCAGGACGCGGCTCAGCGCAGCTCGGCGGCGCGCAGCCGCGCGGCCAGGGCGTGCAGCTCGTCGCGCAGCCGGGCCCGCTCGGTCAGGCTCATGCCGGTGTCCTCCGCGACCACGGCCTGCGCCGCCCGTGCCTCGTCCCGCAGCGCCGCGCCCGCCTCGGTGAGGGTGAGCTGCACGGTGCGCTCGTCCTCCGGACGGCGGGCGCGGGTGACCAGCTGGTGCGACTCGAGCCGCTTGAGCAGCGGCGACAGGGTGCCGGAGTCCAGCTGCAGCCGGGTGCCCAGCTCGCCGAGGGTGATGGTCTCGCGCTCCCAGAGCACGAGCATCACCGCGTACTGGCTGTAGGTGAGCCCGATCTTGTCCAGCATCGGCCGGTAGCACCCGGTCATGGCCCGCGACGCCGTGTGCAGGGCGAAGCAGAGCTGCTCGTCGAGGACGAAGTCCTCGCGCTCGGGCGCCGTCATCACTACAGCGTAGGGCACCCTCAGCCGGGACCGGCACCCCCTGCTGCCGCGGCGTCACCGCAGGTGCGCGCGGTGGCGGCGGCCGGCTCGGGGCACAATCGCTCGTCGTGCCCCGCTCCCCGCTGCCCGCCGACGAGCACGTGCACTCCGAGTTCTCCTGGGACACCGGCCCGGACGCGTCGATGTGGCGGGCCTGCGAACGGGCCGCCGAGCTGGGCCTGCCCGCGATCTCCTTCACCGAGCACGTCGACTTCACGTCCTGGGCGCCCGGGGACGTCCCGCTGGTCGAGGACCACCGCCCCCGCGCCCCCGGCTGGTACGCCCCCGTCGACGTCGAGGCCTACCTGGAGTCGGTCGACCAGTGCCGGGCGGACTTCCCCGCGCTGCGGGTGCGCACCGGCATCGAGACCGGGGAGCCGCACCTGTTCGCGGGCAGCGTCGCCGGGGTGCTGGCGCAGGGCCGCTTCGAGCGGGTGCTGGGGTCGCTGCACTCGGTGGTCCGCGACGACGAGCTCGTCGGGGTGGGCCGGGTGCTGCGCCGCGGCGAGGACCCCACCGAGCTGGTCCGCGAGTACTTCGCCGAGCTGCTGGCGATGGTGCAGGGCAGCGCGGTGTTCGAGGTGCTCGCCCACTGCGACTTCCCCCGCCGCTACTGGCCCCGGCACCGCGGCCGCTTCGAGGAGGCCACCTTCGAGGCGGAGTACCGGGCGGTCTTCGCCGCGCTGGCCGGGTCCGGGCGGGTGCTCGAGGTGAACACGACGAGCCCGCTGGCGTCGGTCGAGCTGCTCGGCTGGTGGCGGGAGTGCGGCGGGGAGCGGGTGAGCTTCGGCAGCGACGCGCACGTGCCGTGGCGGGTGGGTCAGCACTTCCGGGAGGCGGCGGCGGTCGCCGAGGCGGCGGGGTTCCGTCCCGGGGACGACCCGGGCGACTTCTTCCATCTCTGAGCCCCGCGTCAGGCGGCCACCCGTGCGTGCCGGCCTAGGTCGAGCAGGGTGTCGCCGGGGCGGGCGAGCTCGGCGTCGTGGGTCACGCACACCACCACCCGGTCGGCCAGGCCGCGGCGCAGGTCGGCGACCAGGGCGGCCGCGGTCGGCGGGTCGAGGTGCGCGGTGGGCTCGTCGAGCAGCACCACGTCCCGGTCGGCGAGCAGCGCCCGGGCGACGGCCAGGCGGCGGCGTTCCCCACCGGAGAGCGCGGCCCCGCCCGAGCCGACGCCGGTGTCGAGCCCGTCGGGCAGCCCGGCCAGCAGCGGGCGGAGGCCGACGCGGTGCAGCACGGCGCGCATCGCGGCCTCGTCGGCGCCCGGGTCGGCGAGGGCGAGGTTGGCGCGGACGCCGGCGGCAAAGACGTGCGCGTCCTGCGGGCACCAGGCGGTGACGGCGCGGAGCTCGTCGGTGGTCGTGGTCGCGGTGTCGACGCCGCCCAGGGAGACGGTGCCCGCGCGGGGCCGCAGCGCGCCGAGCAGCACCGCGAGCAGCGTGGACTTGCCTGACCCGGACGGCCCGGTGACGACGAGCCAGCTGCCGGGGGCGGCGTGGGCGTCGACGCCGGTGAGCACGTCGGGGCCGTCGGGCCAGCCGGCGCGCAGCCCGGTGACGTCGAGCCGGCGCACGGGCCGGGGCAGTGCGACGGGGTTCCCCGGCTCGGCGGGGACGGGCGCGGCGAGGACGTCGGCGGTGCGGGTGCGGGCGTCGGCCCACGCCCGCCGCTGCCGCAGCGCCGCCCCCAGCGCGGTGAGCGGCTCGAGCAGGGCCAGCGGGGCGAGCGCGAGCACGGCGACGACCGGGGGTGCGAGCGTCGGCGCGTGCAGAGCGGTAGCGCACACCGCGGCCGCACCGCAGGCGAGGACGGAGACGGCCGTGGTGGCGGCGGTGGCCCGGGACGCGCGGCGGGCGGCGCTGCCCTGCCGGCGGCCCAGGGCGTCGAGCCGGGCCACGGCGGCGTCGGCCAGCCCGTGGGCGCGCAGGTCGGCCGCACCGTCGAGCACGGTCGCGGTCTCGTGCAGGGTGCGGGTGGTGAGCTCGTCGGCCTCCCGGGCGGGGCCCCGGTCGGCGGCCCGGTGCACGGCGGCGATGACCGCGACCGCGACGGCCAGCACCCCGGCGGTGACGAGCCCGACCTGCAGGTCGAGCACGGCGAGGGCGGCCGCGGTGCCGGCGAGGACGGCGCCGGACACCCACGGCGGGGCCAGCACCCGCACCGAGAGGTCCTGCAGCAGGCCGACGTCCCCGACCACGCGGGCCAGGGCGCGGCCCGGGGTGCGGTCGGCGGCCGGGCCCTGCGCGGTGAGCGCGGACCACACCCGGGTGCGGGTGCGCGTAGCCAGGGACAGCGCGGCGTCGTGGGTGGCGAGGCGCTCGAGCCAGCGCAGCCCGGCGCGGAGCAGGCCGGTGGCGCGGACCCCGACGATCGCGACGAGCAGCGTGAGCATCGGCGGCTGCTCGGCGGCTCGGACCACGAGCCAGCCGGAGATGGCGGTGAGCGCGACGGCCGAGGCGGCGGACGCCGTGCCCGCGGTGACGGACCGGGCGAGCGCAGCCCGCGGCCAGCCGAGCCCGTCCACGTCGTGCCCGCGCCCCTGCCCTCGCCCGGCGCACTTTGCGGTGTCCGGGAGGCCCTCGGGAGAACGGATAGTGCGCCCGGCGCGAGAGGGCAGGTCGCGGCATGTGGGCGCAGCGCGGTCCAGGGGGGCCTGCTGGCCGCGGGATGTGGGCGAAACGCCGGGGGCGAGGTCGAGGGTGCGGTCGGCCAGGGCGGTCAGGGCCGGCTCGTGGCTGACGAGCACCACCCGCACCCCGTCGACGCCGCGCAGCTCGGCCAGCACCCCGGCCACCAGCGCGGTGGCGTCGTCGTCCAGCGAGGCCGTGGGCTCGTCGAGCAGCACGACCCGCGCCCCGTGCCGCACCCGGGCCAGCGCACGGGCGAAGGCGACCCGGGCCAGCTCGCCGGGGGACAGGGTGCGGCACAGCCGGTCCGCGAGGTGACCGGCACCGACCCGGGCCAGCTCGGCCGGTCCGCCCCCGTGCACGGCGAGCTCGTCGGCGACCGTCGTGCCCGTGGTGCGGGGGTGCTGCGGCACCAGGGCGACCGGCCCCGGCAGCGCCACCGTGCCCGAGGTCGGCGCGACCGCCCCCGCCAGCACCCCGAGCACGGTCGACTTGCCGCACCCGCTGGGCCCGCGCAGCGCCAGCACCTCCCCGGGCGCCACCGCGAGGCTCACCCCGTCGACCGCGGGGTGGTCGCGACCGTCGAAGCGCACCACCAGGTCCCGGACCTCGAGCCCCGCCCCCGCCGTCACCGCCGGGACGGCCACCGGCAGCGCCAGGAGCTCGCGGGACGCCCGCACCGCCTCCGCGGCGTCCTCGCTCGCGTGGTGCGCGGCGCCCAGCGCGCGCAGCGGGCCGAACGCCTCCGGGGCCAGCAGCAGCGCCAGCAGCCCCACCTGCAGGCCCAGGCTGCCGCCCACCAGCCGCACCCCGACCGTCACCGCGACCAGCGCGACGGACAGGGTGGCCAGCACCTCGAGCACCAGCGCCGAGAGGAACGCCACCCGCAGCGTGGCCAGGGTGCGCTCGCGGTGGGCGCGGCCGAGCCGCGCCAGGGTGGCGAGCTGGTCGGCGGCCCGGCCCAGCCCGACGAGCACGGGCAGCCCGCGGACCAGCTCGGCGACGTGCTCGGCCACCCGGTCCAGGGCGGCGGCCGCGGCGGCGGTGCTGTCGCGGGTGTGCATCCCCACCAGGGCCAGGAACAGCGGCACCAGCGGCAGCGTCACCCCCACCAGGACGGCGGAGAGCGGGTCGGTCGCCCCCAGCGCGACGAGGACGACCAGCGGGACGACGGCGGCGTCGGCGAGCGCGGGCACCACGGTGGCCAGGGCCGGCCCGAGCTCGTGCAGCCGCGTCCCGGCGAGCACCGCGGCCGGCCCGGTGCCCCCGGCGGCGTCGACGGCCTCGCCGCGCCCGGCCAGCAGCCGGGTGAGCACCCGCGAGCGCAGCGCGTCCTCCCCGCGGCGGGCGTCCCGCGCGGCCAGGACGTCGCCCAGCCCGCCGGCGCCCGCGCGCACGGCCGTGCCGGCCAGGGCCAGCAGCGCCCAGCCCGTCACCGCGCCGCCGTCGACCACCGCGGCGACCGCGCCGGAGAGCCCGACGGCCAGGGCCACGAGCCCCCCGGTGCGGACCAGGGCGACCAGCCCCGCGCGCACCAGCGCCGCCCGCAGCCCGGGGGTGCCCTCGAGCGCGGCCAGCGGCCCCCTCACGACGGCACCGGCGCGGTGTCGTCCACCGTCAGCCGGCGGCGGAACACCCAGTAGGTCCACGCCTGGTAGCCGAGCACCACGGGCAGCCCGACGGCGGCGACCCAGGTGATGACGGTGAGGGTGTACGGGCTGACGGACGCGGTGGCGGTGGTGACGTCGAACGCGGGGGAGAGCGTCGAGGGCAGCACCACCGGGAACGCGGACCCGAAGATCGTGGCGGTGCTGCCGAGGAGCACCAGCGCCCAGGCGGCGAAGGCCTGCCCCTCGCGCCCCGCGCGCAGCCGGTCCCAGGTGAGCACCACCCCGGCGGCGGCCAGCGCCCACGTCAGCGCCGCGGGCCAGCCGCCCGAGCGCCACGCCACCAGGGCGGCCCAGCCGAGCAGCGGCAGCGCCGCCACCGGGGCCAGGCGCACGGCCAGGGCCCGGGCCCGCTCGCGCACCGGGCCGTCGGTCTTCAGGGCCAGGAACACCGCCCCGTGGGTCACCGAGAACGCCAGCACCGCGACCGATCCCAGCAGCGCGGGCCACCCGAGGCCGGACAGCGGCCCGCCCACCCGGGTGCCGTCGGCGTCGACGGGCAGGCCCAGCGTGGTCGCGCCCAGCGCCGCCCCGACCCCCAGCGCGGCCACGACCGAGGCGCCGGTGATGACGCGGGTCCACAGCGCGTCCCAGCGGGCGTCGTGGTGGGCGTGGCGCCACTCGAACCCCACGGCCCGGACGATGAGGCCGAGCAGCACCAGGACGAACGGCAGGTACATCGCCGGCAGCCAGGTGGCGTACCACCCGGGGAACGCGGCGAACACGGCCCCGACCGCGGTCACCAGCCACACCTCGTTGCCGTCCCACACCGGGCCGATGGTGCGCAGCAGCAGGTCCCGCTCCCGGGTGTCTCGGCCCAGCACGGGCACCAGGGCGGCCACGCCGAAGTCGAAGCCCTCCAGCAGGAGGAACCCCGTCCACAGCACGGCGACGGCGACGAACCAGACGGTCTGCAGGTCCACGGTGGACTCCTCGTCTCCGGTCGGTGGGCTAGTGGGCGAACGAGAGGACGCCGTCGCGGGCGTCGTGCTCGTCGTGGGGGTCGGTCCGGTCCCCCGGCTCGGGGGGCACCCCGGCGCGGACCAGCTTGACGAGGATCCCGAGCTCGACCACGGCGAGGACGCCGTAGAGCGAGGCCAGGACGACGAGCGAGGTGAGCACCTCCCCGGCCGACACCCCGGGGGAGACGGCTTGCGCGGTGAAGAACCAGATCCGTTCCGCCGCAGGCACGTCGGGATTGGGGACGACCACGAAGGGCTGGCGGCCCATCTCGGTGAACACCCAGCCCGCGGCGTTGGCCATGAACGGGGCGGGCACCGCGGCCAGCGCCAGCCACATCCCGGTCCGGGTGCGCGGCAGGCGTCCCCGCCGGGTGGACCACAGCGCCAGGGCGGCCACGGCCGCGGAGGCCAGCCCCATGCCGATCATCAGCCGGAAGCCCCAGTAGGTCACCGCGAGCAGCGGGCCGTAGTCGACGGGCTGCCCGGCCAGGTCGCCGAAGCGCGACGGGTCGTCGGGGTAGGTGGCGCCGTAGGTGTCGGCGTAGGACTGCTGCAGCTCGTTCACCCCGGGCACGGCGGACGAGAGGTCGCCGTGCGCGAGGAAGCTGAGCAGGCCCGGGACGGTCCAGGAGTGCACGTCGTCGCAGGTGTTCGAGCCGAGCTTGCCGATCGCGAGCACCGAGAACGACGCCGGCGCCTCGGTGGTGCACAGCGCCTCCGCCGAGCTCATCTTCATCGGCTGCTGGGCGTACATGAGCTTGCCCTGGTAGTCCCCGGTGAGCGCCACGGCCAGGAACGCGGCCAGCGACACCCAGCCGCCCAGGCGCAGCGAGCGCCGCCAGACCAGGTGGTCCACGTCGGTCACCGGCAGCTCGGCCGCGCGGCGGCGGTGCAGGTGCCACCAGCCGACGGCCACGAGCAGCGCGCCGGCCACGGCCAGGGAGGCGGCGAGGGTGTGGCTGAACGCGGCCACCGCGGTGTTGTTGCTGAGCACGGCCCAGACGCTCACCAGCCTCGGCTTGTCGCCGTCCATGACGACGCCGACGGGGTGCTGCATCCAGGAGTTGGCGGCGATGATGAAGTACGCCGAGACCACCGAACCGAGGACGGCCGCCCACAGCGCGGCCAGGTGCAGCCGCTTCGGGATCCGTCCCCAGCCGAAGATCCACAGCCCCAGGAACGTCGACTCCAGGAAGAACGCGAGCAGCGCCTCGAGGGCCAGCAGCGAGCCGAACACGTCGCCGACGAAGCGGCTGTACTCGCTCCAGGCCAGACCGAACTGGAACTCCTGCACCAGCCCGGTGGCGACGCCGAGGGCGAAGTTGACCAGGTAGATGCGGCCCCAGAAGCGCGTCATCCGCAGCCACTCCGCCGACCCGGTGCGCACCCACATCGTGTGCATCACCGCCACGAGCAGGCCCAGGCCGATCGTCAGCGGGACCATGAGGAAGTGGTAGACGGTGGTGATCCCGAACTGCCACCGAGCGATGTCGAGCACGTCCACGGTCAGCTCCCTGGGTGTCGTCGTACCCTCGGATCTAGTTCTACGCGCCGTAGACAGGTATTTCTACGAGTCGTAGAAGAGTGGTCGTGTGAGTCGGGTGACAGGAGGTGGGCAGTGGCGTCGCTGGGAGAGCTCGAGCGCGAGGTCATGGACCGGCTGTGGAGCGACGGGCCGCGCAGCGCGGCGGAGCTGCGCGACGGCCTGGCCGCGCGGGGACCGGCGCTGACCACCGTGCACACCGTGCTCGGCCGGCTGGAGCACAAGGGCTTCGTCGCCCACGACGACGCGCGGCCGCGCCGCTTCCGGGCCGTCGCCACCCGGGAGGACCACGTCGCCGGGCTCATGCACGAGGTGCTCGGGCAGGCCGGGGACCGGGACGCGGTGCTGGCCCGCTTCGTCTCCAGCGTCAGCGACGACGAGGCCGCGGCGCTGCGCCGGCTGCTGGCGCGCGGCCCGACCCCGGGGTGAGCACCCTGGCGTGGACGGCGCTGGTGCTGGCCGTCCTCGCGGCCGCGCTGGCCTGGCCCGTGCCCGCCCTGCTCGACCGCTGCGGCTGGACCCGCCGCGACCCCGGGGTGGCCCTGCTGTGCTGGCAGGCGGTGGGCCTGGCCGGCGGGCTGTCCATCATCGGGGCCCTGCTGGTGCACGGGCTCTCACCGTGGGGCGGCTCGCTGCCCGGCGCCCTGCTCGACGTGGCCACCGGGCGCGGCGCCACCGACCCGGTGCGCGGTGACCACTGGGTGGCGCTGACCCTGGCGGTCGCGCTGGCCGGGGAGCTGCTCGGGGTGCTCGTGCTCTCCGGCGTGCGCACCGCCCGCACCCGGGCCCGGCACCGCGAGCTGCTCGAGCTGGTCACCGACGAGGCCGGCCGCGGCGTCCCCGTGCCCCGGCTGCTCGACCACCCCGCGCCCGTGGCGTTCTGCGTGCCCGGGTCACGGCCGCTGGTGGTGCTGAGCTCGGGGATGCTCGCCGAGCTCGACGACGACGAGCTGGCCGCGGTGCTGGCCCACGAGCGCGCCCACCTGCGCGAGCGCCACCACCTGCTGCTGCTGCCGTTCGTCGCCTGGGAGGCCGCCCTGCCCGTGCTGCCCGCGGCGGCGCGCGCCCACGAGGCCGTCGCGACGCTGGTCGAGATGCGGGCCGACGACGTGGCCGCGGCCGGTGGGGTGCCGCGCGACGTGCTGGCCCGGGCGGTGGTCGCAGCGGTGGGGTCGGCGGCGGCCGTGCCCTCGGGGGCCCTGGCGGCCGGGGCCGGTTCGGCCGAGCTGCGGGTGCGCCGGCTGCTCACCCCGCCGGAGCCGCTGGGCGTGCCCGGCCGCGCCCTGGCCCTCGCCGGCGCCCTGGCCCTGCTGCTGGTGCCGACCGCGCTGCTCGTCCTGCCCGCGCTGTAGCCGACCCGCCCCTCGCACACTGCCCGCAGTGTGGCCCCGGCCGGGCGGGAACCCCCCACACTGCCCGCAGTGTGGCCCCGGCCGGGCGAGGGACACGGCACAGTGCCCGCAGTGTGCGGGGGCGCGGGCGGGCGGAGGGGTCAGTGCTTCCAGCGGACGGCCGCGCAGACCTCCTCGGGCGAGGCGTCGGCGAGCAGGGTCATCTCCCCGCGCCGCACGTCGGCCAGGCTCACCGCCAGCTGCTCACCGAACGCCTCGCGCAGCACCACGTCCGCCTCGAACGCGGCCACGGCCTCGCCGAGCGACGTCGGCAGCGCGCGGATGCCTGCCTCGGCGCGCTCGTCGTCGGACAGCGTCGCCGGGTCCACCTGCACCGCGTCGGGCAGCACGGACCCGGCCGCCACCCCGGCACGGCCCGCGGCCAGCAGCGCCGCGAGCAGCAGGTACGGGTTCGCGGCCGCGTCCACGCACTTCACCTCGAGGTTGGCCGCGGCGTCCCGGTTGCCCACCGCGCCGGTGACGAAGCGCAGCGCCGACTCCCGGTTCTCCACCCCCCACGTCGCGTACGCCCCCGCCCAGTGCGACGGCACGAGCCGCAGGTAGGACGCGACGCTCGGCGCCCCCACGGCCAGCAGCGCGGGCAGCCGCTCCAGGATCCCGGCGACGAACGCCGCACCCTCGGCCGTCGTCCCCGCGGGCCCGTCACCTCCGGCCATGAGGTTCACCCCGTCGCGCCACAGCGACAGGTGCGCGTGCCCCCCGTTGCCCACCCCGTCGGCGACCACCTTGGGGGAGAACGAGACCCGCAGCCCGTGCGCGGCGCTCACCGCACGGATGGTGTCGCGGACCAGCAGCGCCGTGTCGGCCGCACCCACCGGGTCCTCCGCGGCCACGGACACCTCGAGCTGCCCGGCGGCGTACTCCGGGTGGAGCTGGCCCACCTGCACGCCCTGCTCGGCCAGCGCCTCGAGCAGGTCGCGCGCGTAGTCGCTGACCTCGGCCAGCCGCGTCATCCCGTACGCGGGCCCGGAGAGCGCGGGCACGAAGGCGTCCGGGTCCTCGGCCGTCCCCGCGGGCAGGCCCACCACCCACTCCACCTCGTAGGCGCAGCGCACGGTGAACCCGTCGGCGGCCAGCTCGTCGACCACGCGGCGCAGCAGGGACCGCGAGCACTGCGGGTGGACCACCCCGTCCTGGTCGAACCGGTCCACCGGTGCCCACGCCCACCCCGGCTGCCCCGCGAGCACCGTGAGCCGGGACAGGTCCGGGTGCAGCCGCAGGTCGCCCACCGCGGAGCCGGCAAACCGGCCGGCGACGATGGAGTCGTCGAGCAGGAACCCGTCGAACACCCCGCTCATGCCGACGCCCCACCGCGCGGCCGTGGGCAGCCCGGCCAGCGGGACGGTCTTGACCCGGGTGATGCCGGAGGTGTCCACCCACGGCAGCGCCACCCCGACGACCCCGGCGGCGTCGAGCCCGCCCAGCGCGTCCTCGGCCCTCGCCGCGCGGGCGTCGCGCTCGTCCTGGGTCAGCTGCTCCGGCTGGGACTGGGTCACGGGGCCTCCTCGTCGACGGGCCTGCACACTTCGGGCGTGGCTGACCTCGACCCCACCCTTGCCCACCTCGCCCTCACCGACCACCACTGCCACGGCGTGGTGCGCCGCGACCTCGACGCGGACGGCCTCGCCGACCTGCTCACCGAGGGCGACGGGCCGGGGGTGGGACGGCTGGACTCCGCCATCGGGTTCGCGCTGCGCCGCTGGTGCCCGCCCGTGCTCGACCTGCCCGCCCACGCCCCCGCCGAGGACTACCTGGCGCGCCGCGGCGAGCTGGGCCACGCCGAGGTGTCCCGACGGATGCTGGGTGCCACCGGCACCTCGACGTTCCTCGTCGACACCGGGCTGGAGCCCGAGCCGTTGACCAGCCCCACCGAGCTGGCGGGGCTGGTCGGGGGCACCGGCCGGGAGGTGGTGCGGCTGGAGACCGTGGCCGAGGAGGTGCTGGCCGGGGGGTGCACCGCGGGCGGGTTCGCCGAGGCGGTGCGGACGCGGCTGGCGCAGCGGTGCGCCGACGCGGTCGCGGTGAAGTCCGTCGCCGCGTACCGGGTGGGCCTGGCCCTGTCCGGGGAACGACCCTCGCCGGCCGAGGTGGCCGTCGCCGCGGGCCACCTGCTCGACGCCGGGGGCGCGCCGCGGGTCGCCGACGAGGTGCTGCACCGCTTCCTGCTGTGGTGCGGGGTCGACCTGGGCCTGCCGGTGCAGCTGCACACCGGGCTCGGCGACGCCGACGTCGACCTGCACCGCTGCGACCCGACGCTGCTGACGCCGTGGCTGCGGGCCACGGCCGGGGCGGGGGTGCCGGTGATGCTGCTGCACGGCTACCCGTTCCACCGCCACGCCGGGTACCTGGCGCAGGTGTTCGACCACGTGCACGTCGACGTCGGCCTGGCCACCCACCACGTCGGGGCCCGGGCCCGGGAGGTGCTGGCCGAGCTGACCGAGCTGGCGCCGTGGTCGAAGGTGCTGTTCTCCTCCGACGCCTACGGCCTGCCCGAGCTGTACCTGCTGGGCACCGTGCTGTTCCGCCGCGCGCTGGGCGGGCTGCTGGCCGACGGGGTCGCGGGCGGGGAGTGGACGGGGGCGGACGCGGTGCGGGTGGTCGGGATGGTCGGCACCGGCAACGCCGCCCGGGTGTACGGCCTCTAGCCCCCTCGTGGTCGAGCGCCGGTGTGTGGCGGCCGCAGGGGCCCGGGAGCGCGCCACACACCGGCGCTCGACACCGGCGGCCGGGGTCTAGCGTCGGGCGGGCACCGTCAGCCCCAGCAGAGGAGCCCCGCCGTGTCCGTCGTCGTCGTCGCCACCGCCCTGCCCGCCGAGGGACACCGCGAGGAGGTGATGGCCGCGTTCGAGCGTGCCGTGGTCACCGTCCACGCCGAGGACGCGGGGTGCGAGCTCTACGCGATCCACGAGGCGAAGGACCGCATCGTCATGATCGAGAAGTGGGCCAGCACGGGTGACCTCGCCGCCCACGGCAGCAAGCCGGCCCTGACCGCGCTGCGCGACGAGCTGGCCGACCGGCTCACCGCCCCGCTCGACGTCGTGGTGCTCACCCCGCACCCGGCCGGCACCCCCGAGCAGGGCACCCTCTAGGCGACCCGCCGGGCCCGCGCCGGCTGCGCGGGCACTGAGTCCGGGTGCAGCACCGACGCGATCGCCTCGACCCCGTCGACGAGCCGCGGGCCGGGTCGCACCACGAGCCCGTCGCCGTCGAGCGCCCACACCGGCACCCCGGGCAGCTCCCCGGCGACGAGCGCGGCCTGGGCCGCGGCGCCGTCGAGGTGGAAGCCGCACGGGGCGACGAGCACGACGTCGGGGGCACTGGCGCGCAGGGCGTCCCACGTCACCGGGACCGACCGCTCGCCGGGCCGCGCACCGACGGCCTCGCCGCCTGCGGCGGTCACGAGGTCCGGCACCCAGTGCCCGGCGCCGAACGGCGGGTCCACCCACTCCACGACGAGCACCCGCGGCCGGGGCCGTCCCGCGACGGCCGCGGCCACCGCGTCGAGCCGGCCGCGCAGGCCCGCCACCAGCGCGGCGGCCTGGGGCGCGCGGCTGGTGCGGGCCCCGACGCGGCCGATGTCGGCGAGCACGTCGTCGAGCCGGTGCGGGTCGAGGGTGAGCACGTCCGCGACCGTGCCCAGGTGCCCCAGCGCCTCGGCCACGGTGGCGCCGGGCAGGGCGCACACCTGGCACAGGTCCTGGGTGAGGACGAGGTCCGGGGCCAGGGCGGCCAGGGCGTCGGCGTGCAGCGTGTAGAGATCCTCGCCCGCGGCGACCCGGGCCCGGACGGCGGCGTCGATCTCCCCGGGGGTCAGCCCGGCGGTGTCCAGGCCGCCGACGACGACGGTGTTGTCGCGGCGCGCACGCTCCGGCTCGTCGCACTCGAAGCTGACCCCGACGAGGGCGTCGGCGAGGCCGAGGGCGTAGACGACCTCGGTGGCCGCGGGGAGCAGGGAGACGATGCGCACCCCGACGACGCTAGGCGCGGGTGAGCGCGAGCGCCCCGAGACCGACGAACGTGGCGGCCCCGGCCGCCACCCCGAGCAGCGAGCCGGCCGGGGCGCCGCGGCGCACGCCGATGACCGAGGCGGCCACGTCGGCGGTGTCCACCACCAGGCCGGCCTGCAGCGCGGCCCGGCGGACGGCCGGGTCGGGGTGGCGGACGGCGGCGGCCAGGGCCACGTCCCGGACCCCGAACAGCCGCCCGATGATCCCGGCGCCGGCGGAGTACTCGGCGTCGCGGGCGACGTGGAAGGTGCGGTAGGCGAACCGCGGGTGCGCCCAGGTCACCGCACCCGCGGCGGCGCGGGCCACGGACATGACGAGGGCGGGGTCGAGGGAGCGGGCCATGGTGTCCTCCGGTTGTTGTAGTGGTCGCTACGAACGGTACGCCATCGTTGTAGCAACCGCTACAGTCTCGGGGTGGGACCACGACACTCGCGGGAGCAGCTGCTCGACGCCGCGCTCGACGTCGCCCGGACGGACGGGCTGAGCCGGCTGACCTTCGGCCGGGTCGCGCGCCACGCGGGCACCAGCGACCGCGTCGTCGTCTACTACTTCCCCGACGCCGCGGCGCTCGTCACCGCGGTGCTCGAGGCCGTGGGCGCGCAGCTGCAGGAGGTGCTGGGCCGAGCGCTGGGAGGCCCGGCAGTCGACCACCGGGCGCTGGTCCGCGCCGCCTGGCCCGTCGTCTCCTCCGACGACGCCGAGCCGGTGTTCCGCCTCCTGTTCGAGGCCATCGGGCTCGCGGTGGCCGGCCGCGAGCCCTACGCGGGCCTGGCCGGCGGGCTCACCACGGGCTGGGTCGGCTGGATGGCGGCGCTGCTCGACGGCGACGAGGGGCAGGCCGCCGCCGCGCTGGCGCTGATCGACGGGCTGGTGCTGCTGCGGCTGCTCGCGGGGCCCGCGGCGGCGGACGCGGCGGCGGCCCGGCTCGACGTCGGGTGAGCTACCCGACGGCGTCGCCGACGCGGACCGTGCCGCCCGCCTCGACGCCGGCGTAGACCCCCGCGCACGCCCACGTGCCCAGCCCGGGGATCTCCTCGCGGTGGTGGCGGGCGATGGCGCGCAACGTGTCCGGGTCGGCCGGCAGGTCGCGCTGGGCCAGGGTCGTCATGACGCACCGCATCGCGAGCATGCTCACCGAGCACCGCAGCCCGTCCCCGACGGCCAGCGTCGTGCCCACCCAGGCGTCCTCGGCGAACCCGCCGTCGTCGGTGTGCAGCAGCAGGTTCGGCCGGTAGCGGCGGGCGTCGAAGTCCGCGCCCGGGGCCAGCCGTGCCAGCTCGGCCAGGGTCGACGTGGTCAGCACGTGCAGCACGGCCAGGTCGAAGAACGTCCCCGCGGGCGCCATCGAGCCCAGCGCGATCGTGCTCACGCTCTCCCCGGTGGGCTCGGTCGAGGAACGGGTGCCGTCGATGAACCGCTGCGGGGCCAGGCCGGCCACGTCGGGCCACACCTCCTCGAAGCTCGAGCCCTCCGGCGGCACGCTCGTCAGCCGCACCGGGCGACCGGTCACCGCCTCCAGCGCGGCGTCCACCCCGGCGTCGTCGCTGCGCAGCACGCTGCCGTCGGGCAGGGTCAGCTCCACCGGCGGGGGCACCTCGCCGGACCGCGGCTCGGCCAGGTAGCGGGCCGAGACACCCAGCAGCGCAGCCCACTTGCGCGGGTTCTTCGCACTGGCCACCACCCCGTCGTCGGCGTCGACCAGCGCCCACCCCCGGTCGCCGACCAGGCCGCGCTCGGTGACCACGCAGTCGGTCAGGTCCTCGCCCAGCACGGACTTGACCGGGTAGCGGTGGATCGACGCCACGCGGGCCACGCCGCTCACGCCTCCGCCACCACGTCGGCCAGCGCGGCGTCGAGCAGGCCCAGCAGGTCCTCGAAGTCCGGCACGAGGTCCGCGTCCGCGGCCAGGCCCACCCGCAGCCGGCCCGCGTAGCTGACGATCGACATCCCCACGCCCACCGGGCCGGTCATCGGCACCCAGGCCAGGATGTCGCGCACCGCCACCCCGGCCAGCTCCACCACCGCGGGTGGGCCGGCCACGTTGGTGACCACTGCCGTGCCCCGCCCGGCGAAGGTGTCGATGAACGCGTTCTGCGCCCGCGCCGGGAGCCCGCCGGCGGTGCGCAGCACGCCCTGGATGAAGGCGGCCTCCCGGCTGTGCTTGATGACGCCCATCCGCTCGTGCACCACCCGGCGGTGCAGCCGCGCCCCGGTCAGCCCCGTCGGCAGCGGCAGGAACACCAGGCCGAAGTCGTTGCCCAGCCCGGCGGGCATGGGGGCGCCCTTCTCCCGCAGGTCGACCGGGCAGATGACGACGACCTCGTCGACCAGGCCGTCGTGGCGGCGCAGGTACTCCCGCAGCGCCCCGGTCAGCGCACCCAGGACCACGGTGTTGAGGGTGAAGCCCCCCGCCTTGCCCACGGCGACCACGTCGGCCAGCGGCACCGCCGTGGTCCAGCCGAACCGCTTGGCCGGGGTCAGCGGGCCCTGCAGCAGGTTCGGCTCCGGGCGCATCCCCACCCCGAGCTTGGCCAGCATCGTGGTGTCGGACGCCGTCAGGTCGGCCAGGTCCCTTGCTGCGTCCCCGCCGACGAGGGCGGCCAGCAGGGGGCTGCCCAGGGTGGCCGTGGTCGCGGTGACGGCCCGGGCGGCGTCGGCGGCCCGGTCGAGCACGCGGCCGACGGGCCCGGGCACCGACGGGGGCGGCGGCCGGTCGTCGGCCAGCTCGAGGCGGGGCAGCCGCTCCTCGCCCGCGGGCGGCTCGGTGGCGGTGAGCACCAGCTGCACCAGGGCGCCGCCGTCGGCCAGGGCGTGGTGGCTGCGCAGCAGCAGCGCGCACCCGTCGCCGTGCCCGGTCAGCAGGGTCAGCTCCCACAGCGGCCGGTCGGTGGGCAGCGGCCGGCTCGCCAGCTCGTCGACCACCCGGTGCAGCGCGGCGTCGTCGCCGGGGGCGGGGACCGCGCGCTCGGCCAGGTGCGCGTCCAGGTCCACCTCGTCGACGTCGACCCACGCCGGGCCCGACACCGGGCCGAACGTCACCGCCGGCTCCTCGACCCGCTGCCGGAACCGGCGGAACGGGGGCAGCACCCGCTCCGCCACCCACGTCCGCACCGCGGCCAGGTCGAGCGGCCGCTCCAGGGTGAGCAGCAGGTTGACCACCATCGCGTTGTCGGGGCGCTCCATGTGCAGCCAGGCCACGTCCAGGTCGGCCATCCGCTCGCTCACGTCCGCGCCCCCTCGTCCGGGCCGCGACGGTGCGTCCCGGCCCCACTCTCCCGGCCCGGGGGTGCTCCGCGCCACACCGGGGGGAACCCGGCGGGCCCGCCGCGCGTCCCAGCCCCCGAGCAGGCCGCACGCCCCCGACCGGGAGGAGACCCCCATGCCCAGCCCCGTCCCGCCCGCCCCGGCGCAGGAGTCGCTGCCGCAGGCCGCCGGCAGCGGGCACCTGCGCCTCGAGCCCGGGGTCGCCGAGCGGGCCGCCGCCCGCTGCGACGAGCTGGCCGACCGGGTGCTGGCCCACCGCGCCCGCCTGGCCGGGCTGGGGCCGCTGCAGTGCGGCACGAGCACCACCGGCACCACCCTGGGCGACCAGCTCGACCGCAAGCTCCACGGCAGCGACTCCTCCGTCGACCAGGTGCTCGCCGAGCAGGCCCGCACGCTGGGGGAGGTGGCGGAGGCGTTCCGCGCCGCCGGCCGGGCCGCGCAGGCGCAGGACGAGGCGGCCGCCGGCGGGATCACCACCTGCGGCTGACCCGGACCCGGACCCGGCGTCGCGGGTACCGTCCCCGGGCATGACCGACCGTGACCTCGACGTCGTCGTCTACGGGGCGACCGGCTTCGTCGGCGCCCTGCTCGCCGACTACCTCGTCCGCAACGCCCCCCACGACGCCCGCATCGGCCTGGCCGGCCGCTCCCGCGACAAGCTGGAGAAGGTCAAGGCCGGCCTCGGCCGCGCCGCTGCCGGGTGGGAGGTGCTCGTCGCCGACGCGAGCGACACCGCCGCGCTCGACGCGATGGTCGGCCGCACGCGGGTCGTCGCCACCACCGTGGGGCCCTACGCCCGCTACGGGCTGCCGCTGGCCTCCGCCTGCGCCCGCTCCGGCACCCACTACGCGGACCTCACCGGCGAGGTGCTGTTCCACCGCGACAGCATCGACGCCAACGACGCCGACGCCCGGCTGTCCGGGGCCAAGATCGTGCACTCCTGCGGGTTCGACTCCATCCCCTCCGACCTCGGCGTGCACGTGCTGCACGAGGCCGTGCAGGCCGCCGGGGCGGGCGAGCTCACCGACACCACGCTGGTGGTCCGCGGCACCCGGGGCGGCGTCTCCGGCGGCACCATCGACTCGCTGCGCGCCCAGGTCGAGGTGACCCAGGCCGACCGGGCCCAGGCCAAGGTCGCCCGCAGCCCGTACTCGCTCACCCCGGACCGGGCCGCCGAGCCGGACGTGGGCCCGCAGCCCGACGGCGTCGTCGCCCGCGCCTCCGGCATCGCCCCCGGCCTCGACGGCTGGATCGCCCCGTTCGTCATGGCGCCGTACAACACCCGGGTGGTCCGCCGCTCCAACGCGCTGCGCGGGCACGCCTACGGCAGCCGCTTCAAGTACGCCGAGGCGGTCAGCATGGGCAGCTCGCCGGTGGCCCCGGTGCTGGGGGCGGCCATGGCCGGCGGCCTGCTCGGCTTCCAGCAGGCCATGGCCTTCGGCCCCGCGCGGGCGGTGCTCGACCGGCTGCTGCCCTCGCCCGGCGACGGGCCGGGTGAGAAGACCCGCAACTCCGGCTTCTTCCGGCTGCAGGTGCACGGCACCACGACGACCGACCGCCACTTCACGGCCACCGTGGCGGCGCAGGGCGACCCGGGCTACAAGGCCACCGCGGTGATGCTCGGGGAGAGCGCGCTGTGCCTGGCCTTCGACGACCTCGGCGAGGCCGGCGGCGTGCTCACCCCGGCCACCGCCATGGGCACCCCGCTCGTGGACCGGCTGCGCGCGCAGGGCTTCACCCTCGAGGCCGACGAGGACTGACACCGGTGGGGCAGACGGGGGAGTCGCGGGAGCAGCGGCTCACCCGCAACGTCAACGAGCTGCTGCAGGAGCTGCGGGTCGCGCAGACCGGGGTGCAGTTCCTGCTCGCGTTCCTGCTGGCCGTGGCGTTCACCGACCGCTACCAGCGGGAGTCGGGCTTCGTCCACACCGTGCACCTGCTCGACGTGACGGTCACGGCGGTGGCCTCCGCGCTGCTCATCGCCCCCGCCGCCTGGCACCGGCTGGAGTTCCGGGCGGGACGACGGGAGGCGGTGCTGCGGTACGGCAACCGGTGCGCCATCACGGGTCTGGCGTTCCTCGCCGTCGCCATCGCGGGCACCGTGCTGCTGGTGGCCGACGTCGTCGTCGGGGGCGTCTACGCCGGCGTGCTGGCCGGCGGTGTGGCGCTGGTGATCGGCGGGCTGTGGTTCGTCGTGCCCCGCCTGCTGCCCCCGGACGACGCGCTGCGCCGGTGAGGGCCGCTACCGTGGCACGGCCCCGCACCCCAGCCCCCGGGAGAGCACCGATGGCCCTGCCCGACCCCAGCACCGGCGTCGCCGTGGTGACCGGAGCGTCGTCCGGCATCGGTGAGGCGCTGGCCACCGAGCTCGCCCGCCGCGGCTACGACCTGCTGCTCGTCGCCCGGCGCGCCGCGGTCATGCAAGCCCTCGGGGAGCGCCTGGCCGCCGAGCACGGGGTGTCCTTCGAGGTCCGCGGGGTGGACCTGTCGCGGCCCGAGCAGCGCGCACCGCTGGTGGCCGAGCTGACGGGGCGGCCGGTGTCGGTGCTCTGCGCCAATGCCGGGGTGGCCACCTTCGGGCCCGTCGCCACGCTCGACCACGCGGTGGAGCGGGAGATCGTCGAGCTCAACGCCACCGCGGTGCACGACCTGGTGCTGGCCGTGCTGCCCGGCATGCTGGAGCGCGCCGCCGGCGGGATCCTGGTGACGGGCTCCGCCGCGGGCAACCTCGCCGTGCCGCACAACGCCACCTACGCGGCCACCAAGGCGTTCGTGAACACCTTCGCCGAGTCGCTGCGCGGCGAGCTCGGGGGCACCGGCGTGCACGTGACGCTGCTCGCGCCGGGCCCGGTGCGGGCCGAGCTGGACCAGCCCGTCGAGCGGTCCGTGGTGGACCGGCTGGTGCCCGACGCGATGTGGGTGACCACCGAGATGGCCGCCCGGGTGTCGCTGGACGGCCTGGCGCGCAACGAGATGCGGGTGGTGCCCGGCATCGTCAGCAAGGTGATGTCGCTGAGCGGGGCCTACCTGCCGCGGCGGCTCACCGCCCCCGTCATCGGCGCGTTCTACCGGAAGATGGGGGAGGGCTGACCCCGGCCCGCTCGGCCAGCCACCGCCGGTTGACCAGCACCGCGTGCACGCCGCCGACGAACCACAGCGCGAGCAGGCCCAGGCCCGCCGGGTCGAGCTGCCCCGTGGTCCGCTCGCCGGTGAGCAGCGCGACGAGGACCACGGCCAGCACCACCGCGTAGCCGACGCCGGCCGCGAGCCAGCCGCGCCGCCGGGCCACCGCACCCGCGTAGCCGAACGACACCCAGGTCAGCAGGCCGAACCCCAGCAGCGCCGGGGCCGTCCACAGGCTGTGGCGCAGCCGCCACCGGCCGTCGGCCAGGCGCCGCGCGGCCTCGTCGTCCGCCGCCGGAACGGTCACCGGGCCTCCTCGTCAGGGTCGGGCAGTGCAGGCTACGGAATCAGGCAGGAGCACCTGAAACTGGAGCCCCGGGGCCACCACCCCCGCCCACGCCGTCGAGCAGGTCGGCCGAGCGCGGCCCCGGCGCCCGGCCCCGCTGCACGAACCACTCCCGGCCCAGCACGAGGCGGAACAGCGGACCCGGCAGCCGCAGCAGCACGGCCAGGGTGCGGACCCCGGAGTCGGCCCCCGCCTGGCTGGCGTGCGCGGCCATCGCCGCCCGCTTGGCCCGCCACTGCGCGCGCACGTCGACGACGTGGGTGATGTCCGCGGCCGCGGTGTAGCTGCGCGCGAACGACTCCGGGCCCACCCCGGGCAGCAGCCGGGGCACCCAGGACGCCAGCCTGACGAGCCGCTGCAGCAGGCCCCGGTCCAGGGTGGCCTCGAGGACCACCGGCGTGCCCGCCAGCGCCGCCGCCCGGACCCCCACGTGGTGCACGGCCACGTGGTCGGGGTGGCCGTACCCCCCGGCCGGGTCGTACACCGTCAGCGCGTCCGCGGCCTCCTCCCGCAGCACCGCCACCAGCCCGGCGGCGGCCTCGTCGACCGGCAGGTCGGAGAACCCCCCGGCGCGCGCGCTGTCGCGGAACCCGGAGTCGCGGTGGCCGAGCCAGACCACCCGCGCCACGCCCAGCGCCTGCGCCGAGGCCGCCAGCTCGGCGCGGCGGCGCTGCCCGAGCCGGCCGTCGTCGCGCAGCGCGGACTCGGCGAGGCCCGCGTCCCCGTCCGTGGCCACGACGAGCACCACCCGGTGGCCCTCGGCGGCGAGCCGGGCCAGGGTGCCGCCGGTGAGCAGCACCTCGTCGTCGGGGTGGGCGTGGAAGGACACGACCGTGTGGGGCACCGGCCCAGCGTCACACACCCCCGGCGTGGCTGAGCCCGCTCTCAGCGCCCGGGGGAACACCCGCCGGTACGGTGCGCGTTGTCCGTCGGCGCACCGCCGACACCGAGGAGACCACCGTGACGCAGGACCACCCGACGCGCAGGACGGCCGACGCGTGAGGATCGTCCACGTCTCCGACGTCTACCTGCCCCGCCTCGGCGGCATCGAGATGCAGGTCCACGACCTCGCCGCCCACCAGCAGGCCGCGGGCCACGACGTCACCGTCATCACCCCGACCGGCGCGGGCGAGGGTCCGGAGGCCCCGGGGGTGCCGGTGGTGCGGCTGCCGGGCACGGGACCGATCGGGGCCGGGGACGCGCTGCGTGCCGGCACCGCCGACGCCGACGTCGTCCACCTGCACGCCTCGCTCGTCTCCCCCACGGTGTGGCGCACCGGCGCCCAGCTGACCACCTCGGGCACCCCGTTCGCCGTCACCATGCACTCGGTGCCGCCGCCCGGCTGGGTGCTGCGCGCCGTCGGCACCACCGTCGGGTGGACCCGGTGGCCCGCCCGGTGGACCGCCGTCTCCGACGTCGCCGCCCGGCCGCTGCGCGGGATGCTGCCGCGCACCGAGGTCGGCGTGCTGCACAACGGCATCGACGTCGAGTGGTGGCGCAGCACCGAGCGGGCTGCCGACGACGGCGTGGTCACCCTGGTCAGCGTCATGCGGCTGGCCCAGCGCAAGCGCCCGCTGCACCTGCTGCGCACGCTGCGGCGCGTGCGGGCGCTGGTGCCGGCGTCGGTCCCGCTGCGCGCGGAGATCATCGGCTCCGGCCCGATGCACGACAAGGTGGCCGCCGCGCTGCACCGCTACGGCCTCGAGGGCTGGGTGGAGCTGCGCGGCCAGCTGACCCGCGAGGAGATCCGCGAGACGTACCGCCGCGCCGACGTCTACCTCGCCCCCGCCACCCTGGAGTCGTTCGGCATCGCCGCCCTCGAGGCCCGCAGCGCCGGGCTGCCCGTGGTGGCCATGGCCGTGGGCGGGGTGGGCGAGTTCGTCCGCGACGGGGTGGAGGGCTTCCTCGTCGGCTCCTACCGGGAGATGGCCGAGGCGACCGCCCGGCTCGCCACCCACGCCGGCGCGCTGCGGGCCATGAGCGAGCACAACCTCGGCACGCCCCCGCCGATGGGCTGGGACGACGTGGTGGCCCGCTGCGACGAGCACTACGCGCTGGCCACCGCGCTGCGCCGCGGCACGCGCAGCTCCGTCGCCACCGGCTAGCGGGTCCGGCCGACACCGGAACCGCCCGGCGGCGGGCTGCGTCACACCCGCATGACCGCCTCCACGACACCCCCACCCACGGCGGAGGGCCACGCCCGGCGTGAGCAGCTCCGCACCCGCAACGCGCGGCTGCGCGGCGAGGTCGACGCCCGCATGGCCGACCTGACCCGCCAGGTCGACGAGCTCGCCCGGGCCCAGCAGCAGGCCGCTGCGGTGACCGGCGAGGGCACCTCGGCCGACGGCCTGGTCCGCGTCCTGGTCAACGCCGCTGGCGTCGTCCTGTCCGCCGAGGTGCGTCCCGGCGCCTACGAGCGGGTCAGCCCGCAGGCCCTGGGGCGCGACGTGGTGCAGGCCTCCCAGGCCGCGGCCCGCGACGCCCGCCGGCAGGTCGAGGACGTCATGGCCCCGACCCGGCGCGACACCCCCGACCTGACGGAGCTGGTGCCCGGCGCCCCGTCGCTGCGCGACCTGCTGCCGCCGGTGCCCGAGCCCCCGACCACCCCGCCGCCGACCGCCGGCCCCGCGCCCGCGGTCATGGACCTCGCCCCGGCGGCGGCCCCGCCCGCGCCCCGGCGCGCCCCCCGTCCCACGTGGGACGACGACGACGCCGGCCCGCTGCTGCGGGGGGCCGGGTCGTGAGCACCAGGATGGACCCGAGCCGGCCGAACCCCAGCGTCGGCGCCACCGCGGGCGGCGGGGCGGGCTTGACCGCCGACCCCGACGGGATCCGCACCGCCGCAGGCGGGTTCGCCACCGTGAGCGACGCGGTGACCGACCTCGCGGACACCCTGGACGCCGCGCTCGGGGCGGAGGGCCAGAGCTGGGGCTCCGACGAGCCGGGCCAGGCCTTCGCGAAGGACTACGTGCCGGGGGTGCAGGCCGCGCAGCAGATGATCGCGGCGCTGGCCCAGGGGATGCTCGACATCCAGGCGCTGCTGGTCCGCAACGCGGACGACCTCGAGCACGCCGACACGGCCAACGGGTCGCAGTACTGCGGTGACGGCGGCGCGACCGGCGGCATCGGGGGCGGTGTCGGCGGGGGCGTCGGTGGTGGCGCGACCGGTGGTGGCGGTGTCGGTGGTGGTGTCGGGGGCGGGACCGGTGGGGGCACCGGGCGCGTCGAGCCGGACTGGCCGCCCTACGACCCCGAGCCGCAGCCACAGCCCTGGCCGGAGTGGCCGCGCGACGACGACCCGCAGCCGCTGCCGACCTGGCCGCGCGACGACGACCCGCAGCCGTGGCCGGAGTGGCCGCGCCCCGGTGACCCCCAGCCCCTGCCGACGTGGCCGGGCGAGCAGGACCGGCCGTTCCCGCTGCCCACCTGGCCCACCGACGAGCAGCCCCACGTGGTTCCCGTCGACACGACCACCGGCGCCACCACCGACGAGAGGCGAGTCTGATGACCATCATGATCCCCGGCCCGCTGCAGGGCCTGGCCTCGATCGTCGTCGGGGCCGACTGGCCCGAGGCCGACGAGGACTCCCTGTGGCGGCTGCAGGAGGCCTGGCAGCAGGCCGCGACGTCCGTCGAGGAGGTCTCCCGGCTCGGTGAGGACGCCGCGCGCCGCGTGCTCGAGCACGTCGACGGCCTCGTCGCCGAGGGCTTCACCCACCACTGGCAGGGCATCGACGGCCCCGGCGGCCCCATCGAGTCGCTGCACACCCTGCTCGAGGGCCTGGGCGACGCGTGCGACGAGTTCGCCCTGCAGACCGAGCACGCCAAGCTGTCCATCATCGCGGCCCTGGTGGCGCTCGCCGCCGAGATCGCCTCGCTCGTCGCCGCCTCGTTCGCCACCTTCGGCGCGGCGTCGGCCGGCATCCCCGTCGCCGAGGCCGCGACCCAGCTGGCGGTGCGTGCCATCCTGCGCGAGCTGATCATCGAGATGCTCAAGGGCGCGGCCATCAACGCCGGCACCGAGCTCGCCATCCAGGCCTACCAGCTGGCCAACCACGACTCCGCCACGCTCGACCTCGGTGCCGTGGGCGCGACCGCCCTCGACGGGGCCGTCGCCGGGGCGACCGGCGTCGGGATCGGCACGGCGAGCAAGGGCCTGTTCGGCACCACCACCTCGGGCTTCGCCGGGGCGGCGCTGCGCGGCGGCGCCGAGGGCGCGCTGTCCGGTGCCACCGCGAACGCGCTGAACGGGCTGCGCAACGACGGCGGGTTCAGCGGGCAGGACCTGCTCTCCGGCGGGCTGTCCGGCTCGGTCAGCGGCAGCCGCGGTGGCCTGGAGACCCGGCTGGACGGCCTGGCGCAGACCTACACCCGCTCGCACACCGACGAGTTCGGCCTCGGCCGCGACGGCGGGCTGCTCACCGGGGGCACCCCCGGGCTCCCGACCCCCACGCCGCACCCGACCCCCGCACCCACCCCGCACCCGACCCCCGCACCCACCCCGCACCCGACCCCCGCGCCCGCCCCGCACCCGACCCCGGCCGGGCAGGGCCAGCCGGCGCCGGTCCGCACCGACGAGGCCGGGTACGACGGCTGGAGCTACGCCCGCGCCGCCACCGCCACCGGGCTGGTGCAGGACCGGCCCGACGTCAACGACCCCCGGCCCGGGCTCGAGCAGGACGCCTGACCCGCCCGGCGCCACCGCCCGGTGAGCCGTGTGTGAGGCTCGCCGGGTGAGTGACTGGACGAGCCCCGGCGTCGAGGCGGTCGCCCCGGGCGTCCACCGCATCCCGCTGCCCCTGCCGAACGACGGGCTGCGGGCGGTGAACGTCTACGCCGTGCTCGACGGTGACGGGGTGACCCTGGTCGACGCCGGGTGGGCGCTGGCCGACTCGCTCGACCTGCTCGAGGCGGGCCTGCGCGAGCTCGAGGTGGGCCTGCGCGACGTCCGCCGCATCCTCGTCACCCACGGCCACCAGGACCACTACACGCAGGCCGTCACCATCCGGGAGCGCGTGGGCACGCCGGTCCTGCTCGGCGAGCACGAGCGCACCATGCTCGAGACGATCCTCGACCCCGACGACCACATGGGGGAGCGCCGCAGCGCTGCGATGCGCCGGATGGGGGCGGCCGAGCTGGCCGAGCGCATCCAGGGGGCGCGCAACCAGCGCAACCCCTACGAGCTGCCCGACTCCTGGCTCGCCGACGAGCAGCGCGTCGAGCTCGACGGGCGCACCCTGCAGGTCACCCACACCCCCGGGCACACCCGCGGGCACGTCGTGTTCGCCGACGACGCCGCCGGGCTGCTCTTCGCCGGGGACCACGTGCTGCCGCGCATCACCCCGTCGATCGCCGTGGAGCCCGACCCGCCGGAGCTGGCGCTCGGTGACTACCTGGGCTCGCTGGCCCGGGTGCGCGCGATGCCCGACCGCCGCCTGCTGCCCGCCCACGGCCCCGTCACCGACAGCGTGCACGCCCGCATCGACGAGCTGCTCGCGCACCACGACACCCGCCTGGCCCACACCCTGGCCGCCGTCGAGCAGGGCACCACCTGCTTCGCCGTCGCGGGCCGGCTGGCCTGGACCCGGCACGAGCGGGCGTTCGCCGACCTCGACCTGTTCAACCAGCTGCTCGCGGTGGGCGAGACCCGCGCGCACCTGGACCTGCTCGTCTCCCAGGGCCGGCTGACCCGCACCACCACCGACGGCGTCGAGCACTACGGCAGCTGAGCCCGCGAGCCCCCGCGGGGTGCCCGCGCCGGCGCCGGTCCGGCAGGATCGTGCGGGTGAGCAACCCGGAGCCGTGGTCACCGCTGGGCCACCAGCGCCCCCAGCCGGGGCAGGACGGGTTGCTCGACGAGCCGTACTACCACGACCTGTTCACCCACGACGGCGGCTACTCCCGCCGCCCGCCCGGCCCGCCCCCGGAGCCGCCGCGCTCCCGGCGGGGGCTGTGGGTGGCGCTGTCGGTGCTGCTCGCCCTGGCCGTCGTCGGCGGCCTGGTCACCGTCGCCGTCGTCGCCGCCGGGCCGCGCAGCACCCCCACCGCGGCCCCCGACCCGACCCCGCCGCCGGCCGCGCTGCCCACCACCGTCGCCCCCACCACGACCACCGCGCCCGCCCCCTGCCCGCGGCCGGCCCGGCTGGCGGGCACGTCGTCGGTGCTGGGTCCCGACGGCCTGCGGCTCGGCTTCGCCGCCACCCCCGGCTGCCCGGGCGGCCAGGTGCTCACCGGCCCCACCGAGCTGCGGGTGACCGACGGCCCGGTGCAGCTCGCCGGCGCCGCGATCGACCTCAGCGCCACCCCGCTGGCGCTCGGCCCCGGCGCCCCCGGCTCGCTGACGGTGCTGTTCCCGCCCGGGACCTTCTCCGTCGTCCCCAGCCAGGCCGGCGCGAGCGCGCTCACCACGACGCTGGTCACCGGGGCCGGACCCACCCCGCGCGATGCCCCGGCGCAGGCGAGCGTCACCGCGGGCGCCCCGCTGCCCCCGCCCGGCGACGCGGAGGCCGCCGCGCTCGCCGCGCTGCAGCGCCAGGCCGCCCTCGACCGCCCCGACGTCGAGGCCCGCCTCGCCGAGCGCTGGCAGCCGCAGGTCAGCTCCAAGCAGGCCGGTCTCGTGGTGGCCGGGCGCACCTTCGACCAGCAGGCGGTGCTCGCCGACCACCTCCGGCTGCGGCAGCGCTACCCCGACGCCCGGCTGGTGTTCTCCGGGGACTGGCAGAGCTACCGCGGCAAGGACTTCTGGGTCACCCTGTCCGGGGCGACGTTCCCGACCAGCGGGGGCGCCCTGGGCTGGTGCGGCCAGCAGGGCTTCGGCCCGGACGACTGCGTCGGGGTGCTGCTCAGCCACACCCAGGGCCCGGACGGCACCTTCGCCGGGCGCTGACCCCGGTCAGCCCGGTCGTCGGGGCAGCCCGTCGTCGGGGGCCGGGTCACCCGTGAGCGTGCGGGCCCGCGCCTGGTCCACCTCGGCGACGAGCACGGTGTCCCCGCCGACCAGCAGCGGCATGCGGTCCGGCGAGAACCCCAGGTACACCAGGGGTTCCAGCGGGCCGAGCTCGGTGGTGTCGACGAGCCCCGGCGGCAGGGCGTGCCGCTCGTAGCGGACGCCGCGGCCCTCGCACACGTCGAGGACGGTCAGCTGCTCGGGGCTCGCCCACCACACCGCGTGGGTCTCGACGTGCCCGGGGCGGGCGGCCAGGGTGGCGGGGCGGGAGCCGTCGCGCTCCCGGAACCCCCACGCCCACACCGCGGCCAGCCCGGTGGTGCGGGCGGCGAGGACGTGCACCGGACCCGCCAGGCCCAGGGCCCGCCGCAGCCAGGTGATCTTCGACGGGCAGCGGTTGGAGCCGTAGGCCAGCACCGGCACCCCGTCCGCGGGCAGCTCGGCCAGGTCGCGCCCCACCCCGTCGTCGTGGGTGAACGAGCGCTGCGGCCACGACCCGGGGTAGGGGTGCTCCGGGTGGTCGGCGTCGGTGAACTGCACGGTCAGCGACGCACCAGCCGGCTCAGCGCGAGGCGGGCCAGCGGGGCGTAGCCCGTCACGACGACCCGGGCGCCGCGCACCTCCAGCCAGGTGCGGGTGCCGGCCCCGGGGTCGTCGGTGTCGCGGGCCTCGACCCCGTGGCGCAGCGCCAGGTGGGTGCCCAGCAGCAGCACCCGCACCCGCCACGCCCAGGTGCGGGCCGCGGGGTCGACGTCGGTGACGGTGAAGTCGACGGCCAGCCCCGGCGGGCCCCACACCCGGCCCGTGGTGCCGACGCGGATCTCCTCGGTCGAGCGCTCCACGCGCCGGATCTGCGGGGACCACTCCGACCAGCGGCGCGGGCGGAAGTAGCGGTCCCACACCTCGTCGGGGTGCGCGGGGCCGGCGGCGGTCAGGCGCAGCTGCATGGCCCCAGTCTCCCCGTCGGTCGGCGTCCCCGTCAGTCGGTGGGCCTGCCGCGCAGCTTCTTCGTCGTGCTGCGCTGCTTCTTGCCCGCCAGCCGCCGCTCCTTCGACCCCCGGGTGGGGCGGGTGGGACGCCGGGCGCGGGGCGGCGGGGCCAGCGCGGCGGCGAGCAGGGCGGCGAGGCGGTCGCGGGCCAGGCCGCGGTTGCGCAGCTGGGAGCGGGTCTCGGCGGCGACGACGGTGAGCCGGCCGTCGGGCGCCCTGCTCTGCAGGCGTGCGCACACCGCGGCCCGCCGCGCGTCGTCCAGGGTGCTCAGGGTGGTGAGGTCCACGGTCAGCTCGACACGGGAGTCCGTCGTGTTCACCCCCTGCCCGCCGGGACCCGACGCCCGGCTGAAGCGCCACGACAGCTCCGCGGCGGGCACCAGGAGGTGCCGCGTCACGGGCAGGTCGGCCTCCACCGGTCCGGTCACGGGGCCCAGTGTGGCCGCCGGGGCGCTGTGTCTGCAGTCACACCTGTGCCACGATGGCCGGGTAGCGACGGGAGCGTCGCGCGCGCAGCCCCACCCCGGCGTCGCGCGCCCGCTCCCGCCACCGCCGGCCCCACCACCCCGGGGCGGGCGGCCACGCGAGAACAGGAGCACCACCCATGCCCGACACCGTCCCCCCGGCCCCGTTCGGCGCGCCGGCCGTCGCCACCGAGCCCGACGACGTCATCGCGGGCCTGCGGGCCACCAGCGAGGGCGGCCCCGAGCTCGTCCAGCTGCTCACCCCGGAGGGCGAGCGCCGCGCGGACGAGCGCTTCGACCCCTTTGTCGCCGGCACCACCACCGACGAGCTGTGCGCGCTGTACCGCGACATGGTCCTGGTGCGCCGCGTCGACCGGGAGGCCACCGCGCTGCAGCGGCAGGGCCAGCTCGGCATCTGGGTGCCTCTGCTGGGCCAGGAGGCCGCGCAGATCGGCTCCGGTCGGGCCATGGCGCCGCAGGACATGGCGTTCCCGTCCTACCGCGAGCACGGCGTCGCCTGGTGCCGCGGGGTGGACCCCACCGAGCTGCTGGGGCTGTTCCGCGGCGTCGACCACGGCTCGTGGGACCCGGCCACCACCGGCTTCCACAGCTACACCATCGTCATCGGCAACCAGTGCCTCAACGCCACCGGCTGGGCCATGGGCTCGGTGTTCCGCGGCCGGGTCGGCGGGCCGGACACCGAGGCCGCCGTGTGCTTCTTCGGTGACGGCGCCACCAGCCAGGGCGACGTCCACGAGGCGTTCGTGTGGGCCGCGGTGTACGACGCCCCGCTGGTGTTCTTCTGCCAGAACAACCAGTGGGCGATCTCCGAGCCCACCGAGCGCCAGACCAGGGTGCCGCTCTACCAGCGCGCCCGCGGCTACGGCTTCCCCGGCCTGCGCGTCGACGGCAACGACGTGCTCGCCTGCCTCGCCGTCACCCGGTGGGCCCTCGAGCAGGCCCGCACCGGCAACGGGCCCGTGCTCGTCGAGGCGTTCACCTACCGGATGGACGCCCACACCACCTCCGACGACCCCACCCGCTACCGGCTGGCCGACGAGCTGGAGACCTGGAAGCTCAAGGACCCGCTGGAGCGGCTGCGGGTGCACCTGGTGCGCAGCGCGGGGGTGGAGCAGGCGTTCTTCGACACCCTGGCCGAGGAGTCCGACGCGCTCGCCGCCCGGCTGCGCGAGCACTGCCTGGCCCTGCCGGACCCGGCGCCGGGCCGGATGTTCTCCGAGGTCTACGCGACCGAGGACCCGGACCTCACCGCGCAGCGCGAGTCCGCCGAGGCCCTGGTGGAGGCGTCGTGACCACGATGACGATCGCCAAGGCGCTGGGCTCCGCGCTGCGCACCGCGATGGAGGACGACCCCGACGTCCTCGTCATGGGCGAGGACGTCGGCAAGCTCGGCGGGGTGTTCCGGGTGACCGACGGCCTGCAGAAGGACTTCGGCGAGCAGCGGGTCCTCGACACCCCGCTCTCGGAGTCCGGGATCATCGGCGCCGCCGTCGGTCTCGCGCTGCACGGGTTCCGGCCGGTGTGCGAGATCCAGTTCGACGGGTTCGTGTTCCCCGGCTTCGACCAGATCGTCAGCCAGCTGGCCAAGCTGCGGTTCCGCAGCCAGGGCCGCACCCCCATGCCCGTCGTCGTGCGGATCCCCTTCGGCGGCGGCATCGGGGCGGTGGAGCACCACTCGGAGTCCCCGGAGTCGCTGTTCGCCCACGTCCCCGGGCTGCGGGTGGTGGCGTGCTCGAACCCCGACGACGCGCACTGGATGCTGCGGCAGGCCATCGCCTGCGACGACCCGGTCATCTTCTTCGAGCCCAAGCGGCGGTACTGGGAGAAGGGCGAGGTCGGTGCGTCGGCGCCGGCAGAGCTGTTCGCCTCCCGCACGCTGCGCGAGGGCGGGGACGCCACCCTCGTCGGGTACGGCCCCGTGGTGCGGACGTGCCTCGACGCGGCCGCCGCGTCGGAGGACGACCTCGCCGTGGTCGACCTGCGCTCGCTGTCCCCGCTGGACCTCGGACCGGTGCGGGAGTCGGTGCGGCGCACCGGCCGTCTCGTCGTGGTCAGCGAGGCGCCGGGCTCGGTGTCGGTGGCCTCCGAGGTGGCCCGGCGGGTGCAGGAGGAGTGCTTCTACTCCCTGGAGGCCCCCGTGCTCACCGTCACCGGTTACGACACCCCCTACCCGCCGAGCCGCGTCGAGGAGCAGTACCTGCCCGACGTGGACCGCGTCCTCGACGCCGTCGACCGATCGCTGGAGTTCTGATGCTGCAGACCTTCCCCATGCCCGACGCGGGCGAGGGGCTCACCGAGGCCGACGTGCTCGGCTGGCGGGTGGCCGTCGGCGACGAGGTCACCGTCAACCAGGTGATCGTCGAGATCGAGACGGCCAAGGCCGCCGTCGAGCTGCCGAGCCCGTACGCCGGGACGGTGCGCTCCCTGCTCGTGGCCGAGGGCGACACGGTGGCCGTCGGGGCCCCGATCATCGAGATCGACACCGGCGGTGGGGCTCCCCCCGCTGACGACGTTGCCGACGACGCGTCCGACGCCGGCGACGAGGCGGTGCCGAACCTGGTGGGCTACGGGCCGCGCTCGGACTCCGTCGTGCGCCGTCGCCGCCCGCGGCGCACCGGCACCGGCCCGGTCCCGTCCGCGGCGGCGGCCGTGGGGGAGCCGACGGCCGGGGTGTCCCCCGCCGAGCCGGCCCCGGCCGCGGCGCCGGTCCCGACCGAGCCGGTGCAGGCGGGTGCGGGGCCGACGGGTGCGGTGCCGCTGGCGAAGCCGCCGGTGCGCAAGCTGGCGCGCTCGCTCGGGGTGGACCTGCGGACGGTGACGCCGTCGGGCCCCGGCGGGGTCATCACCCGCGACGACGTCCACGCGGCCACGGCTCCCGCACCGGCCCCGGCCGTGGCGGGGGAGCGTCGGGTGCCGATGTCCGGGGTGCGGCGGCGGACCGCGGAGGCGATGTCGCGCAGCGCGTTCACCGCCCCGCACGTCACCGAGTTCCTCACCGTCGACATCACCCCGACGATGGAGCTGCGCGAGCGGCTGCGGTCGTCCTTCGTGGATGGTCCGCCCACGGTGCTGGCCTTCGCCGCCCGTGCGGTGTGCCTCGCCGCGCGGCGCACGCCGGACGTCGTGGCCCGCCTCGACCCCGACACCTGGGAGCTGGTGCACCGCGAGCACCTCGGGCTCGGGATCGCGGCCGCCACCCCGCGCGGGCTCGTCGTGCCCGTGGTGGCCGACGCCGACACCCTCGACCTGGCCGGGCTGACCACGGCGCTGCGGGCGCTGACCGTGACCGCGCGGGAGGGGCGGACCTCGCCCGCGGAGATGAGCGGCGGGTCGATCACGATCACCAACGTCGGGGTGTTCGGGGTCGACACCGGCACGCCGATCCTCAACCCGGGGGAGACGGCGATCCTGGCCCTGGGCGCGGTCAAGCAGGCGCCGTGGGTGGTCGACGGGGCGCTCGCGGTGCGGCAGGTGTGCACGCTGGCGCTGAGCTTCGACCACCGCGTCGTCGACGGCGCGGAGGGCTCGCGCTTCCTCGCCGACGTCGGGGCCCTCCTCGCCGACCCCGCCCTGGCCCTCACCTACTGACCGCCACCCCTTACCCCCACCCCGCATTCGGCGGGCGCGATGCAGAATTCGGGGCCCGTTTCCTGCATCGAGCCCGCTGGATGCGCGTCGGGGACGTGGACCCCAGGTTGTCCACAGGGTGGGTGCGGGGGGTGTCGGGGCGCGGGCGCCACCGTCAGCATCGGGGTCGTGCGACGACGAACCGAGCTGACCGGGGTGTTCCGGGGGACCGAAGCCGTGGGGGAGGGGGTACTCACGCGCGGTGAGCTGCGGGGCCCGCGGTACCGGCGACTGTTCCAGGACGTCTACGTACCGGCCGGTGTGTCCGTCACCCACCGCGTCCGGGCCGAGGCGGCTCATCTCGTCATCCCGCCGGGCGCGCTCGTCACCGGTCGGTCGGCCGCGACGCTGCTCGGCGTCGAGCTGGGTCGGGCGCACGACCCGGTGCAGGTCGTCGTGGACGAGCCGTCCCGCTTCGGGCCGGTGCGGGGGCTCGTCGTCAAGCGGACGCCGCTGCGGCCCGACGACGCGGTGCCCGGTCCGTTCGGTCCGATCGCCAGCCCGGCACGGATGGGTCTCGACCTGGCGCGCGAGGCCGACCTGCGGCGGGCCGTGGCCGACCTCGACCGGGTGGTCCGTGCCGGCCTGCTCACCGTCGAGGAGCTCCGACGCCGGTTGCACACCCACGAGCACGGTGTCGTCACCGCCCGCCTGGCCGCGGACCTGGTCGACCCCCGCGCGGAGTCGGCCCCGGAGTCGGAGCTGCGGGTGGCGCTGCGGCAGGGCGGGCTCGACGTCACCCCGCAGGTCGAGATCGTCTGCGGCCACGGGGTCCGACGGGTGGACCTCGCCGTGGACGGCTGGTGCGTGGCCGTCGAGTACGACGGGGCGTGGCACGCCCTGCGGGACCAGCTCGAGCTCGACCGGCGGCGCGGCCGCGAGCTGCGCGACGCCGGCTGGGAGCTGGTCCACGTCACCAGGGCCGACCTCGCCGGGGACCCCCGGGCACTGTGCGACACGGTCCGCCGTGCCGTGCGCCGCGCCCGTCCCCGGACGGCATTCAGCGGGCTCGATGCAGACCGGAGAGCGATCTGAGTGCATCGAGCCCGCTGAATGCGGGGTGAGACTGGGGGTCAGGACAGGCGCATGCCGGAGATGTTGCGCGCGATGACGAGCTGCTGGATCTGCTCCGTGCCCTCGAAGATGTCGAAGATCTTCGCGTCGCGGTGCATGCGCTCCACCGGGTACTCCCGGGTGTAGCCGACGCCGCCGAGGATCTGGATGGCGCGCTCGGTCACCCACACCGCGGTGCGGCCGGCCTTGAGCTTGCTCATCGAGCCCTCGCCATTGGTGAACTTCACCTCGTTGGCGCCCATCCACGCCGCGCGCCACACCAGCAGCCGCGCCGCGTCGATCTCGGTCTTCATGTCCGCGAGCATGAACGAGATCGCCTGGTTCTCGATGATCGGCTTGCCGAACACCACGCGGCTCTTGGCGTACTCCAGCGCGTACTCGTACGCGGCGCGGGCGATGCCGATGGCCATGGACCCGACGATCGGGCGGGTCAGCTCGAACGTGGCCATCGCGGCCTGCCCGCCACCCTTGACGCCCTCCCGGGCCCGGGCCAGCTTCTCGTCGAGCTTCTCCTTGCCGCCCAGCAGGTTCGCGCCCGGGATGCGGACGTCGTCGAGGAACACGTCGCAGGTGTTCGACGCGCGCAGCCCGTGCTTCTTCAGCTTCTTGGCCACGGCCAGGCCCTTGGTGCCGGCGGGCACGATGAACGCCGCCTGCCCGCGCGAGCCCAGGTCCTTGTCCACCACGGCCTGCACCACGTAGATGTTGGCGACGCCGCCGTTGGTGGCCCACGCCTTGAGCCCGTTGAGGACCCACTCGTCGGTGGCCTCGTCGTACACCGCGCGGGTGCGCATCGCGTTGACGTCGGAGCCGGCCTCGGGCTCCGAGGAGCAGAACGCCGCGGTCTTGACGTCGTTCTCGTCGCCGAAGCACTGCGGGATCCACTCGGCCATCTGGTCGGGGGTGCCGGCGGAGAAGATGCCCGCTGCGGCCAGGCCCGTGCCCTGGATGGCGAGGCCGATGCCGCCGTCGCCCCAGAAGAGCTCCTCGTGGAAGATCGGCAGGCTCAGCCCGGTGGGGTCGAACTGCAGGTTGGCCATCAGCTCGATGCCGTACATCCCGATCTTGGCCGCCTCCTGCAGGATCGGCCACGGGGTCTCCTCGCGCTCGTCCCACTCCTCGGCGGCGGGACGGACCACGTCCGCGGCGAAGCCGTGGACCCAGTCGCGCATGTCGGTCTGTTCCTCGGTCAGCTCCAGCGAGAACGACACGGGTTGTGCTCCTTCGTCAGTGCGAGGTGGGGGCGCTCAGGCCTTGGGGATGTCGAACACGTTGGTCACGCCGGCCGCGAAGCCCACGTCGCCGTCGATCTTCAGCTTGCGGGTCATGAACATCATCGGCGGGTTGCCGTTGCCGGAGGCCAGCTTGAGGAAGTCCGGCAGCGCCATCTTGATGGTGCAGCGGGGGTCCTCGGCGTGCGCGCCCTCGGCGACCTCGCAGCCCGCCTTGCTGACGGTGGTCTCGTAGGTGCGGTCGCCCGCCTTGGCGCTGATCTCCCAGCGGATCACCGAGGTGCGCGAGGAGCGGAACTTCTCGGGCTTGAAGCGCTCCTGCATGCGCTTGAAGATCCCGTCGGTCACCTTCGCCGAGACCGGGTCGGACTCGAGGGTCTTGAACTGGTCGTTCGAGGTGCGCTTGACCAGCTTGGCGAAGTCGGTCGGGTCGACGTCGAGCAGGCCCTTCTCCGTCGAGGTCAGGTCCTGCAGCAGGGCGAGGTACTCCTCGTCGCTGAGCTTCTTGGGGTCGGTGGTGCTGAGGTCGGCCACGGTGCCTCCACGGTCGGTCGGTGGTACTTACTCGTGGGTAAGGTTACGCGCCAGTAGGATGGTGGGCAACAGACGGGTCGGAGGTGTGACGTGGCCGGAGGCACCAAGCGGCTGCCGCGCGCCGTGCGGGAGCAGCAGATGCTCGACGCCGCGGTGGAGGTGTTCTCCCGCAGCGGGTTCCACGCCGCCTCGATGGACGACGTGGCCGAGGTCGCGGCGATCTCGAAGCCCATGCTCTACCTGTACCTCGGCAGCAAGGAGGAGCTGTTCAGCGCCTGCCTCACCCGGGAGTCCGAGCGGTTCGTGACGGCGGTGGCCACCGCGGTCGACCCGGACGGGGCCGCGTACGCCCAGCTGCGGGCCGGGGTGCTGGCCGTGCTCACCTACGTCTCCACCCACCGCGACAGCTGGGTGGTGCTCTACCGGCAGGGCTCGGTGCTGGAGCCGTTCGCCCGGCAGGTCGGGCAGGCCCGCGAGCAGATCGTCGCCATCGTCTCCGCGCTGTGCCAGCGGCTGTCCAAGGCCGACCTCGGCGCCGCCCACTTCGACACCGTCGCCCTGGCCGTGGTCGGTGCGGTGGAGACGCTGGCCAACCGGATGCTGGACCAGGCCGAGCCCGACCCGGTGGGCACCGCGGAGACGGTCGTCGAGCTGGTGTGGTTCGGCCTGGCCGGCCCGCACCGCCGGGTGGCCGACGGTGCGGGCGGGCCCGCCTGAGACGGGCCGGGCCTAGCGCGCGGTGACCTCGCCGTGCAGGTGCGAGGCGCCCTTGCGCGGGTCGCGCAGGTCGAGCTCCCAGCCCCCGCCGCGGCGGTGGGTGGCCAGCTCGGCCGTGCCCGGCAGCAGCACGGGCTTGCGGAACTCGACGGTGTAGTCGAACGCGTCGGGCAGCCGACCCTCGAGCGCCGCGACCGCCCGCGCCGCGGTCCACATGCCGTGCGCGATGGCCCGGGGGAACCCGAAGGCCTTGGCGCTCAGGGCGTGCAGGTGGATCGGGTTGCGGTCGCCGGACACCGCGGCGTAGCGCCGCCCCAGCCCCTCGTCCAGCCGCCACGTCGCGGTGGCCGTCGGCTCCTCGACCGGCTCGGGTGCCGCGGGCCGCGAGTCCCCGGCGGGCCGGTCGACCCGGTGGCGGCGCAGGTAGGTCGACGTGCCCGTCCACACCCGCTCGCCGGCGACGTCGATCTCGGTGACCAGGTCGACCTGGGTCCCGCTGCGGTGCGGGCGCAGGTCGGCCGCGTGCACCCGGACGTCGAACGTCTCGTCCGCCGTGGCCGGCCGGGCCACCTCGATCCGGTTGGCCACGTGGACCAGGCCGAGCAGCTCGAACGGGAAGTCCCCGGCCGACATCAGCCGCATGCTCATCCCGAAGGCGAGCACGTGCAGGTACGTCGGGGGCAGCACGTCGGCGTTGCGGAACCCGCACACCTCGGCGTAGCGGGCGAGGTGCTCGCGGTCCACGGTCAGCCCGTCGAGCACGACCTGTCGCTCGGGCAGCTCGCGCGGCCGCGACCCGGTGGGCAGCGGCAGCGCGCCCAGGGCGGCCTTGAGGTAGGGCTGCAGCAGGCCCGGGGCGGACTGCAGCTGCTCGGTGGCCATCACGCCCCCAGCAGGCTCTGCCCGCACACGCGCACCACGTTGCCGGTGACCTGCGCGGAGCCCGGGTTGGCGTACCAGGCGATGGTCTCGGCGACGTCGACGGGCAGCCCGCCCTGCGCCAGCGAGCTCAGCCGGCGGCCGGCCTCGCGGATGGCGATCGGGATGGCCGCCGTCATCGCCGTCTCGATGAAGCCCGGGGCGACGGCGTTGATGGTGATCCGCTTCTCGGCCAGCTGCGGGGCCAGCGCGTCGACGAGGCCGATGACGCCCGCCTTGGACGTGCCGTAGTTGGTCTGCCCGGCGTTGCCCGCGATGCCGGCGATGGAGGCGACCCCGACCACGCGGCCGCCGTCCTTGAGGGCGCCTGACTCGACGAGCGCGGCCGTGAGCCGCTGCGGCGCAGCCAGGTTCACCTGCATGACCGAGCTCCACCGGTCGACGTCCATGTTGGCCAGCTTCTTGTCCCGCGTGATGCCGGCGTTGTGGATGACGACGTCAGCGCCGCCGTGGCGGGAGAGCAGGTGCTCCGAGAGGGTGGCCCCGGCGTCGGGCGCGGTGACGTCCAGGGTGAGCGACGTGCCCCCGACCCGGTTGGCCGTCTTCGACAGCGACTCCCCGGCCTGCGGGACGTCGACGCACACCACGTGGGCGCCGTCGCGGGAGAGGACCTCGGCGATCGAGGCGCCGATGCCCCGAGCGGCCCCGGTGACGACGGCGACCTGGCCGGCCAGCGGGCGCTCGGCGTCGGCCGGCGGCGTGACCTCACCGGCACCGACCCGGACGACCTGGCCGTCGACGTAGGCGGACTTGGCCGAGAGCAGGAACCGCAGGGTGGACTCCGCGGCGGCGACGGGGCTCGCACCCGCGGCGGGCGGGGCGACGTAGACGAGCTGGGCGGTGGCGCCGCGCTGCGCCTCCTTGCCCAGGGAGCGGGTGAACCCCTCCAGCGCGCGCTGCGCGATCGCCTCGTCGACAGAACCGGTGTCCTCCGGGGCGGTGCCCAGCACCAGGAAGCGGCCGCTGGGCAGGATGCGGCGCATCACGGGGGAGAAGAAGTCGTGCAGCGCGGTCAGCCCGGCGACGTCGGTGATGCCGGTCGCGTCGAGCACCAGGGCGCCGAACTTCTCCGTCGTCGAGTCCGGGTCGGTGGTGGCGTCGAGGTCGCCGAGCAGCTCGAGCAGCGGCTCGACGAGCCGGCCGGACCCGCCGAGCAGCACCGGGCCGGGCAGCGCCGGCTCACCCGGGGTGTAGCGGCGCAGCGCCTCGGGGCGGGGCAGGCCCAGGCGCGAGGCCACGAAGCTGCCGGGGCCGGAGCCCACGATCTGCGAGTAACGGTCTGACGGCTGGGCGCTCACGTCTCTCCCTGCGTTGGGTGGGGTCGGTCGACAAGCAACTTACTCGCGGGTAAGAATACTCACGAGTAACAACCCCCGTCGACCCCGTCGAAGCCCAGGAGCTGATCGTGACCTCCCCGCAGACCACGCCCCCCACCCCCGTCGCCGCGCGCCCCGTCGCCGTCCTGGGCGGCAACCGCATCCCCTTCGCCCGGTCGAACTCCCACTACGGCACCGCCTCGAACCAGGACATGCTCACCGCCACCCTCGACGGGCTGGTCAGCCGGTTCGGCCTGCAGGGCGAGCGGCTGGGCAACGTCGTCGCCGGCGCCGTGCTCAAGCACAGCCGGGACTTCAACCTCACCCGCGAGTCCGTGCTCGGCTCGACGCTGAGCCCCGAGACGCCGGCCGCCGACCTGCAGCAGGCGTGCGGCACCGGTCTGCAGGCCGTCGTCACCGTGGCCAACCAGATCGCGCTGGGCCAGGTCGACGCGGGCATCGGCGGCGGCGTCGACACCACCTCCGACGCCCCCATCGCGGTGAACGAGGAGTTCCGCAAGGTGCTGCTCGAGCTCAACCGCACCAAGACCACGGCCGGGCGGCTGCGGCTGCTCGGCGCGCTGCGGCCCGGCCAGGTCGTCCCGGAGATCCCGCGCAACGGCGAGCCGCGCACCGGGCTCTCCATGGGTGAGCACCAGGCCCGCACCGCGCTGGAGTGGGGCATCAGCCGCGAGGCGCAGGACGAGCTGACCGCGGCCAGCCACCAGAACCTCGCCGCCGCCTACGAGCGCGGCTTCCTCGACGACCTGGTGACCCCGTTCCTCGGCCTGACCCGTGACGAGAACCTGCGCCCCGGCTCGTCGGTGGAGAAGCTGGCCAAGCTCAAGCCCGTCTTCGGCTCCGGGCCCGACGCGACGATGACCGCGGGCAACTCCACCCCGCTCTCCGACGGCGCGTCGGCGGTGCTGCTGGCCAGCGAGGAGTGGGCCGCGCAGCACTCGCTGCCCGTGCAGGCGTGGATCACCCACTCCGAGACCGCGGCGGTGGACTACGTGCACGGCATCGACGGCCGCGCCCCCGACGGCCTGCTCATGGCCCCCGCCTTCGCCGTGCCGCGGATGCTGGCCCGCGCGGGGCTGACGCTGGCCGACTTCGACTACTACGAGATCCACGAGGCCTTCGCCTCCCAGGTGCTCTCCACGCTGGCGGCGTGGGAGTCCGAGGAGTTCGGCCGCGACCGCCTCGGCCTCGACGGCGCGTTCGGCTCCATCGACCGCAGCAAGCTCAACGTCAACGGCTCCTCGTTGGCCGCCGGGCACCCGTTCGCGGCGACCGGTGGCCGGATCGTCGCCGGCCTGGCCAAGCAGCTGGCGGAGAAGGGCTCGGGCCGCGGCCTGATCTCCATCTGTGCGGCCGGCGGCCAGGGCGTCGTCGCCATCCTGGAGCGCTGACCCCGCACCTCCCGCCCCCCGCATCCAGCGGGCTCGATGCAGATCCCCGGCCCGATCCGGTGCATCGAGCCCGCTGGATGCGTTGAAGGGGGATGGGTAGGGGTGTCTGCGTGTCTATCGGGTGAGCGCTAGAGACGGCCATAGAGTCGCAGAGTGGACCCCGTGCGCAACCCCTTCGCCCCCGGCGCCGGCCAGCGCCCGCCCGAGCTCGCGGGCCGCGACCGCGAGCTGGAGGCGTTCGACGTGCTCGTCGAGCGGGTCTCCCGCGGCCGGCCCGAGCGCAGCCTCGTGCTCACGGGGCTGCGCGGCGTGGGCAAGACGGTCCTGCTCGGCGAGCTGCGGTCCCGGGCGCTGCGCCGCGGCTGGGCCAGCGGCAAGGTCGAGGCCGCGGCCGGGCAGGGCCTGCGTCGGCCGCTCAGCGTCGCGCTGCACCGGGCCGTGCGCGACCTCGCCGTGCGCCACCGCGCCCCGGACCGCGTCGAGGACACCCTGGGCGTGCTCAAGGCGTTCGCGCTCAAGGCCAACCCGCCCGGCACCGGGATGCGCGAGCTGTGGCAGCCCGGGATCGACGCGCCCACCGCGCGCGGCCGGGCCGACTCCGGCGACGTCGAGATCGACCTCGTCGAGCTGCTCAGCACCGTCGCCGAGCTGGCCACCGACGTCGGGACCGGGCTGGTGCTGCTGCTCGACGAGATGCAGGACCTGGGGGCCGAGGACGTCTCCGCGTTGTGCGTGGCCTGCCACGAGCTCAGCCAGTCCGGCGCGCCGCTCGTCGTCGTCGGCGCCGGCCTGCCCCACGTGCCGGCCGTGCTCGCCGCGTCCAAGAGCTACTCCGAGCGGCTGTTCCGCTACCTGCGCATCGACCGGCTCGACGCGGCCGCGGCCGAGCGGGCCATCCGCACCCCGGTGCAGCGCGAGGGCGCCGACATCGACGACGACGCGCTGGCCGCCCTGCACGCGGCGTCGGGCGGGTACCCCTACTTCGTGCAGGCCTACGGCAAGGCCGCCTGGGACGACGCGCCGGGGGAGCGCATCACCGCCGCCGACGTCCGCGTGGCGGGTCCGGTGGCGGAGGCCGAGCTGGCCGTCGGGTTCTTCGGCTCCCGGCTGGAGCGCGCCACCCCGGCCGAGCGGGAGTACCTCCACGCGATGGCCGACCTGGCCGAGCAGGGCGGGGACGCCGAGGCGGCGGTGGCGACGTCGGCGGTGGCGGCCCACGTGGGGCGGCGTCCGTCCTCGCTCTCGCCGACCCGCGACAGCCTGCTCAAGAAGGGCCTCGTCTACGCCACGGCCCGGGGCTTCGTGTCCTTCACCGTGCCGCACTTCGGTCGATTCCTCGCCGCACAGCGAGTGTGACCGGGATTTGACCGGTGGGTGCGCCACATCACCGTCGATCTGGTGGCAGCAACTGGTACGTCCGTGCAGAATGAGGGAGCACCAACCACACGCGACAACTCCGAGGTAACTGCAGTGACGCTCTCCACCCGCATCCGCTCCCACCGCGACCGCACGCGCGCCCGTCGCGAGTTCAACCGCGCCGTCGCCGGCGCCCCCACGATCGCCCTGCGCGACGAGCTGATCACGATGGACCAGGCCCAGCGCGGCACCCTGCGCTGAGCGGCTCCGCGACCCGTCGGACCGCCCTGTAACGATCCGCGCGGCCCCGGCGACGTAGTAGTCAGCCCCGCACCGCAGCCTGACCCCCGACCTGGCTGCGGTGCGGGGCATTCCACCGCCTGGGCCAGGTCCGGTCGGGCAGGGCCGGCCCGGAACGCCGCCGGCGACCGCCGTGTTGCACCCGGCGTGACCCGCCACCGCACCACCCCCGTGCGCGCCCCCGAGCTCGCGGGCACCTGGGTCAGCGGCCCGGCCGACCTGACCCTGCGCAGCCTGCGCGGCCGCGTCGTCCTGCTCCACCTCATGACGGCCGGCTGCATCAACTGCGTGCACGTCGTCGACGAGCTCCGCCCCCTGGCCCGCCGGTGGGCCGACGAGCTGGTGGTGCTCGGCGTGCACTCCCCGAAGTTCGACCACGAGGCCGAGCCCGACGCGGTCCGCCGGGCCGTGCGCCGCCTCGGGATCGACCACCCCGTGCTCGCCGACACCGGCCGGCGCACCTTCGACGCCTACGCGGCCAAGGCGTGGCCCACCCTGGTCGTCGTCGACCCCGCCGGCTACGTCGTGCACACCACCAGCGGGGAGGGCCGCGCGGCCGAGCTCGACGCCGTCGTCGCCGAGGTCGTGGCCCGGCACGGGGTCGCGGGTGCAGCGGCCGCCCGCCCCGCGGTCGACGTCCCCGACGACCCGCGCCCGTTGCGGGACCCCGCCGGCCTCGTCGTCACCCCCGCCGGGACGCTGCTCGTCGCCGACACCGGCCACGGGCGGGTCGTCGAGCTCGCCGCCGACGGGTCCACCGAGCTGGCCCGGCACGACGTCCCCGCCACGGGCCTCGCCCTGCTCCCCGCCGACGTGGCCGACGCGGCGGGCGTCGACCTCGTCGTCGCCGACCGGGCGGGGCACCGGGTGCTGGGGCTGCACCGCGGCACCGGCGAGGTCCGCACCCTGGCCGGCACCGGTGCGGTGTGGCGGCCCGGCGACCCCGCCGACGGCCCGGGCACCGAGCAGCGCCTCGCCAGCCCCACGGCGGTCGCCTGGTGGCCGCACACCGGGGAGCTCGTCGTCGCGCAGGCGGGCAACCACACCCTGTCCGCGCTCGACCTCGGCACCGGGCACCTGCGCCGGCTGGCGGGCCGGGTCACCGAGGGGCTCGGGGACGGGCCGGCGCAGGAGGCGTTCCTGGCCCAGCCGACCGCGCTCGCGGTCGACGGCGAGCGGCTGTGGTTCGTCGACGCCGAGTCCTCGGCGCTGCGGTGGCTGGCCGACGGGGTGGTGCGCACCGCCGTCGGCGCCGGGCTGTTCGACTTCGGCCACCGCGACGGCCCGGCCGCGCGGGCCCGGCTGCAGCACCCCGAGGGCCTGACCGTCGCCGCGGACGGGTCGGTGCTGGTGGCCGACACCTACGACGGCGCCGTCCGCCGGTTCGACCCCGCGACCGGGCTGGTGAGCACGCTCGCGGCCGGCCTCGTCGAGCCGCGCGGGGTGGCGGTGCTCGACGGCCGGGTGCTGGTGCTCGCCGGCGACGAGCTGGTGGCGCTGCCCGGAACCGCCCCGGGACCCCGGCCGGCGCCGGTGCCCGACGTCGCCCCCGGGCCGGTCGAGCTGCGGGTGCGGCTGACCGTGCCCGACGGCACCCGCACCGACGACCGCGACGGCCCCGCCACCCGCCTCGACGTCACCGCCACACCGGCCGGGCTGCTGGCCGACACCACCGGGACGGGGCTCACGCGCACGCTGACCCTCACCGGCGAGGGCCAGCTGCACGTCCGGGCCCGGGCCGCGCTGTGCGAGGCGGGGACGGAGCACCCGGTGTGCCGCGTCGTCGAGGGCCGGTGGGACGTCGACGTGCGCGCCGGGGGGACGACCGCGCTCGTGCTGCCGCTCGGCGACCCTGGGTAACCTGGGCGGACAGGAACGGCAACAGACGAGCAAACCGACGGGCACGGGGGTGGGACGGGTGGACGGCGACGACGCGGGTCGGCACCGCACGCCCGAGCCCCCGGTCGTCGAGCAGGAGCCGGAGAACGGCCGACGCGGCCGCCGCACCGCCCTCGTCGTCGCCGGCTCCGTCCTCGGCGTCCTGCTCGTCGCCTACGTCGCCGACCTGCTGCTCACCCGGGGGGACGTGCCCCGCGGCACCGTCGTCGCCGGGGTCGCGGTCGGCGGCCTCGACCCCGCCGCGGCCGAGGCGACGCTGCGCCGCGAGCTCGAGCCCCGCACCACCCGGCCCGTGGAGCTCCGCGCGGGCGACGTCACCACCACCCTCGACCCGACCGCGGCCGGTCTGGCCGTCGACTGGCCCGCCACCCTCGCCCGGGCGGGCGACCAGCCGCTGAACCCGCTGGCACGGCTGACGTCGTTCGTCCGCGAGCGCACCGTCGAGGTCGTCCCCACCCAGGACCGCCGGCAGCTCGCCGCCGCCCTGGACGCGCTGCGCCCCACCAGCGACCGCGCCCCCGTCGAGGGCGGCATCCGCTTCGACGGCGCGACCCCCGTCCCCGTCGACCCCGTGGCCGGGCAGACGCTGCAGCAGGACGCGGCCGTCGACGTCGTCGCCTCCCGCTGGCTCGACGGCGGCCCGCTCGAGGTGCCCGTCGACACCACGCCCGTCACCGTCACACTCGAGGGGCTGGCGACCGCGCTGGACACCGTCGCCCGCCCCGCCGCGAGCACCGACCTCGTCGTCCCCGGCCGGGGGCGGGATGCCGTGCTCGCCGCCGCCGACGTCGGACGGGTGCTGCGGTTCGAGCCCGACGGCGCGGGGGGCCTGCGGGCGCTCGTCGACCGGGACGCCGCGACCGGGCTGCTCGCCCCGCAGCTGGCCCCGACCGAGACCGCGCCGCGAGACGCCGACGTCGTCATCTCCGGGGGCTCGCCGACGGTGGTGCCGGGCGCCGACGGCCAGCGCGTCGACTGGGGCGCGACGCTCGCCGGGCTCGACACCCTGCTCGCCGCCCCCGCCCCGCACGTGGTGCCCGCCGCCTACGTCGTCGCCCCGCCCGCGCTGACCACCGAGGCGGCCACCCGGCTGGGCATCCGCGAGGTCATCGGGGAGTTCACCACCGGCGGGTTCAGCGCCGCGTCCGGGGTGAACATCCGGCTGGCGGCCTCCGAGATCGACGGCGCGCTGGTCCGCCCCGGGGACACGTTCTCGCTCAACGGCTACACCGGGCCGCGCGGGGCCGCCCAGGGCTACGTCGACTCCGGGATCATCAACAACGGTCGGCCCGACACCGCGATCGGCGGCGGCATCAGCCAGCTCGCCACCACGCTGTACAACGCCTCCTACTTCGCCGGGATGGAGGACGTCACCCACCAGGCGCACAGCTACTACATCTCCCGGTACCCGGCGGGGCGCGAGGCGACGGTCTTCGAGGGCGTCATCGACGTCGCCTTCCGCAACCCCGCGCAGACCGGGGTGCTCATCGAGACCATCGGCACCGGCTCCGACATCACGGTGCGGCTGTGGGGGACCAAGACCGTCGAGGTGGAGTCGGTCAACGGCGGCCGCTTCGACGCCACCTCGCCGAGCACGGTGCGGCTGCCGGCGGGCAACGACTGCATCTCCTCGGCCGGGGCGCCCGGCTTCACCACCACCGACACCCGCATCATCCGCGCGGCGGGCACCGGCGCCGAGCTCTCCCGCCGGACGACGACGACGGTGTACGACCCGGTGCCGCGGGTGATCTGCGAGTAGCGACCGGTCTGGCACGCAGCGTCACGACGCGCGAGACCTTGGTCATGACGTGGGCGGTAGACCTGCAGTCCGGGTGGTCCTGAAGCGGCCCCACGGTTACCGTCGGTGCAGACCGAGCCGTCGGCGTCGCCCGTCCGGGTGATCCACGGTTCGCCGCGCCTGACCGACGTCGCCCGGGCGGTCCGGTCGTGCCCGCCCACCGCGGGAGCGACGACACCACCGCGTCCCTGGGGGCCCACCGTGCACGAGCGTCACCCGACCGACCGCGTCGGGCGCCCGTGACCGCGGCGACCGACGGGCCGCTGCGCGTGCTGCACCTCGGGTTCGAGGACCCGCTGCGCCCCGGTGCCGGCGGCGGCTCGCGCCGCACCCACGAGGTCAACCGCCGGCTCGCCGACTCCGGGGTGCAGGTGACGGTGCTCTGCGCCGCCTACCCCGGGGCCCGGGCGCACGTGGACGACGGGGTGGCCTACCGGCCGCTGGGCCGCCGCCTGCTGGCCCGGCCGATCCACCCCTTCCTCGCCCAGCTCGGCTACTTCCTCGTCGTGGTGACCACCCTGTGGTGGCAGGTGCGCCGGCACCGGCCCGACGTCGTGGTCGAGGACTTCGCCGCCCCCTTCTCCAGCGTGGCCGTGCCCCGGCTGACCCGGGTGCCGGTCGTCGGCGTGGTGCAGTGGCTGTTCGCGGCGCAGAAGGCACGGCAGTACCACCTGCCGTTCGACCGCGTCGAGGCGCTCGGGCTGGCGTCGCACCGGCGGCTCGTCGCGGTGAGCGAGGACCTCGCCACCGAGCTGCGCGCCCGCAACCCGCGCGCCGAGGTGACGGCGGTGCCCAACGGCGTCGAGACCCGCGCGGCCGCGGGCGGGCCCGTGCTCGACGCCGCCGACCGCACCCAGCTGGTCTACCTCGGCCGCATCGAGGTCGAGCAGAAGGGCCTCGACCTGCTCCTCGAGGCGTACGCGGCGGTCGCCGACCGGGTGTCGGCCGACCTGTGGCTGGCCGGGGACGGCCCCGACGTCGCCCGCGTCCGGGCCCTCGCGGCGCAGCACGGGGTCGCCGAGCGGGTGCACCTGCTCGGGGCCGTGGCCGGCTCGCGCCGCTTCGACCTGCTGGCCCAGGCCCGGCTGCTCGTCGTCCCCAGCCGGTACGAGACGTTCGGGATGGTCGCCGCCGAGGCGCTCTCCGTCGGCACCCCCGTGCTCGCGTTCGACATCCCGTGCCTGGCCGAGCTGGTGGGGGCCGACGTCGGTCGCACCGTCGCGCCGTTCGAAGTCGCCGCCCTCGGGGCCGAGCTGGCCGCGCTGGCCGCCGACCCCGCCCTGTGCCGCCGGCTCGGCGACGCCGGACCCGCCTCCGTCGCGCACCTCGACTGGGACCTGCTCGCCGCACGGCAGCTGGCGGTCTACCGCGCCGCGGTGGCCGCGTGACCGCGCTGGCGGAGCGACCCGCCGCCACCCGCACCCCGGCCCACCGCCGGCCGGCGGCGCCCGGGATCGGCTGGCCCGTGACCGTGCTCGCCGTCCTGGCCGTGGCGGCCGCGCTGCGGCTGGTCCACGTGCAGACCGCCTACGACGTGTTCATCGACGAGGTCTCCTACTCGCAGCTGAGCTCCAACGTCGCCGCCGGACGGGGAGTGGTGCTCGACGGCGGCCCGTTCGACCTGCACCCGCCGCTGCTGTTCCTCCTCTTCGGCGGCGTGCTGCGGCTGCTGGGCACCGACCTGGCCGAGCCGTTGGCCGTGGTGGCCGCGCTGCGCCCGCTCGAGGCGGTCGCCGGGGCGCTGAGCTGCGCGCTCGTGGTGCTGCTCGTCGCCCGCGTCGCGCCCCGCTGGGTGGCCGTCGGAGCCGGGCTGCTGCTCGCCGTCGACCCCTTCGTCATCCGCTTCGACAGCCGGGTCATGCTCGAGGCACCCGCCATGCTGCTGACCCTGCTGGGGCTGCTGGCCGTGGTGCGGGTGCTCGACCGCCCCGCGCGGGCGACGCGCGGCGACCTGCTCGGCCGCGTCCTGCCCGCCGCGCTGCTGCTGGGGCTGGCGCTGCTGGTCAAGGAGACGTTCGCCTTCGTCGCCGTCGCGCCGCTGCTGCTCACCGCGCTCGTCCTGCCGCGGCACCGCCGGTCGCTGCTGGGCGTCGTGGCCGGGGCGGCCGGGGTGTACCTGGTGTACCTGGCGGTGCTGCTCTCCGTCGGCCGCGGCGGGCACTGGGCGGGGCAGAAGCTCTCCGGGGTGGCGCGGCTGCTCGGCCTGGAGCAGGTCACCGGGTTCAACAAGCCCGGCTCGACGTCCTTCGCCGCCCGGCTGGTGGAGCTGTTGAGCACCTACGCCGTCACCTACGCCGTCATCGGTGCGGCCACCGTGGTGTCGGCGCTGGCCGCGCTGTCGCACCTGCGGGCGCGCCGCCGGGGGGCCCGCCCCGCGCCCCGGCCGGACGTGGTGCTGCTGGTGTCCACCCAGCTCGGCGCGGCCGCCTACCTGGGCTACGCCGTCGGCTTCGGCACGCTCGAGGAGCAGGCGTTCTACCTCGTGGTGACCCCCAGCGTGGTGGTGCTCGGCCTGGCCGTCGCCCACCTCGCGCGGCGCCCGTCGCGCCCGCGGGTGCTGCCGGTCCTCGCGGCCGTCGTCGCGGTGGGCGTCCTCGCCGTCGACGCCACCGCCTGGTGGCGGGTGCACACCGTGCGCGACGACGGCTACCGGCAGTACGTCGCCTGGGTCGAGACCACGCTGGGCCCGCAGGACCGGGTGGCCGTCACCGACGACACCGCGCAGTTCATCACCCCGGGCGTCGTCCTGGGCAGCTGGGCCACGCCCGCCGCGGTGGTCGAGAACCGCGCCGGCTACGTGCTGGTCAACCAGCGGCTCGTCGACAGCGGACTGGGCAAGGCCGACCCCGCGATGGTGGCCTGGCTGGACGCGAACGCCACCGTGGTGCTCGACGTCCGCACCCCCAGCGTGGAGTCGCTGCGGGTCTACGAGGTGGACCGGTGAGCGTGGGGACCGCACCGCCGGGTGCGGCGCCCCCCGCCCCGTCCTGGTTGCGCGGCGCCGGGTGGCTGGCGCTGGCCACCGTCGTGGTCAGCACGCTGAACTACGTCTTCAGCCTGGCCATGGCCCGGGTGCTGCCCGCCGGCTCGTTCGTCGACTTCGTCGCCGTGCAGTCCCTGCTGCTCGTCGCCGGTACCGGGGTCATGTCCGCGGTGCCGTGGGTGGTCGCCAAGCAGGTCGCCCTGGCCCGCGACACCCCCGACGCGCCCGCCCGGCTGCGGGAGAGCCTGCACTTCGGGATCGTCGGATCGGTGGTGCAGGGCGTGCCCGTCGGGCTCGTCGCCGCCGCCGTCGGCGCCCACCTCGGCGGCTGGGGCCTCGGGGTGGTGGCCGGGGTCGCCGGGTTCGCGCTCTCCCTGGTGGCCGCGCCCGTCGGGTTCCTGCAGGGGGAGCACCGCTTCGGTGCCATCGCCGCCCTGCGCCTGGGCGAGGCCGTGCTCCGCGTCGCCGCCGGGCTCGCGCTCGCGGTGGCCCTCGCCGGCTCGCCGCTCGGTGCGCTGGCCGGGTTCCCGCTGGGCAGCGCCGCGCTCGTCGTCGTCGGGCTGCTGCTGTGCCGCCGGGGCTTCCCGCTGCGCCGGCCCCGCCGCGGCACCGTCGGGGCGCTCGTCCGGCAGGCGGTGTGGCTGGGCGGCGTGCAGGTGGTGCTCTCCCTGCTCGGCGCCGTCGACACCATCACTGCGGCCGCGGCGGGCCTGAACCCGTCGGAGGCCTACGCCTACCAGCTGGCCGCGCTGCTCGGCCGGGTGCCGCTGTTCCTCTCCGTGGCCATCGCCCAGGCCCTCTACCCGAGCCTGAGCAGTGCCGTGTCGGCCGGAGGGCTCCGCCACGAGCTGCGCCGCGGCGGGGGGCTGTACCTGCGGGTCGCGGCCCTCGTCGTCGTCGCCTCGTGGACCGTGCCGCCGGTGCTGCTCGCCCTCGCCGCGCCGCAGGGGACGGCCGAGGTCGCGACCCTGCTCCGGGTGACCACCGTGAGCGGGCTGCTCGTCGGACTGCTCAACGTGGTCACCACCGCCCACCAGGCGCGCAGCCGCTTCCGGCCCGTGCTGGCGCTGCTGGTGCCCGTCGCGGTGCTGCAGCCCGTGGCCCTGCTGCTCGCCGGCCGGCACGGCGCCGTGGTGTTCGCCCTCGTCTCCGCCGTCCTGCTCGCCCTGCTCACCGCCGCGGTGCTCGTGCAGTCCCGCGACTGGTGGTGGCAGGGCGTGCCGCGGCTGACCGGCGCGGTCGCCGCGCGGTGGGCCGCCGTGCTCGTGCTCGGCGTGCTCGCCGCGGCCGGCGGGCTGCTCGTCTGGGTGCCCGCGATGGCCGCGCTCACCCTCGTCCTGGGGTGGCCGTACCTGCCGGGCTCGCTCCGGGGCCGCATCCCCGTCCACCGCTCGACCCGAGGAGGACCCGCATGACCGTGCCCGTCGTCGACCGACCCCGCGTGCTGCTCCTCGGGGGCAGCACCGCCCACGGCCTGGGGGTGCACCGCCGTTCCTGGGGCGTCCGCGCCGCCGAGCTCCTCGACGCCGGCGAGGTGCTGGACCTGACCAGCAGCGGCCCGCTGGTCGACGAGGACGTGGCGAACCTGGACCAGGTGGCCGCGTTCCGGCCCGACGTGGTGCTCGTCAGCGTGGGCATGGCCGAGCAGATCGTGCACGCGACGCCGGTGGTGCAGCGCGCCATCGAGCGGTTCGCCCCCGCCGGGTGGCACGGCGTGGCCGGGCTGCAGCCCCGGCCGTACTTCTCCACCTCCCGGCGCAAGGCGCTGCGGCAGAAGCTGGTCTCGCGGGCCAAGACCGTGGTCAAGCGGACCGCGCTGCGGCTGGGCGGCAGCCCCCGGATGCCGCTCGACGAGGTGCGCACGCACGTGGCCACGTTGCTCGAGGGGATCGACCGCACCGGGGCCAGGACGCTCGTGCTGGGGACCTTCCCGGTGGACGAGGCGCTGTTCCCGGGCACTCCCGCCGCGTTCGTCTCGGTGGAGGAGCTGCTGCGCGACGCCGTGGCCGAGGTGCCGTCCGCCCGGCTGGTGGTGCCCGACGTCGCGGTGTGGGGTGACTACCTGGCCGACCACATGCACTGGAACGACGCGGGCCACGACCGGGTGGCCGCGCAGGTCGTGGCCGAGCTGTCCCACCCCGCCGCCGCCTGACCCCGGTCGCTTTCCCGCATGTAGCGGGCTTCCTGCGGCGCGGTGGGCCCGACTAGGTGCATGTAGCGGGCTTCCTGGCCTGCGCCGGGCCTGCGCGCCTGCAGGTAGCGGGCTTCCCGCGGTGCGCCGTGGGGCCTCAGGCGGCCCGGCGGTCGAGAGCAGCACGGACCGTGGCCACCAGGATGCGGGGGTCCTTGCGCAGGTCGGCCGCGGTGACGACGACGAGCGTCCACCCCGCGGCCTGGAGGGCGTTGTGCCGCGACCGGTCCCGCTCGAGCTGGCCGCGCAGGGCGTGCCAGGCGCCGTCGTACTCGACAGCGACCCGGGACCGCGCGAAGCCGAGGTCGACCCGGACGATCCTGCCGTCGGCCAGCGTCACCGGCAGCTGCGGCGTCGGGTGCAGGTCGGCCAGGGCGAGCAGCACCCGCACCACGGACTCCGGGGGCGACTCAGCCCGCACGTCCGCCATCCCGAGGGCCGTGCGGACGGTCCCGACGCCGGTGTCGAGCCTGCCGTCGACCAGTCGGGCCAGCTCGTCCGACTCGACCACCCCGGCGCGGAGCAGCGCGTCCAGGGTGCCGACCGCCCAGGGCAGCGACTGGTGCCGCAGCGCGTCGAACCCGGCCCGCGCGGGGGTGGCGAGCCGTGCTCCCTCCCACGGGCGCGACTCGTCGGGACGCACGGCGGTGCGGACGACGTGCAGGCCGCGGACGGGTCCGAACCGGCACGACTCCGGCACCGCGACCTCGACCGGGTCGTCCGGGCGCACGAGGTCGACCCCGCGGACCGCTGCGGCGCTCAGCCCGGTGACCACCGCGGAGCCGGGGATCACGAGCGTGGCCGCGCGAGCCTTGATCTCGTGGGTGACCGGTGTGGCCGCGGGCAGGTAGACGCCCCTGAACAGCCGCCGGACCAGCGGTGACCTCAGCTGCGCACGACTGAGGGCGCCGGAGGCGATGGCCTCGCTGCCGCGGAACGGCCCGGTCAGGTCGGCGGTCGGTCGTCGGCGAGTCACGACGGTGATCGTCAGCCACGGAACGGCAGGGCCGGCGCCCGATGACGCCCCTGTGGACAGCGCCCGCCACGAGGGTCTGCGCGGGGTGCACCGAAGCACGGCGCGGGTGCTCCACGGGTGCGGGGTGGTAGTGGACGACACGTAGCCCGCTTGATGCCGGGCCCCACCCGAAACCGCCGCAAGTAGCCCGCTACATGCGGGACAAGACGCCTGGGAGGCCGCAGGTAGCCCGCTACATGCCGGACGGGGCGCCTGGTGGGCCGCAGGTAGCCCCTACATGCGGGGGAAGAGGGGGGAGGACGGGGGCGGCCCGCGGTCCGCCCCGGGGGTGGGGGGAGCGCGGGCCGCCGGGGCGTGCGGGTCAGGTCAGAACGCGGCCTCGTCGAGCTCCATGATCGCGTTGTCGGTCTCCTCGGCCACCAGCCGGCGCGCGGTCAGCTGGGGCAGCACGGTCTTGGCGAAGAACGACGCCACCGCGACCTTGCCTTCGTAGAACGCCTGGTCCTTGGCCGAGACCTCGCCGGAGAGCGCCTCGAGGGCGACCACCGCGGAGCGCAGCAGCAGCCAGCCGATGAGCAGGTCGCCGACGGACTCCAGCAGCCGCACGCTGTTGAGCCCCACCTTGTACAGGTTGGACACCTCGTCCTGCGACGCCATGAGGTCCTGCGTCATGTGCCCGACCATGCCCTGCACGTCGGCCAGCGCGGTGGCCAGCTTCTCGCGCTCGACCTTGAGCCGGCCGTTGCCGGAGCCGGAGTCCAGGAAGGACTGGACCTCGCCCGCGACGTACCCGAGGGCGGCCCCGCGGTCGCGGATGATCTTGCGGAAGAAGAAGTCCTGCGCCTGGATCGCCGTGGTGCCCTCGTACAGGGTGTCGATCTTGGCGTCCCGGATGTACTGCTCGACGGGGTAGTCCTGAAGGTAGCCGGAGCCGCCGAAGGTCTGCAGGCTCTGCGCGAGCTGCTCGTACGCCCGCTCGGAGCCGACGCCCTTGACGATCGGCAGCAGCAGGTCGTTCACCTTCTCCGCCAGCACGACCTCGTCGGAGGTGGCGGCGTCGGTGCCGGCGGCCGCGGCGATGCGGTCCTGGAAGCGCGCGGTGTAGAGGTACACCGAGCGCAGGCCCTCGGCGTAGGCCTTCTGCATCATCAGGCTGCGGCGCACGTCGGGGTGGTGGGTGATGGACACCCGCGGGGCGGCCTTGTCCGTCATCTGCGTCAGGTCGGCGCCCTGGATGCGGTCCTTGGCGTAGGCCAGCGCGTTGAGGTAGCCGGTCGACAGCGTGGCGATCGCCTTGGTGCCCACCATCATCCGCGCGTTCTCGATGACCTTGAACATCTGCGCGATGCCGTCGTGGACCTCGCCGACGAGCCAGCCCTGCGCGGGCACGTCGGTGGCGCCGAAGGTGACCTCGCAGGTGGCGGAGACCTTGAGGCCCATCTTGTGCTCGACGCCGGTGACGAAGACGCCGTTGCGCTCGCCGAGCTCACCGGTCGTCGCGTCGAAGTGGAACTTGGGGACGAAGAACAGCGACAGGCCCTTGGTGCCTGGCTTCGCGCCCTCGGGGCGGGCCAGCACCAGGTGGAAGATGTTCTCGGTCATGTCCTGGTCGCCCGAGGTGATGAAGCGCTTGACGCCCTCGATGTGCCAGGAGCCGTCGTCCTGCTGCACCGCCTTGGTGCGCCCGGCGCCGACGTCGGAGCCCGCGTCGGGCTCGGTCAGCACCATCGTGGCGCCCCACTGGCGCTCGACGGCGAGCTGCGCCCACTGCTTCTGCTCGTCGGTGCCGAGGTCGTAGAGGATCTGCCCGAAGCTGGGGCCCGCCATGTACATGTACGCGGCCGGGTTCGCGCCCAGGATCAGCTCGTTGAGGCCCCAGACCAGCGAGCGGGGGGCGGGCTGGCCGCCGAGCTCCTCGGACAGGCCCATGCGCCACCACTCCCCGTCGAGCAGGGCCTGGTAGCTCTTCTTGAACGGCTCCGGCAGCGTGACGGAGTGGGTGGCGGGGTCGAAGACGGCCGGCTCGCGGTCGGAGCTGGCGAAGGAGTCGGCCAGCGGCCCCTCGGCCAGGCGGCGCAGCTCGGAGATCATCTCGCGCGCCGTGTCGACGTCGAGGTCGCCGCCCTCGAGCTCCTCGCCGAGGCCGAGCAGCTCGAAGAGGTTGAACTCGATGTCGCGGACGTTGCTCTTGTAGTGGCCCACGTCAGGTCCCCTCACACTTCGTCAGACGGCGCCGAGGGTGCTCGGGGCCGGTGGTCGTCCCCATGTTACCCGCTGGTACTACCCGCCGGTAACTTGAGCGCGCCACCCACCCTGAGCAGCGACGATCACCCCGGTCGGCGGGCCAGGACGAGGGTGTCGACGGCGGTGCGCGGGCCGTCCTCGGTCTCGACGACGCGCCCGACGCGCCCGGCCCGCTCGACCTCGACCCCGGCGCCCAGCGCGGCCACCACCGCGTCGGCGTCGAAGAGCACGGCCGGGTCCTCGGGCCCGCCCCACCCGTCGGCGAGGTTGGTCGCGTCGTGGCAGACCAGCAGCAGGAGGCCGCCTGGGCGCAGCACCTCGGGCACCCGGGCCAGCGCGGTCTCCCGGTCGGGCGAGGACAGCTGCAGGTACGCCCACACCACCAGGTCGTACCCGTCCCCGGTGGGGTCGAGCGGGTCGGTGGTCGCGTCGGCGACGGCCCAGGTCAGCCGCTCGCGGACCGCCACCGGGCTGCGGGCGGTGATCTGCGCGGCCCGCTCGACGGCGACGGGGGAGAAGTCGAGCCCGACGACCTGCCACCCCCGGGTGGCCAGCCACAGCGCGTTGCGGCCCTGCCCGCACGCCAGGTCCAGCGCCCGGCCGCGGGGCAGCGCGGTGGCGTGCTCGACGACGAAGCCGTTCGGCGGGGAGCCCCACACGAGCTCGCGTCCGGCGTAGCGCTGGTCCCAGGCGGCGGCGTCCACGGCGGCGACGCTAGTCCTGGGCCGTCAGTCCGGGGGGAGCGCGGCGAGCAGGTCGTCGCGGGCCCGGTCGAGGTAGTCGGTGAGCAGCTCGGCGGCACCGCCCGCGTCGCCCGCCTCGAGCCGGCGGCACACCGCGTCGTTGCCGGCCAGGTAGGGCAGGTGGAACTCCCGCGCCCGGCCCACACGGTGGAAGACCAGGCGCATCTCGGCCAGCAGCAGCGCCATCTGCGCGTCGAGCCGTGGGCTCCCGGCGAGCGCGACCACCGCGCGGTGGAAGTGCTGGTTGGCGGTGCCGACCCCGTCGCCGTCCTGCACCGCCGCGGCCCGCTCGCCCTCGGCCACGGCCGCCCGCAGCCCGTCGGCCACCCCCGGGCCGGGCTGCACCGAGCGCAGGGCCCCGGGTTCGAGCACCCGCCGGGCGCGGTAGACGTCGCGCACCGTGGCCACGTCGGGGGTGGCGACGAAGACGCCGCGGTGCGCCTCGCGGACCAGCACCCGCTCGTCGACGAGCCGGCTCAGCGCCTCCCGGACGGTGTTGCGGGAGACGGCCAGCGCGTCGCAGAGCTGCTGCTCGGGCAGCCGGGTGCCGGAGCGCAGCCGGCCCTCGGCGACCTCGCCGCGCAGCACGTCGGCCACCCGGTCGGCCGTGCTCGCGGCGGTGACGCGCGAGCGGGCCGCGGCGAGGCCGCCCAACGGGTCGGGGGTGTCCACGACGTCAACCTAGGTGACGTTCACGTGACGGATCGTCGGATCGACCCGTCGACCCCTTGTCGGATTGTTCAACAATCCCTACGGTGCTGTGTGAACGCGGTCACACGACCGGACACTCCTGCGAGAGGCAGCCCCGTGCCCGACACCCCCGCCGCCACCGCGGTCGCCGGCAAGGCGAGCCGCTCGGCCGTGCTCGGGGCCATGTTCCTCATGGCCACCAGCGCCATCGGCCCCGGCTTCATCACCCAGACCACGACGTTCACCGCCCGGCTCGGGGCGGCGTTCGCGTTCGCGATCCTCGCCTCGATCCTCGTCGACGTGGCCGTGCAGCTGAACGTCTGGCGCGTGGTCGGGGTGTCCGGCAAGCGGATGGGCGAGCTGGGCAACTCCGTCGTCCCCGGCCTGGGCTGGGCGCTGGCCGGGCTCGTGGTGCTCGGCGGCGTCATCTTCAACATCGGCAACATCGGGGGGACCGGGCTGGGCACCGAGGCGATGCTGGGCCTCGACGCCAAGATCGGTGGGGCGGTCTCCGCCCTGGTGGCCATCGGGATCTTCCTGTCCAAGAAGGCCGGCGTCGCGCTCGACCGCATCGTCGTGGTGCTCGGCGCGGTGATGATCCTGCTGACCGGGTACGTCGCCGTGGTCTCCGGCCCACCCGTGCTCGACGCGCTGCGCAACACCGTCGCGCCCGAGACCGTGGACCTCCTCGTCATCACCACCCTCATCGGCGGCACCGTCGGCGGGTACATCACCTACGCGGGGGCGCACCGGCTGCTCGACTCCGGGCTGACCGGGCCCACCCACGCCCGCGACATCGCCCGCAGCTCGGTCGTCGGCATCCTGGTCACCGCCGTCATGCGGGTGCTGCTGTTCCTCGCCGTGCTCGGCGTCGTCGCCGGCGGGGTCACCCTGGCCAAGGAGAACCCGTCGGCCAGCGCCTTCCAGGCGGCGGCGGGCCAGGTGGGGTTGCGGGTGTTCGGCGTGATCCTCTGGGCGGCCAGCATCACCTCGGTCATCGGCGCCGCGTACACCTCGGTCAGCTTCCTCACCACGCGCGGCACCCGGGAGCGCACCCGCAACCTGCTCACGGTCGGGTTCATCGCGGTGTGCGCGGTCATCTTCGTGATCATCGGCGCGGCGCCGGTCAAGCTGCTCGTCTTCGCGGGCGCGTTCAACGGACTGATCCTGCCCGTCGGGTTCACCCTGGTGCTGTGGGTGGCGTGGCGGCGGCGCGACCTGCTGGAGGGCTACCGCTACCCCGCCTGGCTGCTGGGGGTGGGCGTGCTGGCCTGGCTGGTCACCCTCTACCTCGGGTACTCCTCGATCACCAGCCTGGGCAACCTGTGACGGCCGGTGACTTCACCGGTGTCGACCTCAACAGCGACGTCGGGGAGTCCTTCGGCCGCTGGACCCTCGGCGACGACGAGGCCGTGCTGGGCAGCGTCACCAGCGCCAACGTGGCCTGCGGCTTCCACGCCGGGGACCCGACGACGCTGCGGCGGACCTGCGAGCTAGCGGTGGCCGGTGGGGTGGTCGTGGGCGCGCAGGTCGGCTACCGCGACCTGGCCGGGTTCGGTCGCCGCTTTATCGACGTCAGCCCCCGGGAGCTCGTCGACGACGTGCTCTACCAGCTCGGGGCGCTGGAGGCGCTGTGCCGGGTCAGCGGGACCCGGGTGCGCTACGTCAAGCCGCACGGTGCGCTGTACAACGCGGTGGTCCACCACGAGGCGCAGGCCCGGGCCGTGGTCGACGCGGTCGCGGACTACGACGCCGACCTGCCGCTGCTGGGCCTTCCCGGCTCCGTGCTGCTGGCCGCCGCCGAGGCCCGCGGCCTGCGCGCGGTGCCCGAGGCGTTCGCCGACCGCGGCTACACCCCGGACGCCACCCTGGTGCCGCGGACCGAGCCCGGTGCGCTGCTGGACGACCCGGACGCGGTGGCGGCCCGGGTGCTGCGCCTGGTGACCGAGGGCGTCGTCACCGCCGTCGACGGCTCCGACGTGGCCGTGGCCGCCGAGTCGGTGTGCCTGCACGGCGACTCCCCGGGCGCGGTGGCGATGTCGAGGGCCGTGCGGGCCGCGCTGGACGACGCGGGCGTCGCGGTGGCGCCGTTCGTGGGGGGCGACGGTGCCTGAGGCACAGGTGCTCCCGTGCGGGGACGCCGCGGTGCTGCTGGAGGTGGCCGACCTCGACGCGGTGCTCGCCGTCACCGCGGCGGTTGAGGGGGCGCGCTCCGAGCTGGACCTGCTCGACGTGGTGCCCGGGGCGCGCACCGTGCTGGTGACGGTGCACCCGGGCCGCGCGCTGGGGCCGGTGCGCGAGCGCCTGCAGAGCCTGGCCGCCGCCGCCCCCGACGCCCCACCGGCGCGGTCCGGGGACGAGACGACGATCGAGGTGGTCTACGACGGCCCGGACCTCGACGACGTGGCCGCGCTCACCGGGCTGAGCCGCGACGAGGTCGTCGCCGCGCACACCGGCACGCCGTGGCGGGTGGGCTTCGGCGGGTTCGCCCCCGGCTTCGCCTACCTCGTCGGCGGCGACCCGCGGCTCGAGGTCGCACGGCGCGAGGAGTCCCGGACGTCGGTGCCCGCCGGGTCGGTCGGGCTGGCGGGGGAGTTCAGCGGGGTCTACCCGCGCGCCTCGCCCGGGGGCTGGCAGCTGCTGGGCCGCACCGACGCCCGGCTGTTCGACCTCGACCGCGACCCACCCGCCCTGCTGCGCGCCGGTGACGTGGTCCGCTTCGTGGCGGTGGACCGGTGAGCCTGACCGTGCTGGCCACCGGCCCGCTGGCGCTGGTGCAGGACCGCGGCCGGCCGGGGCTCGGCGGCATCGGGGTGGGCCGCTCCGGCGCCGCGGACCGCGCGTCGCACGACCTCGCGAACCGGCTGGTGGCCAACGACCCCGGCGCCGCGACGGTCGAGGTCACCCTGGGCGGGCTGCGGGTGCGGGCGGAGGCCGACCTCACCGTGGCGGTGACCGGTGCGCCGGCGCCCGCAGAGGTGGACGGCACCCCCGTCGGGCACAACGCGGTGCTGCGGCTGCGGGCGGGCCAGGAGCTCGCCCTCGGTGCCCCGCCGCACGGGCTGCGCAGCTACCTGGCCGTGCGGGGCGGCGTCACCGTCGAGGCGGTGCTGGGCTCCCGCGCCACCGACGTGCTCTCCGGGCTGGGCCCGGACCCCCTGGCCGAGGGCACCGTGCTGCCCGTCGGCGCTGCGCCGCAGGAGGTCCCGACGGTCGACCAGGCCCCGGTGCGCGGGCCGGCCGACGGCCCCCTGGTGCTCCGCGCCCGCCGCGGCCCGCGCGACGACCGCGTCCGCGACGACCTGTTCGGTCGGGAGTGGACGGTCTCGAGCCGCAGCGACCGCGTCGGCGCGCGGCTCGAGGGCGACCCGCTGCGCCCGGTCGAGGGCCGCGGCGAGCTGCCCAGCGAGGGCGTCGTCCGCGGTGCGGTGCAGGTGCCGCCCAGCGGGGAGCCCGTGCTGTTCCTCGCCGACCACCCCGTCACCGGCGGGTACCCCGTCGTCGCCGTCGTCCTCGACGCCGACGTGGACCTCGCCGCCCAGGCCCGCCCGGGCCAGGTCGTCCGCTTCCAGGAGGCTCCCGCATGACCACCACCGAGACCACCGCCGGGACCACCGCCCCGGCCCGGCTCACCCCGGCCCAGGCCCGGGCCCGCTTCCGCGACGGCCTGGCCGTCCCCACCGCCGGGTGGTGCGACGGCTACGCCCAGGCCAACCTCGTCGCCGTCCCGCGGGAGCTGGCCTACGACCTGCTGCTCTTCGCCCAGCGCAACCCGAAGCCGTGCCCCGTGCTCGACGTGCTGGACCCCGGCGCGGTCTCGGGGCCGATCCTCGACGGGGACGTCCGCACCGACCTGCCCCGCTACCGGGTGTTCGTCGACGGTGAGCTGGTCGACGAGCCCACCGACGTCACCGCGTGGTGGCGCGACGACCTGGTCAGCCTGCTGGTGGGGTGCAGCTTCACCTTCGAGCGCGCCCTGCTCGACGAGGCCGTGCCGGTGCGCCACGTCGAGCAGGGCGTCAACGTGCCGATGTACGTGACGTCGCGACGCTGCCGGTCCGCGGGAGCGGTGTCGGGCCCGCTGGTGGTCTCGATGCGGCCCGTGCCGGCCGACCGGGTCGCGGACGCGGTGCGGGTCACCGCGCGGTACCCGGCCGTGCACGGCGCCCCCGTGCACGTGGGCGACCCGGGTGCGCTGGGCATCGCCGACCTCGACCGGCCCGACCACGGCGACCCGGTGCGCCTCGAGCCGGGCGACGTGCCCGTCTTCTGGGCGTGCGGGGTGACCCCGCAGGCGGCGGTGGTGGAGTCGCGGCCGTCGTTGGCCATCACCCACGCCCCGGGCCACATGCTCGTCACCGACGCCCGGGACTCCGCCTACCTCGTGCCCTGACGGCCCCACCGGTCGCGGAGCGCGGCCAGCTCGGCGTCGGTGACCCCGTGGGAGCGCAGCCACGCCGCGGCCCCGCCCGCCTCGTCGACCACGGCCAGGGCGGCCTCGAGGTCGGCGGCGTGGCAGGTCAGGTCCAGGGTCAGTGCCGGACCGCCCTCGATGCGGGACAGGAAGCGCGGCACCTCGGCGGTGGTGGCGAGGTAGTCGGCCACCGTGTCGGACCGGTCGTGGCCCAGCACCTCCCGGACCAGCGCGACGAGGACGCCGGTGCGGTCACGGCCGACCATGCACGCGACGACGACGTCCCCCTCGGTCGCGGCCAGGGTGCGCACGGCCTCGGCGACCTGGTCTGGGTGGTCGCGCAGGATCTCCCGGTACAGGTCGCCGAACGTGGCGCGGCCGTCGCGGATGTCGGCCAGCAGGGTGCCGTCGGCCCGGTCGACCTGGGCGCGGGGGTGCAGGTCGACCGACGCCCGGGTCCAGCCGTCGGGGACGGTGCCGCGGTCCCGGGTGTGCTCCCCGGGGGTGCGCAGGTCCAGCCAGGTCAGCGCGCGCGGGGTGGCGGCGAGCTCGTCGGGGGTGCCCAGCGGGGGCGCGGCCGAGCGGTACAGGCCGGGGCGGTCCCCGGTGGGCGCGACCACGGTGCGCCAGTTGGGGGGCAGCGTCGGGGCGGCGTCGGTCACCCGCCCATCCTCCCCGGCCCGGCCGCGGCACGTGTCGGCGGCCGCGCCGCGGGCTAGGTTTCCCCGGTGGACGACACCCGGTGGCTGACGCCGCAGGAGCAGCAGGCCTGGCGCAGCTACCTCACGGTGGTGCGGCTCGTCTCCGAGGACGTCGAGGCGCAGCTGGGCCGCGAGGCGGACATGCCGCACGCCTACTACGAGATCCTGGTCATGCTCTCCGAGGCCCCCGAGCGGCGGCTGCGGATGCGGGACCTCGCCGAGGCCAGCCTGTCGAGCAAGAGCCGGCTCTCCCACGCGGTCGCGCGGCTGCAGGAGCGCGGCTGGGTGCGCCGGGTGCCGTCACCGTGCGACCGCCGCAGCCAGATCTGCGAGCTGACCGACGCCGGGTTCGACGCGCTGGCCGCGGCCGCCCCCGGGCACGTCGCACAGGTGCGGGCGTCGTTCATCGACGCGCTGAGCCCCGAGCAGCTCGACGCGCTCGACGGCATCGCCTGCGCCGTGGCCCGCCACCTCGGCCGCGAGCCGCGGGTCGTCGGCCGGACCCCGTCGTGAGCGGTGACGGCGGTGCGGCGACGAACCAGCGCTACCCGCTGGGGTCCCGGCTGCTGGGCAGCGGGGAGGAGGGCACCCGACGGCTGCGCATCCGCACCCAGGTGCTGCTGACGCTGCTCGTGGTGGGGGCCAACGTCGTCGGGGCGCTCGTCGCCGTCGCCATGGTGTCGGTCGTCATCCCCGGCCCGTCGGTGTTCACCCGCGACCTGGTGCTGGTGCGCGCCATCGCCGTCCCCGTCTACGTCGTCACGGCGCTGGCCGTCGGCACCGTCTACGGCACGCTGCGGGTGCTGCGCTCGCTGCGCTGGGCCATCGACGGTGACGAGCCCACCGTGGCCGACCAGCGGCGCACGCTGGCCGTGCCGTGGCGGCTCACCCTCATCCAGGCTGCGCTGTGGGGTGGGGCGGCGGTGGTGCTGGGCACCCTCTACGGCCTCGCCGATGCGAACGTGCTGCCCAAGGTGCTGTTCACCATCGTGTTCTCGGGCGTCGTGGTGTGCGCGAACGCCTACGTGCTCACCGAGTTCGCGCTGCGGCCGGTGGCGGCGCGCGCCCTGGCGGCGGGGGTGCCGAAGCTGCGGCGCTCGGCGCGCATCGGCTGGCGGACGGTGACGCTGTGGGTGATCGGCTCGGGCATCCCCGTGCTGGGGCTCATGGTGGTGGCCGTCTTCGCCATCGTCCGCTCCGACGTGTCGAAGAACGGGCTCGCGGTGGCCGTGCTCGGCCTCGGCGGGGTGACGCTGGTGTTCGGCCTGCTGCTGACGGTGCTCACGGTGTCGTCCCTCGTCGCGCCCGTCCGCTCGGTGCGCCACGCGCTGGCCTCGGTGGAGCGCGGCGACCTCGACACCGAGGTCGTGGTGTTCGACGGCACCGAGCTCGGCGAGCTGCAGAGCGGGTTCAACCGGATGGTCACCGGCCTGGCCGACCGGGAGAAGCTGCGCGACCTGTTCGGCCGCCACGTCGGGGAGGACGTGGCCGCCGCCGCGATGGCGCGCAGCCCGGAGCTGGGCGGGGAGGAGCGCGACGTCGCCGTCTTCTTCGTCGACCTCGTGGGTTCGACCAAGCTGGCCTCCGAGCGGGAGCCGCAGGAGGTGGTGACCCTGCTGAACCGCTTCTTCGGGGTCGTCGTCGACGAGGTGGAGTCCCACGGCGGGCTGGTGAACAAGTTCGAGGGCGACGGGGCGCTGGCCGTGTTCGGCGCCCCCGCGGACTGCGACGACCCGCCCGGGGCGGCCCTGGCCGCGGCGCGGTCGATCTGCCGGCGGATGGCCGAGGAGATCCCGGAGTGCTCGGTGGGGATGGGGGTGGCCTCGGGGCGCGCGGTGGCCGGGAACATCGGTGACGAGCGGCGCTTCGAGTACACCGTCATCGGGGACCCGGTGAACGAGGCCGCGCGGCTGGCGGAGCTGAGCAAGACCGTGCCCGGCGGCGTGCTGGCCGCGGTGACGGCGGTGGACGCGGCGGGTCAGCAGGAGCGCGACTGCTGGACCGCGGGCGACGAGGTGACCCTGCGGGGGCGCGGCGTGCCGACCCAGCTGGCGGTGCCGGTGGGCTCGGAGGACCTGCCCGTGCCCGCCCCGGACCGCGACCCGGCCGACGCGTAGCACTCTCTGCCCTTCTCTAGCGCGCGCACTAGACACCGGTATCGACCGTCAGACGGACCGCACACTGCCCGCAGTGTGGCCGTCGGGGTGCGCGGGGGCCGGCACGGTGCCCGCGGTGTGCGGGGTGCCGCCGCGCGTCGGGCACGCTGGTCGGGTGAGCGACGCCGCACGACCCCCCGTCCGACGTCGCGTCCTGCGCCTCCCGCTGGGTCGCCGCCGCCGCCACGGGGGCGACCCGCTGCGGGTGCAGGACCCGCCCGGCTTCGCCGGCACCGCGGAGGACCTCGACCGGGTGGTGATCGGGCTGCAGGCCGTGGCCCGGTGGCTGCTGCTCCCGGCGCACGTCGTCACCGTCGGCGCGCTGGCGGCGGGCCTGCGGCGGACCGCCGCGGTGGCCGGGCTCGGGTCGGTGGCCCAGCTCGCGCTCGGTCGGGCCGCGGTGGGCGGTGACGGGGCCGACGCGGCGGTGCCCGGCGCGACCCCGCTCCGGCTGGTGACGGCGAACCTGCTGCTGCTCAACCGCGACGTCGAGGCGGTGGGCCGCGCGCTGCTGGCCTCGGGTGCGGACGTGGTGTGCCTGCAGGAGCTGGTGCCGCGCCACCTCGACCCGCTGCGCGCCTCCGGGCTGCTGGACGCGGTGCCGCACAGCGTCGTCGACGCCCGGCCCGGGTACCACGGCTCCGCGGTGCTCTCCCGGTGGCCGCTGGCGGGGGAGGTGCTGCAGGTGGCGGCACACCCCATGGCCGCCGCGGACGTGCGGACCCCGGCCGGGGTGGTGCGCGTGGTGTCGGTGCACGTCGTCAACCCCGTCTCGCGCACCCGGGGAGCGCCGCGGACGTGGCGGGCGCAGCTGGCCGAGCTGGCGCGGCTGGTCACCGAGGCGGGGGCCACCCCCGTGGTGCTGGCCGGGGACTGGAACGCCACCCTCGACCACCGCCCGCTGCGGGCCGTGCTCGAGGCCGGGGTGCGGGACGCGTGGGTGGTGGCCGGGCGCGGCGCGGGCTTCACCTGGCCCGTCCGCGCGGCGTGGTGGCGGCCGCCGCTGATGCGGATCGACCACGTGCTCGTCGGGGGCGGGCTGCGGGTGCGGGGCGCGCGGACGGGCGTGACGCCGGGCAGCGACCACCGCCAGGTCGTCGTCGACCTCGAGCTCGGCCCCTGACCACCCGCACACTGCCCGCGGTGTGGCCGGGCGCCCGCCCGCCCGGCCGCACACTGCCCGCGATGTGGCCGGACGCCGGCCCGGCCGGCCGCACACTGCCCGCGGTGTGCGGCCGGGCCGGGTGGTGCTACTTCGCCGGGGTGGGGTCGACGTGGACGTCGACGGCGTGGCCGTTCTGGACCCGCACGTGGACGTGCTGGCCGACGGCGAGGTCGGACACCGAGCCGGCGTCGGGGCCCTGACCGGGGGCGGGCGGCGTGGGCGCCTGGCCGTCCTGGGGCGCCTGACCGTCGGCGGGCGGCGTCGGGGCCTGACCGTCGGCGGGCGGCGTCGGCGGGGTGGGGGCCGTCCCGTCGGCCGGGGGCGTGGGCGCGGTGTGCACGGTGGTGGCGTCGTCGAGGGTCACCGTCGTGGTGGTGCCGTCCTCGGCGGTGAGGGTGAGCTGCCCGTCGGCGACGGCGGAGATGGTGCCGGCCACGGGCGGGGTGGCGCCGGCGGGCGGGGTCGGCTTGTCATGGCCCCGGGGTCCGGGGGCGGCCGGCCCGGCGGGCGCCGAGGGAGTGGTGGAGGTGCCGCCGGAGCCCGGGTCGGCCGGGGCGCTGGACGAGCCGGAGCCCGCGCCGGGCACCCCGTCCTGGGCGGCGGGGGTGGCGGCCGCGGCGGCGCCGGCCCCGAGGAGCAGGCCGCCGGCGAGCACGCCGCCGATGACGGCCGCGGCGGGGCGCAGGCGGGCGGTGCGCCGCCACCCGGAGGTGCGGGTGGGGGTGGTGCAGGTGCGGTCGGGCTGGGTCACGGGTGCAGTCCTGTCGTCGTCCGGCGGCCCGGGTGGCCACCGCTGTTCCCCACCCACCGTGGCGGCCCGGCCTGAAGCGACCCTGAACCCGGCCGCGCTTCAGCACATCCTCAGCCGCACCGGCCATGATGGGACCGTGGCGAGGTCGGGGGTGTCCAGCACCGCGGCCCGGGTGCTGGTGGTGGAGGACGCCGAGGCCATCCGCGAGTCGGTCGCCGTGTCGCTGACCTCGTCGGGCTTCCGGGTCGAGACCGCACCGGACGGAACGGGTCTGGAGCAGACCCTGGTCGGGTTCCGGCCCGACCTCGTGGTCCTCGACGTCATGCTCCCGGGCCGCGACGGGTGGGCGCTGCTCGACGTCGTCCGCCGCGCCGGGGACAGCGGCGTCATCATGCTCACCGCCCGCGACGCGGTCGCCGACCGGCTGCGCGGCCTCGGCGGGGGTGCGGACGACTACGTCGTCAAGCCGTTCGACCTCGCCGAGCTCACCGCCCGGGTCACCGCCGTGCTGCGGCGCCTCGGCCGGGTGCCGTCGACCATCCAGGTGGGCGACCTGGTCGTCGACGAGGAGGCCGGCTCGGTCGTCCGGGCGGGGAACCCGGTGCCGCTCACCGCGACCGAGCTGCGGCTGCTGGTCCACCTGGCCCGCAACCGGGGCCGCACCCTGGGCAAGGCGCAGATCCTGGGCACGGTGTTCGGCTACGAGAGCTATGACCTCAACCTCGTCGAGGTCCACGTCAGCGCGCTGCGCCGCAAGCTCGAGGAGCACGGGCCCCGCCTGCTGCACACCGTGCGCGGCCTCGGCTACGTCCTGCGCGCATGACCGACCGGCCCGCGCTGCGGACGGTGTCGCTGAGCCGGCGCGTCGTCGTGTCGTCCGTGCTGGTCCTGGCGGTGGTGCTGGGCGCGGCCGGGGTGCTCACCGACGTGCTGCTCGGCGCGCAGCTGCGCTCGGCGGCGACGGTGCGGCTCGACGGCCGGCTCGCCGCCGCCGCCGCGGTCGTCACCGCCGGCGGATCGGACGAGGAGGCGGTGGCCGCGGCGACCGGTGACGGGGTGACGGCGGTGCTCGTCACCGCGGACGGGCGCCCGCTGGGCAACCGGGACCTGGCCCCGGGCAGGCCCCCGGTGCCCGACGCCCCGGGCCCCGCGTCCGGCCGCCCGACGCCCCCCGCGCCGCCGACCCCGCCCGCGGCCGCCGACCCGCAGGTCCGCTCGCGCGAGCTGCCCGACGGCGCCCGGCTGACCGTGGCCGTCGACACCGCGTCCATCGCCTCGGTCCGCTCGCAGCTGCGCACCGTCCTGGTGCCGCTGCTGCTCGGCGCCCTGCTCGTCGCGGCGCTGCTGCTGCTGCTGGCCACCCGCACCGCGCTGCGCCCGCTCGACCGCATGACCGCGCTGGCCCGCGACATCACCCGGGGGGAGCGGGGACGCCGGCTCGCCCCCGACCGGCCCGGCACCGAGCTGGGCCGCACCGCGGCCGCGTTCGACGGGATGCTCGACGCGCTGGAGGGGGCTGAGGCCCGCGCCCAGGCCTCCGACGCGCGGACCCGACGGTTCGTCGCCGACGCCGCCCACGAGCTGCGGACCCCGCTCGCGGGGGTGCAGGCCGCCGGGCAGGCCGTGCTGGGCCAGGGCCGCGACGCGCCCGTCGAGGAGCGGGAGCGGCTGCAGGTGCTGGCGCTGCGGGAGGCGCAGCGGGCCTCGCGGCTGGTCGACGACCTGCTGTCGCTGGCCACCATCGAGCAGGGCCTGGAGCTGCGGCGCCGCGAGGTCGACCTGGCGGGCCTGGTCGCGGCGCAGGCGGAGCGGGTGCGGGTGGTGGCGCCCGGGCTGCACGTCACCGCCGACGCCGCACCGCTGTGGGTCCGGGTGGACCCCGAGCGGGTGGCGCAGGTGCTGGCCAACCTGCTCGACAACGCCCGCACCCACACGCCGCCGGGCGGTGACGTCGGGATCGTGCTGTCGCCGAACGGGTCCGGGGCGCGCGTGCTGGTCACCGACAGCGGGCCGGGGGTGCCGGCCGCGGACCGGGAGCGCATCTTCGACCGGCTGGTCCGGCTCGACTCGTCGCGCTCCCGGCCCGGCTCGGGGCTGGGGCTGGCCATCGCCCGCGGCCTGGCGGAGGCGCACGGCGGCACGCTGCGGTGCGTCGAGCCCCCGGCGGGCGTGGGGGCTGCGTTCGAGCTGCTGCTGCCGGGGTAGGTCAGCCGCGCGGCGCGGCCGGTCCCGCGGCACCCGGTCCCGCGACGCCCGGTCCTGCTGCACCGGGCCCTGCTGCGGGTCCTGCCGCGCCGGTCCCTGCCGCCGGGCCACCGCGGGGTCCCGGCACGGTGACCGTCGGCCCGGTCCCGGACCGGGGGTCGGCCGCACCGCCCGGGGCCGGGGGCGTGGGGGCGCCGGGACCGTCCTGGGGCGACGTCCCCGACGACCCGGTCCCCGACGACCCGGCGCCGGACGAACCGGCGCCGGACGAACCGGTGCCCGTCGGGGCCCCGGCCGAGGTGCCCGTGCCCGCGGCGTCGCTGCTGCCCGTCACCGCACCCGAGCCCGCGTCGGCGGCCAACGCGATCCCACCGCTGACGGCCCCCGCCACGCCGAGGACGACGAGCCCGGTGACGAGGAGCCCGCGGCCACGCCGGGGCCGGCGCGGGGGCGCGGCGTCGGTGATGACGGGGAACTCGGCGGTGTCGTGGCGCCAGTCGCGGCCGTCGTCGTGCGGCGGGGGGCCGCTGCGACGCCAGGTGGTGCGGTCCAGCTGGGACCAGGCCTGCTCGCCGCGCGGGCGGGGCACGTGGGGGATGGGCACTCGGGGCTCCTCGGCGTCCGGCCCCGACCCGGTCGGTCGGCGCCGGCGTCCAGCGTGCCGAGCGAACCTGATCGGTCCCTGAAGACGCTCACCCCTGGCGCAGGTGGTCCCGGGCGGTGCGCGGGGTACGCCCGAGCAGCGTGCCCAGCAGCGGGTCCGTGCCGGCGAAGAACCCGCCCGCCGCGCCCTGGTACATCCCCAGCAGGAACCCGGCGCGCGGGTTGCCCGCCTCCTCCTGCGCGGCGAGCCACGCCTCGGGGCCCACCACGTCGAGCGCCACCGGACGGCCGGAGACCTCCCCGGCCACGTCCGCGAGCTCGGCGAAGGTGGGAGCCTCCGCCGCGGTGAGCGTCAGCGGCCCGTCGTGGTCGGGCTCGTCGAGCAGGAGCACGGCGGCGGCCTCGGCGGCGTCCTCTCGGGCGGTCCAGGACACCGGGCCGTCCGCGGGCACGGTGACGACACCCGTCTCCCGCCACGGGCCCAGCAGCCAGTCGACGCTGTGCAGGTAGAAGCCGTTGCGCAGCGCGGTCCACGACAGGCCGGACGCGGCCAGCAGCGCCTCGGTCGCCGCGTGGGTGCGCCCGGGGAGGAACGGGGTGTCCGGGGCCGCGCCCTGGTGGCTGGTGTAGAGCACGCGGCGCACCCCGGCGGCCACGGCGGCGTCGACCGCGGCCCGGTGCAGCGCGACGTGGTCCGCGGCCGGGTCGTTGGAGGAGACGAGCAGCAGCTGGTCGGCCCCGTCGAACGCGGCGGGCAGCGAGGCGGGGTCGGCGTAGTCGCCGCGGCGCACCGTCACGCCGCGGTCGGCGAGGTGCTGGGCCCTCGCGGGGTCGCGGGTGACGACGGTCAGCTCGCCGGACGGCACCCGCTCGAGGAGGTGCGCCGCGGTGGCGCCGTTGAGGGCCCCGGTGGCCCCGGTGATGGTGATCATGTCAGCTCCGGATCGTCGGAAACGTCGTGGTGGTTCCCACGATAACTCAACGGTACGGGTCGTGCGTTATCGTGGGAAACATGACCACTACCCGCGACGACACCCGGACGGCCATCGTCGAGCGGGCGGCGGCGCTGCTGGCCGAGCACGGCCCGGCCGGTGTCACCACCCGGGGGGTGGCCGCGGCCGCCGGGGTGCAGCCCCCGACGATCTACCGGCTGTTCGGCGACAAGGACGGACTGCTCGACGCCGTGGCTGAGCACGTCCTGGCCACGTTCGCGGCGGCCAAGGCCGTCTCCGCGGGGGAGGAGGCGGCCGCGAGCACCGACCCCGTGGCCGACCTGCGCGCCGGGTGGGACGCCTACGTCGACTTCGGGCTGGCCAACCCGACGCTGTTCACGCTGCTCACCGACCCGGTGCGGGCGTCGTCGTCGGCCGCCGCGCGGTCCGGGCTGGACGTGCTGGCCCGACGGGTGCACCGCCTCGCCCGCGCGGGCCTGCTGCGGGTCGACGAGGCGCGGGCCGTCGAGCTCGTGCACGCCGCGGGCACCGGGGCGGTGCTCACCCTGCTGGCGGCTCCGCCCGGTCGACGGGACCGCGGCCTGGCCGACGACCTGCGCGACGCGGTGCTGGCCCGGGTGCTGCACGACCTCCCCGGGCCGGCGACCTCGGACGCGGCCGCGGCCGCGGTGATGCTGCGGGCGCACGCCCCGGACCTGGCGGCGCTGAGCCCGGCCGAGCGCGCGCTGCTGCAGGAGTGGCTGGACCGGGTCACCGCCGGGGCCTGACCGGCGCGTCCCGGACACCGCAGAGTGCGCCCGGCGCGGCTCGGAGCGCCCCCGGACACCGCAGAGTGCGCCCGGCGCGGCGGGGAGCGCCCCCGGACACCGCAGAGTGCGCCCGGCGCGGGGAGCCGAGCCCGGCCGGACCGCACGATGTGGGCGAATCGCGCCCGGACGAGCCCGTGGACCGCGCGATCTGGGCGGAACGCGCTCGGACGAGCCCGTGGACCGCGCGATGTGGGCGGAACGCGCCGGGGCAGGGGTGTCAGTCGCCGAGGAACTGGGCGATCACCGCGGCGGAGTCGGCCGGCTCCTCGAGCAGGAACAGGTGCCCGCCGCCCTTGACCACGTGCAGGTGCGCCCGCGGGATGCGCCAGGCCAGGATGCGGCCGTTGGCCAGCGGCACGATGGGGTCGTCGTCGCCGTTCATCACCAGCGTGCGGTGGCGCACCCGGTGAAGCCACGGCAGCGACGACCAGCCGTTGATCGCGAACAGCTGGTGGAAGTAGCCGGCGTAGGACGGCGGGGCGGCGAACCGCTTCGCGTCCCCGTGCACGGGCGAGCCCTCCGCGGTGCGTGACCGCCCGCCGTACAGCGATCCCGCGACCTTCTTGAAGTACTCGGGGTCCCGGTAGCGCCGCGGGGTGCTCATCTTCAGCAGCACCTCGGGCGCGGCGGGCACCCCACCGACCCCGGGCATCGTCGCGGCCAGGACCAGCTTGCGCACCCGGTGCGGGGCCTGCCGGGCGAGCTGCTGTGCGATCGCGCCGCCGAGCGAGACCCCCAGCACGTCGACCTGCGCGTGGCCCAGCGCGGTGAGCACCCGCTGCACCACCCGCGCGATCGACGGCATGCGGTGCGGGAACGTCCACCCCGTCGAGTCGCCGCAGCCGGGGGCGTCGAAGGTGATGGTCTGGAACCCGCGGGGCACCAGCTCGCGCTCCAGCGGCTCCCACATCCGCCGGTTGCCGCCCAGGCCCATGATGAGCAGGAGCGGACGGCCCTCGCCACGCACCGAGACGGCGATGTCCAGGCCGTCCGCGTGCACCACCTGGTCCCTCGCGGGCGGGAAGGTGCTCGGGGCCGTCATGCCGGGAGCCTACGTCGCGAAGACGTAGGTCCCCGGGGCCGCGGCCAGCACCTCGTGCTTCGCCGAGCCCAGCTCGGTGGGCGCGGGCTTCTCCGGCCCGGAGCGGGTGGAGAGCCACTCGACGTAGTCCGTCCACCACGAGCCCGCGGTCTCGTCGACCTTGAGCACGTCCTGCGGGTCCTCGGGCATCTCGCCCTCGAGCACGCGGAAGCTCGCCTTCTTGTTCGTCGGCGGGTTGACCAGGGCGGCGATGTGGCCCGACGTCGACAGCGCGAAGCGGGTGGTGCCGCCGAGCATGTGCACGCTGGAGTAGCAGCTGTTCCACGGGCAGATGTGGTCGGCGATCCCGGCGATGACGTAGGAGTCCACGGTGGCCCGGGACAGGTCCACCGGCTCGCCCAGCACGGAGGCTGCCCCGGGGGTGACGAGGGCGTTGGTGACGCCGAGGTCGAGGAAGCCCGCGTGCAGCTCGGCCGTCATCCGGGTGGTGTCGGCGTTCCAGTAGAGGACGTCGAACGCCGGCGGCCGCTTGCCCAGCAGGTAGTTGTTGACCCAGTAGTTCCACACCAGGTCCCCGGGCCGCAGCCAGGCGAACACCGCGGCCAGCGACCGGCCGTCGAGGAACCCGTCGGCCCGGGACTTCGCCTTCGCCGCCTGCACCACCTCGTTGCTCATCACCGAGCTCATGAGCCCCGCCCGGGACTGGTCGAGCAGGGTGACGCCCATCGAGAACGCGGCGAGGCGGTCCTCCTGGTCGGTGGCCAGCAGGTAGCCCAGGGTCAGCGCGGAGATGATGCCGCCCGCGCACAGCGAGAAGATGACCGTCTTGTCGGTCTCGGCGATCTCCTCGACCGCGTCGAGAGCCTCGAGCACGGCGCGCACGTAGTCGTCGAGGCCCCAGGAGGCGTGCTTCTTCGACGGGTTGCGCCACGACATGAGGAAGACCTGCTGGCCGGACTGCACGAAGTGCTCGACCATGCTGCGGCCGGGGGCGAGGTCGGCCACGTAGTACTTGTTGATCGTCGGGGGCACCAGCAGCATCGGCGCGGTGCGGACGGTCTCGGTCTGCGGCGTGTACTGGATCAGCTCGAAGATCTCGGTGCGCAGCACCACCGCCCCGGGGGTGATGGCGAGGTCGGTGCCGACGTTGAACGCCGTCGGGTCGACCATGCTCGGCACGCGGGGCTTGACCGCCATGTCCTGGGCGAAGTTGCGCACCCCGCGGGCGTAGCTCTTGCCGCCGGTGTCCAGGCCCGCCTTGAGCGCGGCCGGGTTGAGCAGCGGGTTGTTCGACGGGCTCATCAGCTCGACGAGGTTGTCGGCGACGAACGTCAGCCGCTCGCGGTCCTTCCAGCCCAGCTTGGCGTCGACGACGAGGCCCTTGGCCGTCTCCCCGCCCACCAAGTAGCCCTGCATCACCCGGCGCAGCACGGGGTTCTCGCTCCACGCCTCCTCGGTGAAGCGGCGGTCCTTCTTGCCGGGGGAGACATCGGAGAACCCGACGGCGACCTTGGCCAGCTCCTTGGCCGTGCCGCCGGCGCGCTTGGCCACGGGCCCGGGCCGGGTGACCAGGCGGGCGGCGAGGCGGATCGCGGACATGCCGGGGTTGAAGCGGCGCAGCGGGGAGAACACGGCGTCGACGAGCATGGAGTCCAGCGGGGCCGCGACGTCGGCGTTCTCCTCACCCAGGCCGCGGTCGGGCGGCGCGGCCGGGGGCAGCCGGGGCCGCTTCTTCTTCGGTGCGGAGTCGGTGGGCGCGCTGGAGCCGTTCCGGCTCGACCGGGTGGTCTTCTTCTGCGGCGTGGTGGTCGCCATGGGTCCCCCAGGGATCTGTGATCTTGGTGCGCGTCACCCGAGGGTAGGCCGCTGTGGCGGCGGTCACGGTTCGGCGGCCGTACCGACCGGTAGGCCCGGTCCTACGATCGCCGCACCGACCGACGAGGGCAGGAGCCGCGGTGCGCGAGGACGTCACGTTCGACTCCCACGGGGTGCGCTGCGCCGCCTGGCTGTACCGGCCGGCGGGGGAGCGGCCGCCGGTCGTCGTCATGGCCCACGGCCTCGGCGGGGTGCGCACCATGCGGCTCGACGCGTTCGCCGAGCGGTTCACCGCCGCCGGGTACGCCTGCCTGGTGTTCGACTACCGCCACTTCGGCGACAGCGAGGGCGAGCCCCGCCGGCTCATCGACGTCGACCGCCAGCTCGACGACTACGCCGCCGCCCTCGCCTTCGCCCGCACCCTCGACGGCGTCGACCCCGACCGGGTGGTGCTGTGGGGGACGTCGTTCTCGGGCGGGCACGTGCTGCGGGTGGCGGCCCGCGACGGCGGGGTGGCCGCGGTGGTGTCGCAGTGCCCGTTCACCGACGGGCCGTCCTCGACGCGCGCGATGCCGGTGCGCGCGGCGCTCGGGGTGAGCGTGCTCGCGGCCCGGGACCTGGCCGCGGCCGCGCTGGGCCGCGATCCGGTGCGGGTGACGCTGGCCGCCGAGCCCGGGCACGTCGGGCTCATGGCCAGCCCGGACGCCCTGTCCGGCTACAGCGCGCTGGTGCCCGAGGGCGCGGAGCTGGGCAACGCGGTGGCCGCCCGGGTGGGGGCGCGGATCCCCACCTACTCCCCGGGGCGCTCGGCGGGTGACGTCACCTGCCCGCTGTTCGTCGCGGTGTGCGACCCGGACACCGTCGCCCCGTCGGGCCCCACGCTGCGCCACCTGGCCCGGGCCCCGCGGGCCACGGTGCGGCGGTACCCGCACGGGCACTTCGACATCTACGTCGGGGCGGCGTTCGAGGAGGTCGTCGCCGACGAGCTCGCCTTCCTGGCCGAGCACGTGCCCGTCTCCTAGCTGCCCGACACCCCGGGGCCGGAGTGGCGACCGGGGCAAGCGCCCGGCACGATGTCCGGCGGGTGGCGCGCTGGGCACCCACACGCACGGACCCCAGCGGACCTGCGAGGGTCAAGCAGTCGGCCAGCACCCACTGGGGCCTGCTTCTTCACCTGACGCGGTCCCCGGCGCGCCACCCGCCCCGGCCTGACGTCCCCACCCCGCCCCCGCGGTGATCATCAGGACCTCAGTGCGTCCCGGCGGCCCGGGTCCTGCGCTGGGGTCCTGATGATCACGCGCGCCGCCGCACCTGTGAACGGAACCTCGCGTCCTGGGTGCAGTAATCACACACGGGGGATGATGTTCTCCTCGCGGAGGCGGTCGACGAGGTCGAGGAACGTGCGCCGCGAGTCCTGGTGGTCGGCGAACCCGGCGTTGCGCGCCTTGGTCATGTCGGCGAACGTCTCGATGGGCCGGCCCAGGTCGGAGTCGGTGTGCCACCAGGACGCGAGCTCGCCGACGGTGGTCTCCCGCAGGCCGTGCTCGGCGACGACGCGGGCCCACACCTCCTCGGCGTCACCCATCCGGTCCTCGAGCGGGTCGGCGTGCCCGGGGTACTCGGCCGGCTCGACGCCGAGGGCCTCGGCCAGCACCGGCCACATCTGGCGCCACCGGAAGACGTCGCCGTTGACGGTGTTGAACGCCTCGTCCCGGGCCCCCGGCGCGGTCGCCGCCCACTCGAGCTGGCGGGCCAGCAGCCGGGCGTCGGTGACGTCGACGACCCCGCCCCACTGCTCGGGCGAGCCGGGGAACACGAACGGCCGCCCGGTCTCCCGGCAGATCGTGGCGTAGACGGCGAGGGTGACGCCCATGTTCATGGCGTTGCCCAGCGTCCAGCCGATCATGGTGTGGGCGCGGTGCACCGAGAAGGTGAACCCGTCGCGGGCGCCCAGCTCGGCGAGCACGTCCTCCTGGGCGTAGTAGAAGTTCGCCACGTCCAGCCGCGGCTGGGTCTCCCGGAACGGGGTCTCGCTGGGTGAGCTGGCGTATTCCTCGAACGGGCCGAGGTAGTGCTTGAGCCCGGTGACCAGCGCGGCGTGCTGCAGCGTGCCGGCCGGGCGCAGCGCGTCGAGGACGTTGCGCAGCATCCCGGAGTTGACGCGGATGTTCTCGGCCTCGGTGTCCTGGCGCAGCCACGAGCAGAAGAACAGGTGGGTGGGGGCGAGCCCGTCGAGCGCGGTGGCCAGCGCGTCGGGGTCGGTCAGGTCGGCGGCCACGTGGGTGACGAACGGCAGGTCGGCCGGGGGGCGGCGGGACAGGCCCAGGACGTCCCAGCCGGCGTCGTGCAGGCGCTGGGCCGTGTGGGAGCCGGAGATGCCGGTGACGCCGACGACGAGGGCGGTCTTCTTCTCGGGAGTGCTCACCCGCTGAGGCTACGGACCGACGTCGGGCGCGCTCGGCGGGCGGGCGGCGCCCGGGGTGGTTCGCCCGGTTCGTGGGCTTCCGTGGTCACGCAGCGTGAGAGACCGGGAGCCCGTGGTGCGGTCCGTTGGTTCGACCTGACAAACGGGGGATGATCTTGGTTGGCTGTGATCGGCACCGACCGAGTTGTGCACGACCGACGGCCGGGGTGCTGGTGGGGGTGCGTTCCCCGCGCGGTGACCGCGACGACCGAGGAGGACCGATGACGACCCTGCTGCACGACGGCACCCGTCCCACCGGGTGCGCCCGTCAGCTCACGTACCGTGACGCCGGGTCGGGGTTGCGGGTGGTGGTCCGGGCGCCCCAGGACGACCCGGCGGCGTGGTGGGACTACCTGACGGGGGCGGTGCGCAGCTACCGGCGCCACGGGGTCTCGGCCGTGCTGGACCTCGACGCGGTGGCCGACGGTGCCACCACGGCGCTGTTCTTCACCGTCCTCGACGACGACGACCGCGTGCTCGGCGGCATGCGGGCCCAGGGCCCCTACCGCGACGCCGACGAGTCGCACGCCGTCCTGGAGTGGGCGGGCGACGCCGGGCAGGACGAGGTGCGCGCCCGGGTGGCGGCCCGGCTCGCCGACGGCGTGGTCGAGGGCAAGACCGGCTGGGTGGCCGAGGGCGCCCCCCACCGCCGCGCCCTGGCGGGCTGCCTGGCCCGGGGCCCGGTGCACGCCGCCGCGCTGCTCGGCTCGCGCTGGGTGCTGGGCACCTCGGCCGAGCACACCCTGGCCATGTGGGCGTCCACCGGCGCGGTCGTCGAGCCCGGCATCGGGCCGGTGCCCTACCCGGACGAGCGCTACCGCACCCGGCTGCTGTTCTGGGACCGGTGGGCGGCCTGGCCGCAGGTCGGCCCCGAGCAGCGCCGCGCCCTGCGCACCGAGCACCGCGAGCTGGTGCGGTCGGTCTCCACGACCCGGCCGGAGCAGCGGCCCGTCGCGGTCGCGGCGTGAGCGCGGCCGGCTGCGCGCCCGTCGTCCTCGACCCGGCCGTCCCGGCCGACCGGGAGACCCTCGATGCGCTGCGCGCCGACGGGGACGTGGTCGTGCTCGACCACCGTGCGGCGCAGCGCGAGGAGCTGGCCGCCGTGGTGCCGACCCCGCCCGAGGCGCTGCTGGCCCACCCCGGGGTGTGGGTGCACTACCCGTGGCGCCGCACCCTCGTCGGGGTGCTCGGGGCGGAGGCGTTCCGGCTGCTGCGCCTGGACCGCAACCGCAACAAGATCACCGCCGCCGAGCAGGCGCGGCTCACCGGCCTGCGCATCGGCGTCGTCGGGCTCAGCGTCGGCCACGCCATCGCCCACACCCTGGCCCTGGAGGGGCTGTGCGGGGCGCTGCGGCTGGCCGACTTCGACACCCTGGAGCTGAGCAACCTCAACCGCATCCCCGCCTCGCTGCTGGACCTGGGCGAGAACAAGGCCGTCGTCGCCGCCCGCCGCATCGCCGAGCTCGACCCGTTCCTGGACGTGGCCGTGCTGCCCGAGGGGCTGACCCCGGACAACCTGGCCGGGTTCCTCGACGGGCTCGACGTGCTCGTGGAGGAGTGCGACTCCCTCGACGTCAAGGTGCTGCTGCGCCAGGGCGCCCGGGAGCGCGGCATCCCCGTGCTCATGCAGACCAGCGACCGGGGCCTGCTCGACGTGGAGCGCTTCGACCTCGAGCCCGGGCGCCCGCTGTTCCACGGCCTGCTCGGCGACCTCGACCCGGCGGCGCTGGCCGGCCTGGCGACCAAGGACAAGGTGCCGCACGTGCTGCGGATCCTCGACGCCCCGGCGCTGTCGGCGCGGATGGCCGCCTCGATGGCCGAGGTCGGCCGGACGCTGACCACGTGGCCGCAGCTGGGCGGGGACGTCACCCTCGGCGGGGCCTGCGTCGCCGCGGCCGTGCGCCGGCTGGGGACGGGCGCCCCGCTGGCGTCGGGCCGGGTGCGCATCGACCCCGACGACGCCCTCGACACCCTGGGCACCGAGGCCCCCGACACCCTCGACGCCGGGACGACCGCCGGCGGGACGACCGCCGCCGGGACCCCGGTCGCCCCGCTGAATGACGAGCCGTGGGACGCCCCCGGGGTGCACCCGGCCGCCGCGGCGGTCGTGGCGGCCGTGCGCCGGGCGCCGTCCGGCGGCAACGTCCAGCCCTGGCGGGTGGCCGCCGACGCCACCGGGGTGCACCTGCACCTCGCCCCCGAGCGGACCACGACCATGGACGTCGCGTTCCGCGGCAGCCACGTCGCGATCGGCGCCGCGCTGCACAACGCCCGGGTCGCCGCCGCGGCCGCGGGGGCACTGGGCCCGGTGTCGGTGTTCCCCGACCCGGCCGAGCCCACCCTCGTCGCGACCCTGTCGCTGAACGGCACCGCGGCCCCGCAGCCCGGGCCCGACGCGGCCGCGGCGCACGAGGCCGTGCTGGCCCGGGTGACCAACCGCAACCCCGGCAGCGGGCGCCCGCTCGACGACGCCGACCGCGACGCGCTGCGGTGCGCGGCGGCCGCCGAGGGCGGGCGGGTGCACCTCGTCGAGCCCGGCGCGGCGCTCGCGGAGGCGGCCGAGGTGCTCGCCGCCGCCGACCGGGCCCGCTACCTGACGAAAAGGCTGCACGCCGAGATGGTCGGCGAGCTGTCCTGGCCGGGCCGCGACCGGCTCGACGTGGGCATCGACGTCACCACCCTGGGCCTCGACGCGGCCGACCTCGCCGTCCTGGAGGTGGTGGCCCGCCCCGAGGTGGTGTCGCTGCTGGCCGGCTGGGAGGCGGGGCAGGCGCTCGGCGACGACACCCGCGACCGGGTCGCCGGGTGCTCCGCGCTGGCCGTGGTCACCGTGGACGGCGCCGCGCCGGCCGACTACGTGCGCGGCGGGGCAGCCGTGGAGGCGGTGTGGGTGCGCGCGCAGGCCCGGGGCCTGGGGGTGCAGCCCATCTCCCCGGTGTTCCTCTACGGCACCGGGTCCGCGGAGCTGGCCGAGCTCTCCGCACCGTTCGCCGACGAGCTGGCCGCGCTGCGCGCCCGGTTCGCGGCGCTGGCCGGGCTGGCCGCGGGGGAGTCGGTGGCGCTGGTGCTGCGGCTGAGCCACGACGCCGCCGCGGCCCCGGCCAGCGGGCGCCGTCCCGCGGCTGAGATCACCCTGACGCGGTGACCGGGTGCTCGCCTAGGTTGGGGGTCGTGCGACCAGACGGTTCCGAGGGGGACCCGGCCAACCTCGACGAGCTCGTGACCGTGGTGGCCACCGAGCTCATGGCGGTTGACAGCGCGACGCTGGCCTCCGTCGCGCGCTCGGTGCTGCGGACCCTGGTGGCGTACTTCGGCGTGGACCTGAGCTTCCTGCGGTTCCACGACCGCGAGCTGCGGGCGTCGGTGCTCGTCGCGGAGTGGCCGCCGCGGGAGCACGTGCCCGACCCGGACCCGCTCGGGGTCGTCCGCTTCGCCGACGCCGACCCCAGCTTCGCCGCCAGCGAGCACCTGGCGGACGTCCTCGTCATCCGCCCCGACCCGGCGTCGGCGGGCTACCAGCGCCGGGTCCGGGCGGCGTCGGGGGTGGAGTCGACGTCGGTGGCGACGGTCCCGCTGCGCTCGCACGGGGAGACCACGGGCACGCTCGGCTTCATCGGGTTCGGGGACCGGGGCTGGTCCGACGACGAGATCCGGGCGCTGCGCACCCTGGCCACGCTGCTGGCCCAGGTGCAGGCCCGGCTGCTGGCCGAGGACCGGCTGGTCCACCTCGCCCACCACGACGAGCTGACCGGGCTGCCCAACCGCCGCGCCCTGATGGCCCGGCTCGACGCCGAGCTCCGCGCCCCCGACGGCGCCGCCCGCGCGCTGCTGTTCGTCGACGTCGACCGGCTCAAGGCGATGAACGACCTGCTCGGCCACGCCGCGGGCGACCAGTTCATCACCGCGGTCGCGGCCCGGCTGCGCACCGTGGTCGGCGCGGACGACCTCATCGCCCGCCTCGGCGGGGACGAGTTCGTCGTCGCCGTGGCCGGGCCGTTCGACGCCGCCGCCACCGCCGCGCTGGCCGCCGCCATCCAGCGGGCGGTGGCCGAGCCGATCGTCCTGGCCGGGCAGGCGTTGAGCCGGACCGTCAGCGTCGGGGTCGCGGTGGCCCCCACGGGCGGGTCGGTGTCCGGGTGGCTGCGCGACGCCGACCAGGCCGTGCTGGCGGCGAAGTCGCGCGGCGGGAACGCGGTGGTGACGTTCACCGAGGTGATGCGCGCCCACGACTCGGTGCGCACCGCCGTGGAGGTGGCGCTGCCGGGGGCCATCCGGGACGGCTCGCTGCGGCTGCACTACCAGCCGGTGGTGGACCTGCGGACCCGGGAGGTCCTCGGCGTGGAGGCCCTGCTGCGCGGCACCTTCCCCGGGGTGGGGGTGGTCTCGCCGGAGCTGTTCGTCGGGGTGGCGGAGGCCACGAACCAGGCGGTCGAGCTGGGCACCTGGGTGCTCGACGAGGCCTGCCGCCAGCTCGCGGCGTGGCGGGCGGCCCAGCCCGGGGGACCCGCTGCGGCGCTGGGGGTCTCGGTGAACCTGTCGCCGGTGCAGCTCATCGGTGGGGACCTCGTCGACACCGTCGCCCGGGTGCTCGACACCCACGGCCTGGCCGGCGCCGACCTGACGCTGGAGGTCACCGAGCACGGCGTCGTCAGCGACGAGGCGGCCGCGCTGCTCACGCTGCGGGGCCTGCGCGGCCTGGGGGTCGCGGTGGCCATCGACGACTTCGGCACCGGGTACAGCTCGCTGTCCCAGCTCAAGGCGCTGCCGGTGACCGTGCTCAAGATCGACCAGGGCTTCGTGCGGGACCTCGGCACCAGCAGCGACGACCTCGCCATCGTGCGCTCCATCGTCGCGCTGGCCACCGCCTTCGGGCTCGACCTCGTGGCCGAGGGGGTGGAGAGCGAGGACGCGGCGACGATCCTGCGCGACCTGGGGTGCCGCCGCGCGCAGGGCTACCTCTACGCCGAGCCGCTCGCGCCGGACGCGCTGCTGCAGCTCATCGGCGGGGCCGCGGTCGGCTGACCCCGGGGCCGGGCTCAGGCCCGCGGGTCGCCCTCGGTGACGTCGACGACCTGCACGGCCACCGGGGGTGCGGCGTCGTCGCCGAGCACGTCGCGCAGCACCGCGGCGCACCGGTCGCGGACCTCGGCGACGAGGCCGCGCAGGTCCTGCCCGTAGGCCGCGACCACGTCGACGTCGAGGCCCGTGCAGCGGCCGGCGTCGTCGACGTGGACGTCCAGCGCGGACGGGGCGCCGCCGGCCACCGGGGCCAGTGCCCGCCGGACGAGCACGGCCAGCCCCTCGTCGCTGAGGGCGACGGTGTCGGTCACGCCGGCGGCGGTCCCCCCGGCGGCGCGCGGCCGTGGTCCGAGCCCGGCCGTGACCCAGGTGCTGCGGCGGGTCACCGAGCGCAGCGCGGTGACGACCGACTCGCTGACGTCCTGCCAGGTCGGTTCCTTCTCGGGGGCCTGCCGCAGCTCGGCCGTGGCGCGGGCCAGCAGGTCCGAGCCCTCGTCGGGCACGGTGTCGGACGTCGCGGTGTAGGACGTCGCGGTGTCGGGGGTCGCGGCGTCGCCGGGTCCTGTCCCACCCGTCGTGCCGTCCTCGCGTCCGGTCCCGTCCGGGGTGCTCACCGCCACCGCTCCAGCCTCTCGCTCAACGTGCGTCGTGCGCGGGTCAGCTGACCCCGCACCGCCTCCGGCCCGGACCCGGTGACCTCCGCGATCTCGGTGTAGGACAACCCCTCCACCTCGCGCAGCAGCCACACCGCGCGCTGCGACTCGGGCAGCCGGCCCAGCTCGGCCTCCAGCGCTGCGGCCAGGTCGGAGCCCGCCGCCCACGCCTCCGGGTCGTACCCCGGGCCGGCGGGGACCTGCTCGAGCGCGTCGTCGCCCACCTGCGCCAGCCGGCGGCGCCGCTGCCGGTCGACGACCTTGTGCGAGACGATGGAGAACAGCCAGGTCCGCAGGGCGGCGTCGCCCCGCCACCGGGCCAGCTGCTGCCAGGCGGCGACGAAGGCGTCCTGCACCACCTCCTGCGCGTCGGCGTCGTCGCGCAGGGAGCGCCGGGCGAAGCGGAACATGGCCTGGCCGTGCCGGCGCACGATGGCCTCGAAGGCGTCCCGGTCGGCCATCGCGGCCGCGCGGGCCAGCGCGGCGTCGCTGACGGGCGCGGCGTCGGGCTGGTCGTCGGGCACGGTGGTGCCCGGGTCCGGCTGCGCAGCCTGGAGCACCCCGCACCCCCACGTCGTCGTGGACCCGCCGCGAGCGGGACGCGGTGATGCTACGTCGGCCCGCCCTCGCGCCCGCGCCCGCGGCCGGACACACTGGGCGGGTGGACGAGCGCGACGGGACCGAGCCACCGGCGCGGGGACGCGGCGAGCGGTGGCGCGAGGTCGGCGGCTCCGTGGCCGGGTCGGTGGCCGAGGGCGTGGCCGGGGTGCAGCAGCAGGTCCGCGACGCGGTCCGGGCGGGGGCGGCGTCGCTGGGCGAGGACGACGCGGAGCTGGCCGCGCTCGGCGAGGCGGTGCTGGCCGTCCCCGGGGTGCTCGCGCTGCACCCGGGGGTGCTCGGCGACCTCGCGGCCCGGCTGCCGGGCCGCCGCGCGCCCGGGATCACCGCGACCGACGACGAGACCACCGTCCGCGTGGTGCTGGCCGACGACGCCCCCGTCCACGCCACCGCGACCGCGGTGCGCGACGTCGCCGCCGGGGTGTCGGACGCCCCGGTGCGCGTCGTGGTCGAGGACGTCCGCGCGGCGCGGTGAGGGCACCGGTGCCTGACGCCGCAGGGTTCCCGGCGTGCCGCTGCGGCGCCCCGTGGCACGGCCTGCCCGAGGGCGGCTGCCCGGGCGCGGGCGCGGAGGGTCCGCTGCCGGAACGGCCGGCTGCCGAGGACCTGTGGGCGCGCCTGGCCCGGCTGCGCGGGGCGGCGGCCGACGTGTGGGCGGCCCCGGACCTCGAGCTGTGACCCGCCGGCCGGACGTGACGACGGTCGAGGTCGTCGGCGGCGCCGAGCCGCTGCGGGTGGGGCTGCACGAGCACGACCCGCGGTGGGCGGAGGTGTACGCCGAGCACCGCCGCCGGATCCTCGACGCGCTGGCCGGGCACGCCGTGGCGGTCGAGCACATCGGCTCCACCTCGGTGCCCGGACTGGCGGCGAAGCCGATCGTCGACGTGGTGGTCGTGGTGGCGGACGTGACCGCGGAGGAGGACTACCTCGACGCGCTGCTCGCCGCGGGGTACGAGCTGCGGGTGCGCGAGCCGGGCCACCGGATGGTGCGCACCCCGGCCCGCGACGTCCACGTGCACGTCCTCGGCCGCGGCGACCCGGCCTTCGAGGAGTACCTGCTGCTGCGCGACCACCTGCGCACCGACGCCACCGACCGCGCCCGGTACGAGGACACCAAGCGGGACCTGATGCGCCGGCCGTGGGACGACATGAACGCCTACGCCGACGCCAAGACCGACGTGATAACCGAGATCAAGGCCCGGGCCCGGCGGAGGGTGTGAACGGAACCTCGCGTCCTGGGTGCAGAAATCACACACGGCCGCGGGTCAGGGGGCGGGGGTAGCCGGCCCGTCCGGAGCCGTGGTCGGCGGCTCCGTGGTGGACGGCTGCGTGGTCGGCGGCACCGTGGTCGTCGGCTGCGTGGTAGTCGGCACCGTGGTGGAGGTGCTCGCCGCGGTCCCCGCTCGGGCCGCGCCGGTGGTCGGGGCGACCGACGTGGTCGGGGCGGCCGGGGTGACGAGCAGACCCGTGACGGCGAGGTCGTCCAGCGGTGTCGCGTCCGGCACGGTGCCCCGGGCGAGCGCCCCGAGCACGGCCAGCCCGGCCCGGGGCTCGATGCGCACCGTGAAGGTCGCCGACTGCCCCGCCGCCACGTTCGGCGACGTCCAGGTCAGCACGCTCGTCCCGAGCGGGCCGCCGGTGCGGGTGGCCCCGCCGGTGTCGGTCACCGGGGCGCTCGTCAGGAGCCGGGTCGTCACCGGCCCGGAGTCCCGGGACCCGGTGTTGCGCACCGTCACCGTGACGTCCTGCGGTCCGGCCGGTCGCACCCCGCTGCTGGGGGTGAGGGTGACCCGCAGGTCGGACGACCCGGTCGCCCCGACCTGGTAGGTCTGAGTGACCGGTGGGGCTGCGGTGCGGGTCGCGTCACCCGGCTGGGTGGCCGTGACCGTGCAGGCCCCGGTGCCCGACAGGGTCACCGTGGCGGTGCCCTGTCCGGTCGCGGTGACCGTGCACGGCCCGGACCCGGCGAAGGTGACCGGGAGTCCGGAGGTGGCCGTCGCGGCCAGCGGGTACGCCACCCCGGTGGTCGGCGCCCCCGGCGGGGTGGTGGTGATCGTGATCGTCTGCGGCGCGGCGCCCACCGCCACCGTCTGCGTCACCCCGGGCGCGGCGGTGTAGCTGCTGTCGCCGGCCTGGTCGGCGGTGACCACGCAGTCGCCGACCCCGGTGAAGGTCACCGTCGTGCCGGCGACCGTGCACACCGCCGGGGTGGTGGTTCCCAGCACCACCGGTGCGCTGGACGGGCCCGCCGCCACCGCCGGGGTGTAGGTCTGGCTGACGACGGCCCCGGTCGGCGGGGTGGAGGTGATCGTCACCGCCTGGCTGCCCTGGCCGACGACGACGTCCTGGGTCACCTGGGGTGCCGCGGTGACGTCGGTGTCACCGGCCTGGTCGGCGGTGACCGTGCAGGTGCCCGCCGCGACGAAGCTGACCGTCGCCCCGGTCACCGTGCACACCGTCGGGGTGGTCGTGCCCAGCACCACCGGCGCGGTCGAGGCACCCGCGAGCACGCCCGGTGCGTACGGGGCGCCCCCGACCACCGCGTCGCTCGGCGGGCTCGAGAAGAACGAGATCGTCTGGCTGCCCCGTCCGACGGGGACGGTCTGGGTGACCTGGGCGGCGGCGCTGACGTTGCTGTCACCGGCCTGGTCGGCGGTGACGACGCAGTCCCCGGCGCCGGTGAACCGCACCGTGGTCCCGTCGGCGGTGCACGTGGTGGGCGTGGCGGTGCCCACGACCAGCGCGGCGCTGGAGAGCCCACCGGTCACCGAGGGTGCGTAGGTTTGGCCGACGGTCGCCCCGCCGGGGACCTCGGAGGCGAAGGAGAGCGTCTGGGTGCCGCGGCCGACGACGAAGGACTGGAACGACCGGGGCGCGGCGGCGACGGTGCTGGTGCCGGCCTGGTCCGCGGTGAGGGTGCACACCCCGGCGCCCACGAGGCGGGCGGTGCCGCCGCTGACGGTGCACGTCAGCGGGGTGGTGGTCCCGAGCACGACGGGCTGGCCGGAGGAGCCGCCGGACGTGGTCGGGGTGTACTGCTCTCCCACGACCGCGCCCGAGGGCGGGGTGCTGGTGAAGCTCACCGCCTGCTGCGTGCCGACCGGGAACGACTGGGAGACGACCGGCGACGGGGAGTAGTAGTAGTCGTCGGTCGGCTCCTGGGCGGTGACGACGCACGTGCCCGGGCCGGTGGCGGTCACCGTCGCCGACGTGGTGGCGTTGCCGGCACCGCTGGGCGGGGTGCGGACCACGGAGCACCCCGAGCTGCCGGGCCCGGTGCCGAACGTCGCGAGCCGCCGCGAGTCGACGGCCACGACGGCGGTGTAGGTCTGCCCCACCGCCAGGGCGGTCGGCGGGGTGCTGCGGAACCCGATGGACTGGGGCGTGGCGGCGATGAAGAACTCCTGGGTGGCCGACGCGGCCAGGTAGCCGCGCCCGGCGGCCTGGGTGGCGACGATCCGGCACGGTCCGCCCGCGAAGATCGCGACCTGGTCGTTCGGCAGCTGCTGCTGCCCGCAGCTGCCGAAGCCCTCGTCGTCGACCCCGAACACCACGGGGTTGCCGGACCCCCCGCCCACCGCGGACACCGTGTAGATCGTCCCCGGCCGCGGCTGCTCCGGTGGCGTGGAGGTGAAGGTGATGACCTGCTGGACGGGTGGGGTCCCGTCCGCCACCACGAAGGACTGCTGCACCCGGGCCGCGGGGAGGAACAGCGCCGACCCGGCCTGGTCGGCGTCGAGCACGCACGTGCCGGCGGCCAGGAAGCTGACGGTGCGGCTGGTCTGGTCCAGTGCGCACACCCCGGTGGCCGACGGGTCGACGGTGAGGGCCACCGGGAGGCCGGAGGTCGCGGACGCGGTGACGGCGTAGGGGTCGCCGTAGGCGGCCGGCGCGCCGGGGGTGCTGGTGAACGACACCGTCTGCTGGCTGACCACCTGCTGGGTGAACCGGCCGAACGAGGGCAGCACCGCGGTGCCGGGGGTGGGGTCGTCGGGCCGGGAGTAGCCGAAGAAGTACGCCCGGACGATGTGGTCGCCCCCGGTGAGGCTGGGCACGGTCACGCTGGCCGTCACCCGGCCGTCCGCGCCGAGCACCACGGGGACGTCGCCGAGCGGGGTGCCACCGGCCTGGGGGTCGCTGCCCTGGTCGCTGAAGCTGACGTGCCCGCCGGAGAGGAACCGGGTGCCGAACGGGTTCGGCGTCGACACCGTCGCGGTGAGGGTGACGGGCTGGCCGGGCGGGGCGATGGCGGACGAGGAGGTCACGGTGGTGCTCGAGGCCCAGCGGGCGAACAGCTGCACGTCCCCGACCGTCGTCGAGCCGGGCCCGGTCAGGTCGAACGTGGCCCCCACCGGGTAGCTGCTGCCCCCACCCCCGCCGCCGGACCCGGCTCCGGCCAGCGGACCGGAGGAGTCGGAGGCGATGCTGAAGCCGTGCGAGGCGCCCCCGCCGCCCCCGCCGTAGTACCCGCCGCCCCCGCCCCCGCCGGCCGTCACTCCCGTGCCGAGAGGTGCGGTGGGGCCGCGTCCGCCCTGGCCCCCGGTCGGCCCGGCACCGCTCTCGCCGGCGTCGCCCCGGGTGGTGCAGAAGCAGGTGGGGTCGGGCACGGTTCCGCCGGCCCCGCCTGTGCCGCCGGCGCTCTGCCCGCCGGGCTGCCCGCCGCGACCGGCCTGGCTGCTGCCGCTCCCGCTGCCGTCGTTGCCGCGCGCGTCGGCGTTCCCGCCGGTGCCCCCGGGCCCGCGCCAGTCCGCGTCGCCGCCGCCCCCACCGCCGCCGGCCGCCGCGATGAGGTTGTCGGCCCCGCAGTCGGCGTTCACGCCGTAGGCGAGCCACGCCGACTGACCGCCGTTGCCGGGCTGGTCCTTCTCCTCCTGCAGGGGGTTGTAGATGCTGCCGACGTACGGGCCGCCCGCGTTGCTCCCGGTGTAGAGCCGCTGCCCCGGGGCGACCGGGATCTCGTCGACCTCGACGACGGCGCCCCGACCGCCGGCGCCGCCGCCGTGACCGTTCTGCGAGCGCCCGTCCCGGCCCGCGCCGCCGCGGACGACGGCGTCGACCTGCGTCACCCCCGGGGGGATGACGTAGCCGAAGCAGGGGGCCGCGCCGGTCGGGATGAGGATGCCGGTCGAGGTCAGGGCACCGTCGGGGGAGACGACGACAGGCGGGGGCGAGTCCGCCGCCGCGGTCCCCGGCGACCCGGCCACCCCGAGGCCGACGCCCACCAGCGCCAGGCTCAGGGCCGCACCCGCGGCCCTGGTCGCCCGGCGCACACCACGAGAACCGGCACCGCCCACGACGAACCCCCGACTCGAGCGTCGACCGCCCGGTGGGGCAGAGGTCCGCGTCGGACGGAGAGTACGTCCGCACCGTGCGTGACCGGTGCCGTTTCGCTGAGGTTCCTGCGCTGGTCAGCCCGGGGGCCTCGGGCCGGCGGCCGGGCGCGAGGAGGGCTGTGAACGGAACCTCGCGTCCTGGGTGCAGTAATCACACACGGAGCGGATGACGGGAATCGAACCCGCGTGTTCAGCTTGGGAAGCTGATGTTCTGCCATTGAACTACATCCGCGCGGCCGCGGACGGCCGCCGAGAAGCATAGCGGGTCGGCCGCGGCGTCCCGCGCGCCCGCCCATGTGGCGGTCCCGCACCGCCCTGACCAGCGCGGACCGTGTCGGTCGGGCGGCTGTCGGTCGGTTGACCTACAGCACGGTCCTGTCGGACCCCCCGCCTACGGTGATCACGCTCGCCGCCCCGGCGGGCCGGGGGGTGGTCAGGGTGGCGGCACGGGTACCGGTGGCGCAGCGCCGCGAGCAGCTGGTGCGGGCGGCCGTCCGGGTGATGCTGCGCGACGGGGTCCACGCCGCCACCACCCGCGCCATCGCGGCCGAGGCCGGGGTGACGCTGGCGATCCTGCACTACTGCTTCGAGACCAAGACCGACCTGCTGCGGCTGGCCTACACCACGGTGCTGGAGCAGACCCTGCACCAGCTGGCCACGGCCCCGCGGCACCCGCAGCAGACCCCGGCCGAGCGGGTGGAGGAGGACCTGCTGGTGGTCGTCCTGGCGGCGGAGGACGACGCGGGCGCGCTGCAGCTGCTCCACGAGTTCGACCTGCACGCGCTGCGCCACCCCGACCTGGCCGACCTGCCCGCGCTGCGCCGGGAGACCGCGCGCCGGGCGACCGCGGCCTGGCTCGTGCGGGTCGGGCAGGAGTGTGGCCTGGAGTGGGACGGGCCGGTCGAGGAGCTGGCCGACGCGGTGTCGGTGCTGCTCGACGGGGTGGTCGCCGCCTGGCTCGTCGAGCGGGACGGGGAGCGCGCCCGCACCCAGGTGCGGCGCTTCGCCGCGGCGCTGGTCAGGCGCTCCGAGCCTGCCGCGGTGGGCTGACCGGCTCGTCCCGGCCGGTGGTGTCGCGCTCGTCGAGGGTGAGCTGGTCGCGGCCGCGCTCCTTGGCCCGGTAGAGCGCGCGGTCGGCCCGGGCGAGCAGTCGGTCGGCGTCCTCCCGGCCGTCCCACCGCGCCAGCCCGGCCGAGCAGGTCTGCCCGTCGGGCACCGCGGTGCGCAGCCGGTCGACGATGCGGACCGCGTCGGTCAGCCGGCAGCCGGGCAGCAGCGCGACGAACTCCTCGCCGCCCCACCGGATGAGCACGTCGCCGCGGCGCAGCTCGGCCGACGCGCGCCGGGCGAACTCGACCAGCAGCCGGTCGCCGCTGGCGTGGCCGTGCCGGTCGTTGTAGGTCTTGAAGTGGTCCAGGTCGAGCAGGGCCACGACGATGTCCTCCTCGGGGGCGCTCTCCGCGGCGGCCAGCTCGTGGGCGGCCCGCTGCCGCCACACCCGGCGGTTCGGCAGCCCGGTGAGCTCGTCGGTCACCGCGCTGTCGCGCAGCGCCTCGGCGTGCAGCAGGGCGGCGAGCTCGTCGGCCATCATCGACACCGCCCGCACCGCGCGTTCCGGGGCGGCCTCGACCCGCCGCGCCCACACCAGCAGCAGGACGGCCACGGTGGTGCCGTCGTGCACCACCGGCTCCCACAGCGCGGAGCCGGCGCCCCGGCTGGGCACCAGCGTGGTGGAGGTGGTGGTGAGGTCGCGCGGGTCCGCGGCGAAGCGCCGCCGTCCGTCGGCCATCACAGCCGCGACCGTGGACTCGGTGGGGGACGTGGAGAGCCGGGTCCGGGTGCCGGGCTCGTCGGGGTGCAGCCCCACCTCGGCCGTGCAGCGCAGCACGTCCCCGTCGGGCTCGAAGAGCAGGGCCGCCCGGGTGCCCGTGATCTGGATGGCCGCGGCGCAGAGCTCGCGACGCCCGGCGGTGCCCGCCCGGACCGCGCGGGTGGCCGCCGCCACCTGGTCGAGCACGTCGCTGCTCTCGCGCAGCCGCTCCCGCTCGGCCTGCTGGTCCTTCGACCACATGTTCACCGTCCAGGCCACGGTCGCCGCCACGACGACGAGCACGCAGGAGATGACCCGGTCCTGCGCGGTGACGACGACGCCGTCGGGCACGGGCAGCAGCAGGCGCTGCACCCCCAGCGCCGCCGCGGCGAGGACGACCTGGCCGCGGGTACCGAACAGGGCGAGCCAGGCCAGCGCGATGAGCGGCAGGTCGTCGGTGCCCGCCGGGCCCAGGGCGACGTGCAGCATCGCGTACGGCACCAGGGAGAGCACCGCGCCGAGACCCACCCGCCAGGGCGGCAGCGGCAGGTGCGGGGCGGAGACGCCGGCGACGATCGCGACGCCGAGCAGTCCCACGGCGACCAGGGCCAGCGGCGGCAGCGGGCCCTCGTGGAGCAGCGTGGTGGCGGCGACGGCCGACACGGCGGCGACGAGGAACGCGGCACCGGCGATGATGTAGGTGCGGCCCGGCCCCCGGCGCGCCCGGTCCGCGGAGCGTTCCGTGCTACCGGTCACGACTCCCCCCGGGTCGGCTGCATCATGGACTCCCGCGAGTCTCACACGCGCGTGAGCAAGATCGCTCCCGTGTGTGACGCAGTGACCGGACCGTCACCTGATCGGTGGACGATCGGGACGACGGGCAGTTCGGACCTCGTGACGAGGGGTGACACCGCGGGCGGCGTCGCCGGCGCGGGACGCCCACTAGGGTCGGGACCGTGCTGCTCAGCGACCGTGACATCCGCGCCGAGATCGCCGCCGGCCGGCTGGGGGTGGACCCCTTCGACGACGCGATGGTCCAGCCCAGCAGCGTCGACGTCCGGCTCGACCGGCTGTTCCGGGTCTTCAACAACACCCGGTACACCCACATCGACCCGGCGCAGCAGCAGGACGAGCTGACCAGCCTGGTCGAGCCCGACGGCGACGACCCGTTCGTGCTGCACCCGGGGGAGTTCGTGCTCGGCTCGACGCTGGAGCGGACCACGCTGCCCGACGACTTGGCCGGCCGGCTCGAGGGCAAGTCCTCGCTGGGTCGGCTCGGCCTGCTCACCCACTCCACGGCCGGGTTCATCGACCCGGGCTTCTCCGGCCACATCACCCTGGAGCTGTCCAACGTGGCCAACCTGCCCATCACGCTGTGGCCGGGGATGAAGATCGGCCAGCTGTGCCTGATCCGGCTCTCCAGCCCGGCCGAGAACCCCTACGGCTCGGCCGCGGCGGGCTCGCGCTACCAGGGCCAGCGGGGTCCGACCCCGTCGCGGGCGCACCTCGGCTTCCACCGGGCGCCCACCCAGCACTGAGCGCAGGATCGCCGGGCGCGCGCCCGCGCAGGAGCAGGGGAGGAACCGCCGTGCCCGATCGTCGCGTCCTGGTGACCGGGGGCGCCGGCTTCATCGGGTCCCACCTGTGCCGGGCCCTGCTGGCGCGCGGCGACGAGGTGCTCGCGGTGGACAACTTCTACTCCGGCGCCCGCTCGAGCGTCGCCGACCTGCTCGGCCACCCCCGCTTCGAGCTCGTCCGTCACGACATCACGTTCCCGCTGTACGTCGAGACCGACGAGATCTACCACCTGGCCTGCCCGGCGTCGCCGATCTTCTACCAGCGCGACCCGGTGCAGACGACGAAGACCTCGGTCGTCGGGTCGATCAACGTGCTCGGCCTCGCCAAGCGGGTCGGGGCGAAGGTGCTGCTCACCTCGACCTCGGAGGTCTACGGCGACCCGGCCGTGCACCCGCAGGACGAGACGTACTGGGGCAACGTCAACCCCATCGGGCCGCGGTCCTGCTACGACGAGGGCAAGCGGTGCGCGGAGACGCTGTTCTTCGACTACCGCCGCCAGCACGACCTGGCCGTCAAGGTGGCGCGGGTGTTCAACACCTACGGCCCGGGGATGCGGCCCGACGACGGCCGCGTCATCTCCAACTTCGTCGTCCAGGCCCTCGCCGGGGAGCCGGTCACCGTCTACGGCGACGGCAGCCAGACGCGGTCGTTCTGCTTCGTCGACGACCTGGTCGACGGCCTCGTCCGGCTCATGGACACCCCCCACGGCGTGACGGGCCCGGTCAACCTGGGCAACCCCGTCGAGGTCACGATGCTCGAGATCGCCCGCACCATCGTGGAGATGACGGGCAGCACCAGCCCGGTCGAGCTGCGCCCGCTGCCCGCCGACGACCCCCGCCAGCGCCGGCCCGACATCACCCGCGCCCGCGAGACGCTCGGCTGGGAGCCCACGGTGGCCTTCGACGACGGGCTGCGCCGCACCGTCGACTACTTCCGCACGCTGGCCGTCGGGGGGTAGCCCCGCACCGGGTCTGCTCGACGCCCCCGCCGCGGTCGGTGGCGGCAACTAGGGTCGGGGGTGCACCGTCGGCAGAACCGAGCAGAGATGAGCGAGGAATGACCGGTCCGTCCAGCGCCACCGCGACCCTCACCCTGACCCCGCCCGCCCCGGTGGCGGTGGTCGAGCAGGAGCAGGCCGAGGGCATGCTCCCCATCGAGCCCACCCGGATGACCGAGCTGCAGAAGATGTCCGACGCCTACGTCGCGGACCTCGAGAGCCTCACCCCGAACAGCCCGCAGCTCGCGGCCAAGGTCGACGAGATCAGCCAGGTCGGGGCGCAGGAGCTCGCCGCGTCGGCGAACGTGTCCAACCGGATGCTGGAGCGGCCCTCCTCGGCGCTGGCAGGCACGTCGGGCCAGTCCAGCGAGGGCCCGCAGGCCAAGGTGGGCAAGACCCTGGCCGACCTGCGCCGCACGGTGGAGGAGCTCACCCCCAACGGGGCCGACCTCGGCACGTCGAAGAAGCTGCTCGGCTTCATCCCCATGGGAAAGAAGATCGACAAGTACTTCGACCGGTACCGCACCGCGCAGTCCCAGCTCGACGCGATCACCAAGGCGCTCTCGGCGGGGCAGGACGAGCTGCGCAAGGACAACGCCGCCATCGAGCAGGAGCGGGCGAACCTGTGGAAGCTCATGGGCGAGCTGACGGAGTACGCGACCCTGATGACCCAGCTCGACCAGGCCGTGGGCCGGCGGGCGGACGCGCTGGAGTCCAGCGACCCGGCCAAGGCCACCGCGTTCCGCTCCGAGGTGCAGTTCGCCGTGGTCCAGCGCCACCAGGACATCCTCACCCAGCTCGCCGTGGCCGCCCAGGGCTACCTGGCCATGGACATGGTGAAGAAGAACAACGTCGAGCTGATCAAGGGTGTGGAGCGGGCCCGCACCACGACGCTGTCCGCGCTGCGCACCGCGGTGATCGTGGCCGAGGCGCTGACCAACCAGAAGATGGTGCTCTCCCAGATCACGGCGCTGAACACGACGACGAGCAACGTCATCGCCTCGAACGCGGCCATGCTCAAGCAGAGCTCGGCCGACATCCAGCAGCAGGCGGCGTCGTCGACGATCGACGTGGCCAAGCTGCAGCAGGCGTTCGACGACGTGTTCGCCACCATGGACGCGGTGGACACGTTCCGCGCCCAGGCCGTGGGCAGCATGCAGCAGACCGTCACCGCGCTGGAGGGGCAGCTGACCAGGGCCCGGCCGTACCTCGAGCGGGCCAGCGCCCCCACCCCCCGCTAGGCTGCGATGTGGAGCTCGCTGTTCGGCCGGGACAAGCAGCCCCCGGCCCCGCCCGCGGCTGAGCCGGCCGCCCCCAGCGGGTCGTTCGCCGAGGAGATGACGGCGGCCCTGCGGGAGGTGAGCTGGACGGCGCGGCGGGCGGGGAACCGGCTGCCGGTGGCGGCGCTGCCCCGGCTGGGGCTGATCGAGGACCTGCTGCACCCGCTGCTGGCCCACCTGGCCGCGAGCCCCCCCACGGTGGACGAGGAGATCGCCGTGCGGGGCATCGTGGCCGACTACCTGCCGACGACGCTGAACGCCTACCTGTCCATGAACACCCAGTTCGCCACGATGGCCCGGCCGGACGGCCGCACCCCGGGGGACGACCTGCTCGACCAGCTGGCCACGCTGCTGCAGGCGACGACCGAGCTGGCGCAGGCCGTGTACGCCCACGACGCGCAGGAGCTGCAGGTGCAGGGCCGCTTCCTGCAGTCGAAGTTCCGCGGCACCGACCTCGACCTGTAGAACCCGACCTGTAGGAGGACCACCTGATGGCACCGGTCACGCTGACGCGGGGCAGCAACACCTCGCTCAGCGCGCTCGTGCCGACGCTGGGCACGGTGGTGCTCGGGTTCGGCTGGGACGTCGTGGAGAGCCGCGGACCCGCCGTCGAGCTCGTCCCGTCGGCCGTGCTGTGCGGCGCGTCAGGGCAGGCGCTCTCCGACGAGCACCTGGTGTTCTTCAACCAGCTGGTGTCCCCGGACGGGTCCGTCACCTACGTCGACGACGACCCGGGCCGTGACGCCGAGCAGCTCGAGATCGACCTCAGCGCGGTCCCCGAGGACGTCAGCCGCATCGTGTTCGTGGTCTACGTGGACCCGGACCTGCGCTCGCCGGGCAGCTTCGGCTCGGTGCGCGGCGCGTACGTGCGGGTGTGCGACCGCAGCGGGGGCGAGCTCATCCGCTACAGCATCGAGGACGACACCGGCCTGGACATCACCGCGATGGTGTTCGCCGAGCTCTACCGGCACAACGGGGCGTGGAAGGTGCGGGCGGTGGGCCAGGGCTACTCGACGGGGCTGCGGGGCGTCGCGGACACCTTCGGCGTCCGGATCTGACGTGGACCGCACGGTCGCCCGCCCCGACCTCGGCTACCTGCGCCGCCGGCCGCACCGCGGGGAGCAGCCCCGCGCGGCCGCGAGCCCCGCACCGGCCGCGGGCGGGGGGCTGTCGCTGCGCCGCGGTGACGGCACGCCGGCCGGGGTGGCCACGCCGCGGGCGGCGCCGGCGATCCCCACGGCGCGGGCGCACGGCCGCACCGTCCTGGCCCCCGAGCTGCCCACGGTCACCCTCGACCGGCGGCAGAGCGCCATCGGGACGCTCGCGTTCGACGTCGCCCCGCACGGCCGGCTCAACGGGGTGTGGGAGCTGGTCGACGGCACCTCCGGGGTGGTGTCGGACGGCGGGACGGGCACCAGTCCCGAGTTCGGCCGGCGCAGCCTGGTCGAGCTGAGCCGCGGCCGCCTGCTGGTCGGGTTGCGCCACGTGCACCGGCTGCGGCGGCTGCTGGTGGTGCTCACCGACCTCGACCCGCAGGGCTCGCGGACCACGGCCCTGGCCACGCTGCACGACGGGGCCACCGTGGAGTCGCTGCACCAGGGGTCGGTGGCCGCGATCGCGTCGTTGGCGCTGTACCAGGTCGACGGGGAGCTGGTGGTGCGCCGCGAGGGCTTCGGCTTCCCGTCGCTGGCCGAGGCGGCGGCGGCCTACGGGTTCGCGGCGAGCTGGACGCCGCCGCTGCACCGCTGAGCCCCGGGCCCGCGGCCACCGGCCCGGCCTAGGCTCACCCGCGCCCCACGCCCGTCCCGAGCCCCGCCCGGAGGCCCCGTGCCCAGCACCGCCACCCGCGCCCTGCGCACCCGAGGCCGCGGCGGTGCGCTGCTGCCCGTCGGGGTCCTCCTCGGTGCGGTGGCCGTGCTCGCCGCCCGGCTGGCGCTCGCCCCGGGCATCCTCGACCACGTCTGGGCCGAGGACGGCGCGGTGTTCCTGCGCGACGCGGAGACCGAGGGGTGGGCGTCGCTGCTGCGCACCTACGCCGGGTACGCGCACGTGCTGCCCCGGGCGCTGGCCGTGCTCGGCACCGCGCTGCCGATCGAGATTTACGCCCGCTACGTCGTCGTCGTCAGCCTGGCGCTGACGGCGCTGCTGGCCGCGTACGCCGCGTGGGCGTCGCGGCCGGTGCTGGGCGACGCCCGGCTCGCCGCCGTCGCCGGGGCGGTGGTGGTGGCCAGCCCGCTGCTGGGCGGGGAGGTGCTGGGCAACCTGGCCAACCTGCAGTGGGTGGTGCTGCCCGCGGCGGCGTGGGCGCTGGCCGCGCCGCGGGGCGGGTGGCCGCACGTGCTGGTGGCCCTGGCCGCGGCGCTGTGCACCCCGCTGGCCGTGCTGCTCGCCCCGGTGGCGCTCGTCGCGCACGGCCGCCGGGTGCTGCGGGCCGCGACCGTGGCGGCCCTGCTCGCCGGGCTGGTGGTGCAGGCCGCGCTGGTCGCCTTGGGTCGGGCGTCGGCGCTGACGGGGCCGGAGCGTCCCGTCGCCGTGCCGCCGGGCCTGCCGCGGGCGCTGCTCACCGCCGCGTCCGGCGCTGCAGTGGAGGGCCCGGTCGCGGAGGCGGTGGGGGCGGCCGTGGTGCTGGCCGTGCTGGTGGTGGGGGCGTGGCAGCGCCACGAGGTCGCGGCCCGGCTGGGGCTCGCGTTCGGGGTCAGTGCGGTGCTCGTGTGGGGCGTCACCGCCGTGCTCTCCGCGGCGCTCCCATCCCGCTACGCCCTCGCGGGTGCGGTGCTCAGCGCGGGCGCGCTGCTGCTGGTGGCCTCGACGCTGCGCCCGCTGCCCCGGCTGCTGCTGCCGCTGCTGCTGGTGTGGGGGCTGACGACCGTCACCACGGGCGCGGAATTCCGGGCGTCGGGCCCGGACTGGACGACGCAGCTCGACCAGGCGCGGGCGGCGTGCACCGCCGGCGCGGGGGAGGCGACGGCGGCGCTGGCCCCCGAGGGCTGGGGCACGGCCACGCTGCCGTGCCGGGCGCTCAGCGGCTGAGCGCGGGCAGGCCGGTGCGCCGGCGGCGGCCCACGGCGCGGGCGAGCCGGTGCGAGGGCCGCTCCACCACGCGGTGGAACCCCTCGGCCAGCAGCAGCGACACCGGGGCGGCCAGCACGAGCACGAGCAGCGCGTCCTGGGTGCCGCCGAGCAGGGCGGTGGTGGTGACGACCACCGGCTCGTGCACCAGGTACAGGCTGAACGAGACCCGGCCCAGCCAGGCCACCACCGGCCGGGTGCCCAGGCGGCGCCCGGACCGGGTGGCGGCGACCAGCCCCACCACGACGACGGCGGCGACGAGCTGCCCGGTCTGCGCCACGGCCAGCACCTCCCGCGTCACCCCGGGCACCGCGGCGGCGAACCAGTACCCGGTGCCGAGCAGGGCGGTGGCCACGACGACGCCGACCCGGACGGGCCGTGGTGCCGCGTCGAACCACGCGCCGGCGCGCCCCAGCCGGCCCCGCTCCCGGGCCAGCACCACCCCCAGCCCGAACACCGGCAGGTAGGTCAAGGCCAGGCCCGCGGAGACACCCAGCACCACCGGCGGTGCCACCCACAGCCGACCCACCGTCGAGGCCACCAGCAGGCCCGCCACCGCCACCCCGGACGGCAACCGCCGGTGCAGCAGGAGCAGGAACGCGGGCAGCAGCAGCGAGAACCACACCTCCCACTGCAGCGACCACAGCGCGGTGTTGACGGTGTCGACGCCCTGGACGACGGTCGCGTCGCGGACCAGGCCCACCGGGGTGAGCACCGCCTGGTGGGCGCGCACCCAGCCGCTGCTGCTCGCCGGCCAGTCCCGGGCCACGGCCAGCAGCAGCCCGGCCGAGAGCAGGGTCGCGGCGACCAGCGGCACGCCCAGCCGGACCAGCCGCGACGGGTAGTACGACGACCACCGCGGCCCCCGCCCGGCCATCCAGGGGGCGGCGAGGACGAACCCGCTGAGGACGAAGAACACCAGCACCGCCTCGGCGCCCGCCCACGCCAGGTGCAGCGGGGTGTGGGTGAGCAGCCAGGAGCGGCTCAGCACCGGTCCGGGGGCCGGGTCGAGGTAGGCGGCCGAGAGCGGCGGGGAGACCAGCATCGCGTGGTGGACGACGACCACGGCGGCGGCCAGGCCCCGCAGCCCGTCCAGCGACGGGATGCGTCCGCGCCCGGGGTCCGGGGTGGCTGCGGGGGGAGGGGTCCGGGGGCCGGGGACCGGTGCGGCAGGCACGGCCGCCACCGTAGGGGAGCGCCCGGACGCACCGGCGGGCGGCGCGCTCAGCGGCCGGCTGGGGCCTGGACCCGGCGGGGCGTCGCGGCGGCGGGGGCGGGGACCGACGGCGACGGGGCGCCCCCGGCGTGGTGGGTCGCGGCCTCGGCTGTCACCGCTCCGGTGCTCGCCGCCCCGGTGCTCGTCACGTCGTCGCTCCCGGTGCCGCCGCTCCCGGTGCCGTCGTCGACGGCCATCCGGTCGCGGCCCTCCGCCTTGGCCCGGTACAGCGCACGGTCCGCCCGGGCCAGCAGCCGGGCCGGGTCCTCCCGGCCGTCCCACTGCGCCAGGCCCGCCGAGCAGGTCTGCCCGTCGGGCACGGCCGCGCGCAGCCGGTCGACGGCGGTCACCGCGTCGGCCAGGGCGCACCCCGGCAGCAGGGCGACGAACTCCTCACCGCCCCAGCGGATGAGCACGTCGCTGCGCCGCAGCTCGGACGACGCGCGGCGGGCGAACTCCGCCAGCAGCTCGTCGCCCCGGCCGTGGCCGTGCCGGTCGTTGTAGGCCTTGAACAGGTCGAGGTCGAGCAGGGCCACCACGACGTCGTCGGCGGGGCGACGGCCGAGGACCTCGGCGGCGCGCTGGTGCCACACCCGGCGGTTGGGCAGCCCGGTCAGCTCGTCGGTGTGGGCGCTGTCGGCGAGCTGCTCGGCGTGCAGCAGGGCGGCCAGCTCGTCGGCGATCATGGTCACCGCCTGCCCGGCCCGGGCCGTCGGCTCCACCACCCGGCCGCGCCAGCCGACCACCAGCACGGCCCGCGCCGTGCCGTCGAGCAGCACCGGCTCGCACAGCAGCGAGGCGGCGCCGAGGGCACTCGCGGCCGCGGGGTCGGCGTCGGGCAGGGCGCGGGGCTCGGCGACGAAGCGGCGCCGCCCGTCGACGAGGGTGTCGGCGACCGGGGAGGTGCCGGGCGCGGTGGGGAGCCGCAGGCCGACGTCCCGCGCGTCGGTGGTCACCGTCGCGCGCAGCACGCCGTCGGCGTCCGGCTCGAGGAGCAGGGCCCGCTGCACGCGGGCCATCCGGCGCACCGCCTCGCACAGCTCGGCCCGGCCGGCCTGCCCGGTGCGCACGGCCCGGGTGGCGGCGGCGACCTGGCCCAGCAGGTCCGTGGTCTCCCGCAGCTGGGCGTCGTGGCGGTCGCGTTCGCGCGCCCAGGAGTTGACGGTCAGCGACACCACGGCGGCCACCGTCATCAGCGCGACGGAGAGCGCGTGGTCCCGGGGGGTCACGACGGCGCCGGCGGGGACGGGCAGCAGGAGCCGTAGCCCGGCCAGCGCGACCAGCGAGAGGACGACCTGCCGTCGGGTGCCGACAAGCCCGAGCCAGGCCACCGCGACGATGGGCAGGTCGTCCGCCCCGGGGGCGTCCGCCGCGACGTGCAGCAGCGCGGCGGGCAGCAGGGACACCAGGGGGGTGACGCCGTCGCGCCACGGCCGCGGCATGACCAGCGGGGCCAGGAGCGCGGTCACGACCGTGAGGATGAGCGTGGCGACGAGGCCGACCAGGGCCCAGGGCGGGATGGGTCCGCCGAGCGCCGCCACGGCGACCGGACCCGCGACGGCGGCGGCGACGAACACGGCGGTGACCGGCGTGGCGGAGGCGCGCAGCACCGAGGTCGAGGACGGTCCCGCGGCACGCGTCACGATGTTCCTCCCGCCGTCGGACCGCTGCGTCCGACGGCCCATTTTCGCGCCGCCGACCGCCCCGGTTCGATCCCGGTGCCATGACGGGACGAAGTTCACCCGATACGGTGAGTGGGACTCTCGAGGATCACGCAGCGTGCATCGCGACCCCTCGTCGACCCCGTGGCAGGGCCGGTCCCGGGGATACCGGGGCACGGTCGACCGGTCGCGACCTGGTGGTTCGCCACACGGTGGCCCACGACCTGGGTTTCTCGGCGGGCGCGACCGGGAGATCATCACTGGTAGTGAAATTCTATTACTCCTCGTGACAACCCGTAAGAGCAGCGAACGGCGCCCGCCACCACGAAGAGCCACCGTTGCCAGCGCCGGGCTCGGCCGTGGTCCGCACCGGTGGCGCCACGTCGCCGTGCCAGAAGTTACGGTCCGTCCAACTCGTGCGACGTTCGGTGACAGAGGTGGTAGCCATGACGGCTGGTTGGTCGCGGTGCGGAGCAGCACGCGCGGTAGTGCTCCTGCTCGCCCTCCTGACGACCCTGGCGGTGTCGCCTCATCCCCCGTCGTCCGCGTCGACCGCACCCGCGGCGGCGCGCGTCACGACCGCTGGTCCCACCCTGCTGCTCGACGGGCACCCGTGGTGGCCGGCGGGGGTCAACGCCTACCAGCTGGCCACGGACTGGTCGGTCAACGTGGGGTGCGGGGCGATGGTTGACCTGGACGCGTTCTTCGCCGGCCTGCCGGCGGGGTCGCTCACCCGCTTCGACGCGTTCCAGTCGCTCGCGGTGGACAAGTACACCCACCAGCTCGACCCTGGTCCGATCGACGCCGTCCTGGCCGCTGCCGCGCGCCACGGCCAGCTGGTGCTGCCCGTGCTCTCGCCGCAGGACGGGGCCTGCGCGAGCGGACCGTTCAAGGACCGGGACTTCTACGCGGCCGGTGGGACGCAGCAGCCCGGCCCGGGCGAGGTGCGGGTCATGAGCTTCCGGGACTGGATGCGCTACGCGGTCGACCGCTGGCGCACCTCTCCGGTGGTCGCGGGCTGGGAGCTCGTCGGCGAGCCGGAGACGTCGGTGTGCGGGGACGCGGCGTGCTCGTGGCCGGCTCGGACCTGCCCGGCCGACGCGGGCGCGGTGCTGCGCTCGTTCCTCGACGTGACCGGGGCCGAGGTCAAGGCCATCGACCCGGCCCACCTGGTGTTCGCGGGGTTCACCGGCGGCGGGCAGTGCGGCACGGGTGGCCAGGACTACCAGCTGGCGGCGGCCTCGCCCGGCGTCGACGTCGTCGAGTACCACGACTACGGGGCTGACGGGGTGCCCCTGCCGGGGGACCGGTGGAACGGCCTGGCCGTGCGGCTGCAGCAGGCCGCGGCGGTGGGCAAGCCGCTGCTCGTGGCCGAGGTCGGCCAGCTCGCCGGCTCCTGCGGCACGACCGTCGACCGGGCGGCGAGCCTGCGCACCAAGCTCTCCGGGCAGCAGCAGGCGGGCACGGCGGGGGCCCTGCTGTGGGCGTGGGTGCCCGACCCGCGCCCGGGTGAGTGCACCTACGACGTCGGTGACGGGGACCCGGCGCTCGGCGTGCTCGACGAGCTCCGTCACCCCTGACGCCCTGGTGCGCCGGCACCCTGGTCGGGACGTCCCGCCCCACTTCTCCTCTCCCCGACCGAGCAGAGGGCCGCCGGTGGCGATCGAGTGGTCCGGGGCGACTCGCCCGCGGTCGGTTCAGGTGGCCCCGACGATGCGGTAGAGCCGCCACGCCGACGGCCCGCTGCCCCCGTCGTTCGGCACCTCCAGCACCAGGGCCGCGAGCCCGCCGGCGCCGTCGTCGTACATCGTGGGGTAGCGGCGGTTGACGGCGTCGGACGTGCCGCGGCCCTCGTTGGGCACCGCGAGCACGTACTGCACGCCCCGTCCGAGCGGGTCGTTGAGGACGGGCACGAAGTCGCTGTCGGAGGTGACGACGAACTGCCGCGGGTGGTCCGAGGACGCGACGACGGCGTACGAGAGCACCGTGTCCAGCAGCACCGAGCCGTCGGGCAGCTCGAGGCTGTCGAGGTGGTCGGCGATGCGGCGGTCGGCGGCGAAGGTCCGCAGGTCGGTCCGCTCCTCGGGCACGTCGCGGCCGGGGACGACCACGCTGGCCAGGGAGTGCTCCAGGGCCCCGAGCCGGGCGTCGCCCATGCCCAGCACGGTGACCGGGATGCCGGCTGCAACGAGGGCGACGGCCGCGACGGAGTACAGCGACGGGCCGGTGTAGCGGCGGGAGCGCTGCGGCGGGCGGGGCCGGGCCGCGGGACCCATCCGCCGCGAGCTGACCACCCCGGTGGGCCGGTGCACCAGCACCAGCAGGCAGAACGTCAGCGGCACCACGCCGATGTAGAAGCGCAGCAGCGGGAACGTGGCGCCCTGGACGTAGAGCAAGGCCTGGACGCCGAGCACGGACCCCAGCAGCAGCACGGGAGCCAGCGCCTCGGGGTCGCGACGGCGCCAGGACACCACGGCCGCGATGACGAGGACGACGGGGAACGCGGGGGAGAGCACCAGCAGCTCGGCGGCGGCGAACCCGGCGCGGGCCATGGCTCCCTCGGCCTCGGTCCCGGACTGGGCGATGATCGCGGAGTTGCCGTACTGGGAGGTGAACTGGGCGAAGGCCTGGCCGGTGATGAGCCAGCTGGTGGCCGACCACAGCACGAAGGCGAGCAGGCCGGGCAGCGCCAGCACCACCCCGTCCATCGTCGCCGCCCACCACCGTGACGAGCGGTGCGGCGCGGTCCAGCCACCGTCGCGGCCCAGGCTCACCCCGGCCACCAGCACCGCGCACACCAGCAGCGGGGCGAGGGCGTCGTAGCGGGTGAGGTAGGTGAGCGCGAGGGCCACGCCCGCGAGCAGCAGGTCGTGCACGTCGTCGGTGCGGACCCAGCGGATCATCCGGCGCACCGCCCAGCACAACGAGAACAGGAACGGCGCCTCGCTCATCCCGTTGGCCGCGTAGAGCACCACCATCGGGTTGGCCGCGAGCAGCGCCACCAACGACCAGGTGAACCACTTGCCGCACCCGCGGTCCACGGCGATGGCGCGCAGCTGCACCACGGTGCCGGCCATGAAGGCGGCGGACATCGTGGCGGCGGCCAGGTTCCAGCGCAGCAGCCCGGGGAACCAGTGCGCCAGTGCGCCGAGCGGCAGCTGGGCGAAGGCGGTCAGCGGGGTGAAGATGAAGCCGATGGCCGCCAGGTGCGGGTCCCGGCTGAGCAGCACGCCGGACACGGCGGCCTCGCGGGACATCGAGTCGGTGAACAGGTAGCCCACCCCGAGGTTCAGCCACATCCCGACGGCGAGGTAGCCCGCGACGCAGCCCCAGAACAGCGGGCCCAGCATCCGGGGGCGGTCCACCGGCCGGTCGTGGCGCGATGGTCGGGGTCGTCGCGGCACCGGGCTCGGGCGGGGCGCCGCGGCGGGGGTGGGCCGGGGCAGCAGCGCGGTCACGCGGGCACCTCCTGCTCCCCGGGCACCGGCTCGTCCCCGGTGTCGAGGCCGTGGAACGTCTTCTCCCAGTAGGACGGGTTGCGCACCAGCTGCCAGCACCCCTTGACCGCGGCCACGCCCATGAGGAACCAGTAGAGCGGCAGGGTCAGGCAGGCCAGCACCAGGTGCTCGTCGCTGTTCGCGCGGCTGCCGGCCAGGTTCATCCAGATGGTCGAGGCGTTGCCGAACAGGATGGAGACCAGCGCGAAGTAGTAGGTGCCCGGCGGGAACGCGGCCGCGACCTGGCTGGGTTGGCCCAGCACCCAGATCGTGGTGACGAGCCAGAACGCCATGTTCGCGCTGGCCACCAGCGGGGTGCCCGCCAGCAGCAGCGTCATCCGCAGCGTGCCGCGGGTGCCCAGGGCCCGCCACAGCCGGACCGGCCTGCGGGCGTGGACGAGCCAGGTCTGCAGGTAGCCCTTGTACCAGCGGGAGCGCTGCCGGACCCAGTTGATCGGGTCGCTGTTGGCCTCCTCGAAGGTGGTCGACTCGACGACGGCGGTGCGGTAGCCGCCGACGTTGATGCGGATGCCGAGGTCGGCGTCCTCGGTGACGTTGAACGGGTCCCACGCGCCGACCTCGTCGAGCACCGAGGCCCGGATGTGGTTCGACGTGCCGCCCAGGGGGATGGGGGAGCCGGTGCTCATCAGGCCGGGGAGCAGGTAGCCGAACCACAGGCCGTACTCGGCGGTGAACCAGCCGGTGAGCAGGTTCTGCCTGCCGTTGTGGAACGCGAGCTTGGCCTGCACGCACGCCACCTGCTCACCCAGGCGGCGGAACGTGGCCACCACCCGGCGCAGCTGCAGCGGCTCGGGCAGGTCCTCCGCGTCGTAGATGGTGACCAGCTCGCCGGTGGCGAAGACCAGGCCGTAGTTGCACGCCTTGGGCTTGGTGCGCGGGTCCGCAGCGGGGACGAGGACCACGGTGAACCGCTCGTCGAGCCCGCCGGCCTGCGCGGCGCGGATGGTGGGCTCGTCGTCCTCCTCGAGCAGCAGCATGATCTCGAGCTTCTCGGCCGGGTAGTCCAGCCGGGCCAGGGAGGTGGTGAGCCGGTTGATCACCTGGGGCTCGTCGTAGGCAGGCACCAGGATCGTGTAGGTGGGCAGCTCGTCGTCGCTCAGCGCGAGCGCCTCGGCGTCGCCGACCCGGGCGATGGCGCCGGCGTCGAGGCCGCGGACGAAGAGCACGAGGCGGTCGACCATGATCCACAGGTAGGCCGCGGTGGCCGTGCTGGTGACCACCACGGCGGTGGTGCGCCAGGACAGGACCAGCCCGAGGGCGGTCACGGCGAGCAGCCCGTAGCCGACGAGTCGCTGCCAGCGGACGAAGGCGACCGACGCGGAGGCCAGCGGGTCTCTGGTGCGCAGCCCGTTCACCGCCTCCTCCAGTCCCGCCGCCCGTTGCGCGTCGGTGAGGTCGTCCAGCCGGCCGGCGCTCACGGTGCGGCCCCAGGCTGCACGCCCGCGACGAGGCTCCGGCCGAGCCCGGTGAGCAGCTCGACGTCCTTGGGCCGTCCGGCCCGGTCGGCAAAGGCCGCGTCCCCGCGCACCACTCGGGCCAGGCCGGTGGCGAGGGTGCCGCCCAGCGCCCGGTCGGGCACGAGGAAGCGGGCCCCGTCGCGGTGGTCGTCGACGCTGACGAGGGTGACCCGTTCCGCGGTGGCACCCGCCCCGGCGGGCAGCGTCGCGGTGAAGGTGAGGATCGAGTAGGTGAGCAGGGCGTCGTCGTCGACCACCGCGTACGCCCGTCCCGTCACGCCGTGCCCGAGGTCGACGTCGGACGCCCGCTGGGTCCGGACGTTGGGGATCGCGTACGTCGCCCCGAGCGGCACCACCTGCAGCAGGGGTGCGTCGGCCACGGTGACGGCGTCGACGACGACGCGCCGGGGGCGCGCGTCGACGTCGAACTCGGCGCTGCCCACGGTCTGCACCAGCTCGGTGCGCTGCCAGTGCGCGCCGGGTCCGTAGTAGCCGGTGGGGCCCGCCACCTCGGTGCTGCCGACCGCGACCCACCCGGGCGCCCCGTCGGTGCCGAGGACCACGGCAGGCAGGTCGGTCACCGTGGGCAGCGTGGTGGCGGGCGCCCCGATGACGGCGGCGGCGAGCCCGGCGGCCAGGACCCACCCGGCGGAGGCGGGGGAGCCCGGCACCACGCTGGCGCGGTCCGGCCCGCGCCGGGGGCGCGCGAGCCGCAGCCACCCGGCGAGGACCAGCACCGCCCCGGACGTGCCGGCGCCCAGCTGGGCCACCCACAGCGGCACCGTCGTCCCGGCGAGGAACACGGCGACGGCGCCGCCGACGGCCAGGGTGGCGGCTGCGGCGACGAGTCGCCGGGTGCGGCTGTGCCCCACCGCGACCGCGGTGGCGAGCGCCGCCACCGCCACGGCCAGCAGGCAGTCCACGAGGCGGGAGGCGCCGAGCGCGGCGGAGAGCACGCGGTACGGCAGCGGCCACCCGGTGGCCAGCACCAGCCACGCCCCGCGGTAGCGGGTCACCGGGCGCAGGCCCAGCAGCAGGACCGCCCCGCCGACCACCAGGACCACCAGCGCCCCCAGGCCCACCTCCCACAGCCGCGGCTGGTTGGAGAAGCGAGGCCCGAGCAGGCCGAGGAGGGCCAGGGCCAGCACGAGGACGACCGTCGAGGTGATGCCGTCGGTCTGCCGGTCGTGGATGGGCAGCTCGGTGCGGTGGCGCACCGCGACGCCGGCCGCGGCGAGGGCGGCGTAGAGCGGCACCCCCAGGACGTACCCGACGGGGTCCCCCGCGGCCGTCTGCTCGACGGTGCGGGCCAGCACCTCGTGGAAGCCCACGGCGGTGGCGGTGAGCAGCACGGCCCACCTCACCCAGAGCGGCCCCAGCGCCGCCCGCACCGCCGCGTCCGCCGCGTGCCACGCGCGGCTCGCGGCGAGCGGGGCCGCCCTGCTCACGGCCGGCCTCGTCGCCACAGCACCGTCAGCAGCAGGGCCGCGCCGAGCAGCACCACCGCGGCTCCCCCGATGGCGATCAGCGGGGTCCGCAGCCCACCCCCGGTCGCGTAGGCCGCACTCGCACCCGCCGCGGGCGCGCCGACCCGGACGGTGAGCTCGACCGGGGGCACGCTGCGGGAGCCGACGACGACGTCCCCGGTGAGGTCGGCCACCCGGGTGGGTTCGGCGGCGAGCCAGCCCAGCACGGCGTCGAGGTCGGCCGGGTTCCCGGTCGAGCCGGCGACGACGACGGTCCGCGAGTGCGCGTCGTCCCACGCGACCTGCACGCTGCCCCGGGGTGCGCCGGCCGGCAGCCCCCGCACGGCCAGCGCGGGGGCGTCCACGTCGTCCAGCGGCAGGGAGGTGCCGTCGGGGAGGCCACCGGCGGGGGTGACGACGAGCGCGGGGGTGGCGGCGTCCAGGGCGGCCGTGACCCCGGTCAGGGTCGGGTCCAGCGGTGCGGCGCTGAGCCGCTGCCAGGCCACCAGCAGCTGCTGGGCGCGGTCGAGGTCGGCGGTGGAGGTGCCGTCGAGGCCGACGGTGACGGTGGGCGTCAGTCCCTGGGGCAGGGAGGCGAAGCCACCGGCCGGTCCGGGGGTCCCCGCCGTCGTGGTGACGGTGCTCGTCGGGTCGAGCGCCAGGGTGGTCGAACTCCCGGTGCCGCAGCCGAAGTCGCCCGAGAGGTCCACCGCGAGGTCGACCTGCAGGAACCGGCTGAGCCGGTCGGCGGGGACGTCGACGGTGAGGTCGAGGCGTCCGCTCCCGTCCAGGGGTGCCGTGGCGAGGCGGGTGGTCCCGGCGGTGGCCGTGACCTGGCCGCTGTAGCTGCTCGGCTGGGGGGTGTAGCTCCCGAGGAGGTGCAGCCGCACCGACCCGAGCGGGCGCCCGATCCGGGTCGCGTCGACCGTGACGGGCAGCTCGACGTGCCGGCGGCCGGTGGCTTGGAGCGGGCTCTGCGCGAGGTCGCCGAGGGTGACCACGTCCGCGGGCAGCTGCGGCACGGTCCGGGTCACCGCGGTCGCGTCGTCGAGGGTCCGCAGCAGCAGCCGTGCCTGGTCGCGCAGCGTGGTGTCGTCACCGCTGAGGCGCAGGGCCGTTCCCGCCTCGGTGGGCTCCAGCGCGACGCCGGTCTGCGGTCCGGAGCGCAGCACCACGGCCCGTTCCAGCGGCGCCGCGTCGGGCACCGGGGCACCGGGGGTGAGCTCGGCCAGCCGGACCTGGGTGCGGGCCGCGCCGTAGCGGTGGACGAGGCCGGCGCTCAGGGCCAGGGCCGTGTCGCGCTGCGCGGCTGACGAAGGGTCGGTCAGGTAGACGGTGGCGGCGCGCAGCACGGGCGGGAAGAACGTCGTCGGGGTGGCGGGGGTGGCCTCGGTGCCGCTGTAGGTGAGCACCCCGGCGTCCAGGGTAGGCGGGCCGTCCGGGGTGCTCACGCACGTCTCGGTGCTCGTGCGCAGCTCGGAGCGCAGGGTCAGGGTGACGGCGCGGTCGACGACGGGCGCGTCGCGCAGCGGGACGGTGACCTGGGTGCCCCCGGTGTCGGTGACGTCGAGCCGGGCGAGCCCGACGTCACCGGAGGTGACGCTGATGGCGGCGCCGGTGGCGGCGAGCGGGAGGCGCACCGTGCCGCTGAGCTGCACGGGGGTGAGACCGTCGGGCACGGGCAGGACGAGCTGGGTGGTGGTGGCCGTGGGCAGCGCGACGGCGCCGCGGCCGAGGTCGGTGAGGGAGATGGCGGTGGCCGGGGCGGCCGGCACGTCCTGGGCGGCAGCGGCGCCCGCCAGCTCGACGGGGCCGAGCGCCACGACGACCACGAGCAACCCGGCGGCGGCACGACGGCGGACACGGCTCACCGTCGCGGCGACTCCATCACTCATTGTCAGTAGACAGAAGCCCTCAGTAGCCACATGGGGACGGTAACCGGGTCCCCACGGCCGCAACAGACCGCGGCACGATCACGATCCGGCGATGTAGTGGCTCTGGACCTGGTCGGCGGTGAGCACGCTGGTGTACACGGCGGCGAACGCGAGGCTGCCGGCGAAGAAGTTGCTGGTGGGCGTGCCCGTGCCCCAGCCGGAGTTGTTGTCGTAGCCGATGCGCCAGTAGCCGGTGTAGTTCTGGGCGGTCGTCGTGGCGGGGTCCGTCGCCACCAGTGCGCCGTCGACGTAGAGCGCCATGCCCGCGGTGCTCGACAGGCTGGCTGCCGCGTGGTGCCAGGTGCCGTCGTTGTAGCCGGCCGGGCTGTTCACCGTCCGCACGGCGTTGGGGTAGACGCCGAAGTACACGGCGCCGCTGTCGCTGAGGTAGAGGTGCCGGTCGTAGTTGCCCGAGCTGCCGGTGCGGGCGTTGCCGAACCCGATGAGCTTGCCCCCGGTCCGCGTGGTGGTGCGGAACCAGATCTCCTCGGTGAAGTTCACGGGGTTCGCCTGTGTCGTGGTGGGCCCGGAGACGTACCCGGTCGAGCCGTTGAGCGTGATCCCGCGGTTGGGGCTGTCGCGCTCGCACGGCCCGGTGGCGCCGTAGGTGACCCCGCCCGCGGTGTAGGTGCCGGGCCGGTTGGTGCCGGCCGACACGTCCGCCGCGGTGGTGCCGGTCGTCTCGGAGAGCGGGTAGACGAAGTAGGCGCTGCTCGGGGCGACGTCGGCTGCCCTGCAGGTGAAGTACGGCGCAGTGGCGGCCGTGTCGGTGCTGTTGGTGACACGGGCGGAGAACGCCGAGGACGTGCTGATCGTGGCCAGGCTGAGCAGCAGCGCGGCGACCACACCGAGGGCGGCGGCGACCCGGGCCCCGTGCCGGCGCAGCGCGCTCACCGGAGCTCCCCGCCCGGGCCGTCGAGCAGGTCCGACACCAGGTCGGCGTCGTCGGGGTCGGTGCGCGCGTCCGCGTCGGGCGGCAGGTCCGCCGGGGTCGGCCCGGGGGGCACGGGGCGCAGGCCGCCGAGCAGCACCCACAGCGTGGGGCTGAGCCAGATGAGGACGACCACGACCCACCAGCCCACCGGCATGTGCAGGCCGAGCCCGATGTCGGCGCGGCCCTCGGGCGGTTGCCCGGTGATGGAGAGGACGCCGGTCTGACCGGCGCGCAGGTCCAGCGGGGTGGCGTCGGCGTTCGACACGGCCAGCCGGATGGGCAGCATCCCGGTGGACACCATCGACACGTTCGTCACCCCGTCGTCCGACGTCGTCGTCAGCTGCACCGCCGCGGCGAAGGGCCGGAGCATCGCGGCGGCGCCGAGCACCAGCAGCGCTGCGCCCAGGAGCCGCGCCGGCCCGCGCAGCCAGCCAGGGGCGAGCCAGCGGGTGAGCGCCCACAGCGCCACACCGCCCAGCAGCCAGAACGGGAGCGCCCGGGTGAGCCAGCCCACCCCCCACAGCCGCGCCGTGACCTTTCCGACGAGGTCGGCGTCGTGCACCGTCCACGGGTCGACGGCCCCGTTGATGTCGCCCTGTGTGCGCACCCCCTCGGCGGTCCGCTCGACCACGCGGTGGGTGTAGGTCACGCCGGGCTCGGGCTCGGGGTGGTAGGAGATGACGTCGCCCACCCGGAGCTCGGCCAGCGTCGTGGGCCGGGTGAGCACCAGGGTGCCCACCGGGGCGGCCTCGCCCATGGACGGCGTCGACACGCTCAGCCAGCGTCCACCGGTCAGGTAGAACCCGGCTGCCGCCACCACCAGCAGCAACAGGCTCAGCGCGCCGACGACGGTCGCGGCGCGACGCACCGGCCCCGGTCCCGTCCCGGACGTGGCGACACCCGCCTCCCCGGCCGCGGGGTCGCGGTCGGGAAGGCGGGTGTCGGTGGTGCTCATGGGGAGGTGCGGTGCTCCTCGCTGCGTCAGGCCGTGAAGGTCCACGTGATGGGCTGGGAGGCGGCGCGGTTCTGGTAGGTGTTGTCCGCCGCGAGCGGCAGCGAGACGGAGAAGTTGAACACCACCGAGGCGCCGGGGGCGACCGGAGCGGGCAGCGTGACGGTCTTGCCGGCGAGGCTGGTGGCGGTGCCACTGGCGGCGGTCACCGCGGTGCCGGGCGCCGCGCCGGTGGTGACGGCGATGGTGAGCTGGTCGCACAGGTTGCCCGAGCCGGTCGGGGCTGCCGGGGAGCCCACCACGTTGGCGGTGTTGGCGCAGCTGCCGTAGGCCATCGTGAACGAGTTGGCCGCCACGGTCCCGGTGTTCTTCAGGGTGACCGTCGTGGTGCTGGCGGCGCCGCCCGGCACCAGGGTCGTCGAGCCGCCGTACTTGTTGATGGTCGCGCAGGTCGCGGTGTTGGTGTTGATCGAGTTGGCCGGGGTGCCCGTGCCGGCGTCGGTGCTGTTGCACGTCGCCGTGCTGCCGATCTCCTGCATGGTCAGCGTGCCGCTGGCCGCCGTGTCCACCGTGTTCTGGATCTGCGCGGTGAAGGCGGACAGCGTGCCGGTGGTGGCCAGCGCCAGCGCGCCGGTCGCGGCCACACCGGCGATGAGGGCGACGGGGGCGAAGCGGCGACGGCGGGGGGAGGGGTTCTGGCCGGCGGGCGGGACCTGCGACATGGCTCCTGGCTTCCTGTTCGGGTGCTCGGTCCCGACGGTCGGGCTCGATGCGAGGCAGTGACTCAACGTGTCCGTCGTTCACCGACAGCGAGAAAGGTAGGGCACAACCGGCGTGGGCGGAAGCGATCGGGCCCTTCCGGTTCAAAGTTCACTCTTTCGGGAACCGAAGGGATCACGACGATGTCCCGGCCGGCGCCGACATGATCTCGACCAGCGCGTTGTCCGTGAGGTACCCCGTCTGGTTCACTGTTCAACATCAGATCGCACGATGTTCGAAGCATGCCCGGAAGGCCGAACCGATGACTGCACCCACGACGAATCCCCCCCTCGGCCCCGTCACTCGTGCGTGGCAGCTACTCACCCTCGGCGCCGACCGGCTCCGCCGGGTCTTCGCGGCCGAGCTGGGTGTCTCGGTCACCGAGCTGAACGCCGTGGCGCACCTCTACCGGCACGGTGAGACCACGGCGGGCCACCTGGCCGAGGGCCTGGGCCTGGGTGTCGCCGGGACGACCACGGTGATCGACCACCTCGAGCGGGCGGGGTACGCCCGGCGCGTCACCCATCCCGACGACCGCCGGGTCCGGTTGGTCTCGCTCACCCCGGGGGGTGTCCACGCGGCGGAGTGGGTGATCGAGCGGTCCACCGAGGCCGTGCGCCCTGCGCTGGACGGCTGCACCGACGACGAGCTGACCCGGCTGGCCGAGCTGATCCGGGCGATGGCGGACGGGATGGGCGCCTGAGGCCGACCCGCGTCGCGTGCGGCGCCCGAGGTGGCTCGCCGACGTGTGTCTCGGACGACTCGAGGTGGGGGGAGGTTTGGCTGCGACTCTGAGTATGCGAGCAACTACTGGGTGCTAGTGTTTGCGCACCGTAGCCAGAAGTGACTCTAGGTGGCGGCCTGATCGACCACATCCACGGGGAGACCGATGACCGTCGTCAGTGCCTCCGATGCCGGCGCGCACCGGTCCGGGCGCGCGTACGACCACGAGGTCCTCGGCCCGGTCGCCGAGCCCCCGGCGGCGCTCGAGACCCCCGCGCAGCGGCGTACCCGCTGGGAGCGCTCGTACGCCCGCCGCCTGGTGGTGACCGACGTGCTGGTGGTGCTCGCGGCGGTCGCCGTCGCGCACGGTGTCCGGTTCGGGATCGACCCGGACACCGTGAGCCGCGGCGACCAGCTGCAGATCTCGGTGGGGCTCGCGCTGATGTGGGTGGCCTCGCTGGCCCTGGGCCGCACCCGCGACGAGCGGATCATCGGCAACGGCCCTGATGAGTACCGCCGCGTCGCCCGCACGGTGTTCCACCTCTTCGGCCTCGTCGCCATCGCCAGCCTGCTGTTCCAGCTCGCCCCGGCGCGGGGGTACCTGGCCATCGCCTTCCCGCTGGGCCTGGTAGGCCTGGTGCTGTCCCGCCACCACTGGCGGCGGTGGCTGGTCCGGCGTCGGGCCGAAGGGCTGTTCATGAGCACGGTGCTCGTGGTCGGGAGCCGGCGCTCCGCGGAGGACATGGCGGCCAGCTGCACCCGGGAGCCGGGCTCCGGCTACCGGGTGGTGGGGGTCTGCGTGCCCGGTGGCGGGGCCACCGAACCCGCGCCGCCGCAGGGGCCCGGTGTCGCGGTGCTGGGCTCGGAGCGCTCCATCGTCGATGCGCTGCGGTCGAGCCGGGCGGACACCGTCGCCGTCACCGGGGCCGACCGGCTGGGTCACGCGGCGATGCGTGCGCTGGCGTGGGACCTGCAGGAGCTCGACATCGACCTGGTGGTGTCCCCCGGGGTGGTCGACGTGGCGGGACCTCGGCTGACGGTGCGACCGGTGGCGGGCCAGCCGCTGATGCACGTCGAGGAGCCGCAGTACGCGGGGGCCAACCAGTTCATCAAGTCGGGCTTCGACGTGGTCGTCACGCTGTTCGCGCTGCTGGCGCTCTCCCCGCTGCTGGTCGTGGCCGCCGCCGCCGTCCGGCTGAGCAGCCGCGGGCCGGTGATCTACCGTTCCGAGCGGATGGGTCTGGACGGTGAGCCGTTCGAGATGCTCAAGTTCCGCACGATGGTCGACGGAGCCGACGGGATGCTCGGTGACCTCGCGGCCGCCGGGGCGGGCAACGAGGTGCTGTTCAAGATGCGGGCCGACCCGAGGGTGACCCGGGTGGGTCGGGTGCTGCGCCAGCTCTCCCTCGACGAGCTGCCCCAGCTGTGGAACGTGCTCATCGGCGACATGAGCCTGGTGGGGCCACGGCCGCCGCTGCGCCGCGAGGTGGAGACCTACTCCGGGGACGTGCGACGCCGGCTGCTGGTCAAGCCCGGCATCACGGGGCTGTGGCAGGTGAGCGGGCGCAGCGACCTCTCCTGGGAGGAGTCGGTGCGCCTCGACCTCAGCTACGTGGAGAACTGGTCGATGGTCCAGGACCTGATCATCATCTGGCGCACGGTCAACGCGGTGCTGCGAGGCAAGGGTGCCTACTAGCCCCAGGCTCGTGACGCCGTCGGCCGCGCCGTCGTCCCCGCCGCCGTCGTCGGCGCCCGGACCGCTGGTCGGGGTCTCGGTGTGCGTCGTCGGCATCAACTACGAGCCCGAGCAGACGGGCATCGCGCCGTACACGACGGCGCTCGCGCAGGCGCTGCTGGCCGCCGGGGCCCGGGTCCGCGTGGTCACCGGGGTGCCGCACTACCCCCAGTGGCGCATCACCGACGCGAAGTACCGCCGAGGACTGCGCTGGGCCGAGGAGATCGACGGGGTCACCGTCACCCGGGTGCGGCACGCCGTGCCGCGGCGCAGCACCCTGCGGGCGCGCCTGGGCATGGAGCTGACCTTCCTCGTACAGGCCGCCCGCGTGCTGGTGCGCGATCGCTCCGACGTCGTCGTGGCGGTCAGCCCGTCGCTCAGCGGGCTCGCAGCCGCCGTGCTCACCCGACGGGGTCGGCGTCTCGCCGCGGTGGTGCAGGACCTCACCGGCAGCGGGGCGGCCGAGTCCGGCACGACCGGGTCGCGCGTGGCCGCGGTGATCGGTGCGGCCGAGTTCGCGCTGCTGCGCCGGGTGGACGCGGTGGGCGTGGTGTCGGAGGGGTTCCGCTCGTCCGCCGTCGGCCGGGGTGTGCCGGCGGAGACCGTCGTCGACGTCCGCAACTTCACCCACATCGAGCCGTCGGCGGTCGGGGTGTCGGAAGCCCGGGAGCGCCTGGGCTGGGCGCGCGATCGGGTCACCGTGGTCCACACCGGCAACATGGGCCGCAAGCAGGGGCTGGAGCTGGCCATCGAGGCTGCTCGCGGTGCCGACTTCGACCTGGTCCTGGTGGGGGACGGCAACGAGCGCGCCACGCTCGAGCAGCACGCGGCAGGGCTGCCGAACGTGCACTTCGTGGACCCGCTGAGCCGCGAGGACTACCCGCTGGCCCTGGCCGCGGCGGACGTCCTGCTGCTCAACGAGCGGGTGGGCGTGAAGGAGATGAGCCTGCCCAGCAAGATCACCTCCTACGTGTGCGCGGGGCGCCCGATCGTCGCGGCGGTGGAGCCGGGCGGGGCGACGCACCGCGAGCTCACCCGTTACGGCGCTGCGCACCTCGTCGCGCCCGGGTCACCCACCGAGCTCAGCGGCGGCGTGGCCCGGCTCGGCGCCGACCAGGTGCTGCGTCGCGAGGTGCTGCGCGGAGCCGAGGGCCTGGCGGCCGACGCGGGACACCGCGCGGCCGCGGTGCGCTACGTCCGGCTGGTGCAGTCGACCCGGGCGCCGCTGCCCGAGCGCCGCTCGCGGTAACTATGCCCAGGGGAACATCCGACACACTGAGTGGTCGAATGACTACCGAGAGAGAAGTATGCTCAACGCGGCTGCGGGGGGCCGAGACAGCAGAGTCTCGTGCGCACGACGTCGGTGGTGCGGGTCTAGCGAGCGGGGTGAGCGTGACGGCATCGGGTGAGACGCGGATCCGCCTGTCGCACTTCACGGGCGACGGCTACGACGTCGGCCGGTCGCGCCTGTGGCAGGCCGCGTGGCAGCTGGTGTCCACCACGGTCTTCATGCGGTGGTGGTTCCCCGCCCGGGGTCGCGTCGCGGTGCTGCGCTGGTTTGGTGCCACCGTGGGGGAGGGCGTGCTGGTGCGCCACCGCGTGCGCATCCACTGGCCGTGGAAGCTGACGATCGGCGACCACTCGTGGATCGGTGAGGGGGCCTGGATCCTCAACCTCGAACCGGTGACCATCGGCGCCGACGTGTGCATCTCGCAGGAGGCACTGCTGTGCACGGGCAGCCACCGCTTCGACCAGGAGGACTTCCGGTTCGACAACGGCCCGATCGCCATCGGGGACGGAGCATGGGTCGCGGCCCGTGCGACGGTGCTACGGGGGCTGGCGATCGGCCCGGGGGTCCTCGTGGGGGCGGGTCAGGTTGTTCGGAGGTCAGTGGAGCGAGAGGCGGGAATCCCTGCGGCCCCGGCCGTCGCCGACCCCGCGCCCCGCGCGCACGTCAGGGCCAACTGATGTCCGGTGCGTGGGCCTGGCTCACGCTGGTCGTAGGCCTGGGCTCGCTGGTCGCCTTCGGCTCCCTGCGACGCGGGGACCTCGTCTCCCCATTCACCGTCGTCGTCGCACTACTACTGTCGATATTTGCGGTCAGGCCGCTGCTGATCAAGGACGACTCGTCGATGTCGTTGTACGGCCTCGACTTCCGGCCCGGTTTCGAGACGGCGAGCCTCGTAGGGTTGGTGGCCACAACCGCGTTCGTGACGGGATACGCGGTCCAGCGGTCGCGTCGCAGCGCCACGCCACCGCACCCACCCAAGACCGGGCCGCCGTCGGCTCCGGCGCAGGCGGGGGTCGCTACCGCGTGGTTCTGGCGGTGCCTCGTCGCCGGGGACCTCGTCCTAGGTCTCTGGGTGGTCACGACGGTGGCCACGTCGGGTCCGGGAGCCTTCGCCGCCCTCGCGAACGGCCGGACCACCGCTCTCGTCGGGGCGAGCACCCTGCCGGTCATCGTCCCCGCGCTGCCCGCCGCGGCTGCCGTCGTCCTCGCTTTCGGTCGCGTCACCACGGAGCGGGCCGGGCGCCTGACGTGGGTTGCCCGGGCGACCTATTGGTGCTCGATCTTTCTGTGTGCCCTGCCGTCCGCGTTCAGCGGGAGCAGGCGGTTCCTGCTGCCGGTCGTGCTGGTCGGTCTGCTCGGGGCTTGGGGGGTCGGTCTTCGCAAGGCGGTGTCGGTGTGGGCCCTCGCGGCCTTCGTCGCCGTCTTTGCCTTCGTGAGCGCGGTGCCGTACGTGCGGAGCACCGGGTCCCGGGCCAGCGGCGCTTCCCTCGGAGAGTCCGTAGTGGCGTACCTACAAGACAACGGCGTCTCGGGCGTGCTCCGCAACCTCTTCGTCTCGTACGACACCCAGATGTTCGACTACATCGCGCTGATCTCGGCGCGGATCGGCTCCTCCCTGGAGTTCGGGCTGGGCCGCGGGACGGTCGGTGAGGCACTCTTGGTGCCCCTGCCCCGGAGGCTGGCGCCGGTGCCGACGTGGAGCGATCAGCTGCTCACCAGCACCTACGGCGGGGCATGCGGTACCGGGGACGCCTGCCCCGTGCCGAGCGTGCCCGGCACCCTGTACTTCGACCTTGGTTACGTCGGCGTCGCCGTGGGGATGTTCCTCCTGGGCCGCCTAGCTCTAACGCTCCAGGTCTCGCTGCCGCAGGTCTCCGGTCTCCGCCTCGCCGCAGTGCTGGTCGCCATCAGCAGCACCCCGTCTGTGTTCCGCGGGAACCCCGTCTCTCAGGTGTGGATCAGTGCGAACATCCTGCTTGTCTGCGGGATCACGCTCGCAGTCGTCTCCCGGAGCACGTCCCGCCCACCGTCGCAGGCTCCGCGCCCTGCGTCGGTCCCAGCACAGGCTCGGGTGCCGTGACGCACCGGACCGCAGGCAAAGACGCGTCCGGGTCGGCAGCGGGTGGGCGTGCGTTCCTGGTGACGCAGTACGGCGGGGTTCTGCTCGGCCGGCTGGTCGGAGCCGGTCTGCAGGCGGCGACGCTGGCCCTGTACGCCCGCCAGGCCACTCGATCGGAGTTCGGGACGGTCCTCGCCGTGCTGGGCGTGCTGACCGTCGCCGTCGTTGTCTTCGAGGGCGGGATGAGTGCGTGCATGGTCCGCGACTCCTCGGCCGACCGAGACCCCCAGCGGTTCCGCTCGGTGCTGCGGGCCACCGTGATGCTGAGTTCGATGATGGTGGTGCTGAGCTGGGTGGTGCTGGCGGTGCTCTGGGCCATCACCGGCAGTGTCACGTTCCTGCTGGTGGTTCCGCTCGCCGCCTGGGCGGCGACCGAGAAGAACGGCGACCTGCTGCTGACCGTGGCGCTCTGCGTAGGCCGTGCGGAGATCAGTGCTGTCTCGCTGCTGCAGCGCCGGGGCCTCGGTCTGCTCGGTTTCCTGGGGCTGAGCACGGTGTGCGGACCGACCCTCGCCCTCAGCGTTGGGCTACTGGCGGGGTCGGTTGTCGCGAACGTGCTGGTACGGCGCACGCTCGGGGCGGTGGTGGCACCGGGCGGTCCCGTCGTGCCGGCTGGACAGCTGCTCCGGGCGGCCCGACCGTTCTACGCCAACTCCGTCGCGGCCCAGCTGCGCAACCTCGACGTGACCGTCGTGTCGCTCGTCGCCGGTCCCGCCATCGGGGGGGTCTACGGCTTGCCCGCCCGGATGACGGCGCCGTTGCGCATCATTCCCACGAGCGTGGCCGCAGTGTCGCTGCGCTACCTGGGGGACGCCGAGCGCGGCAGATCGGCCTTGGTGCGGCGACTCCCCTTGGTCACGACCGCCGGGATGGCGCTGGTGATGGCTGTCCTGTTCATGGGGGCCCCGCAGCTTGTTGTCGCGCTGTTCGGCCCGCAGTACCTGTCGTCCGCCGTCCCGCTGCGCATCTTGTCTGTGGGCCTGGTCTTCGCGTTCGTGACGTCGTTCCAGACCAGCGAGCTGCAGGCCCGCGGACACGAGCGGTTCGCCGCGCTGGCGTCGACCCTGACGGGTGTCGGCGGTCTGCTGCTCGCCGCAGTCGGTGCCTGGGCAGCAGGCGCGCCGGGTGCCACGGCCGGGCTATGCACGTCCTTCGTGGCTCAGGCGCTCGTGTGTGCCCACCGAACCCGAGACCTGAGGAGGCGGCCGTGACGCGAGCGGTGAGGGTGTTCGTGAGCGCCCGTGCGCAGCAGGACAACCTAGGAGACGTGGTCCTGCGACGGACTCTCCTCGAGTGGCTCGAGCTGCCCGGGCCGCAGCTGCACGTGCTGCTCGGGTCGTGCCAGGACTACAACGACGCGCTGTCGTTGCCACCGACCGCACGCGTCTACCCGAGCAACCGTCGCTGGATGTCGACGCTGGTGCGGAGCCTGGTCCGGTCCCGGGTCGTGCTCGTCTACGCGCCCGGCCCGCAGGACCTCGACCTACGCGGGGGCGGATGGCGGCACGCGGGCGTCAACCTCGTGGTGAGCGCCGCGGTGCGTGCCTCAGGGGGCACCGTGGCCAAGGTTGGCCGCGGTTACACGGGCGAGTCCCGGCTCGGTACCGCGGTCGAGCGGGCCGTCCTGCGCTCGTGCTCGCTAGCAACGGTGCGGGACCGGAAGAGCCTCGAGCAGGTCGGGCCGGCCCACGTCGTACTGGCGCCGGACCTGGCGCTGAGCGCGGTCAACCTGCGAGCACCGAAAAGCGGTCGGCGCCCCGACCGGGCGGCCCTCTCCTTCCGCGCGGACGCGGGACTGAGCATGGCCGACATCCGTCGGTGTATCGGCGCCGTGCGCAGCAGTGGCTACACCCCTGTGCTCGTCACCCAGGTGAAACGCGACGACGCGCTGCACGCGCAGCTCGCGGGGGAGCTGGAGTGCGAGAGGGTCGCCTGGAAGGACGGCGTCGGCCATGCCGAACAGCTGACCAGAGTGCTCGACGCGTACGCCGGGGCGGCCGTGGTGGTGACCAACCGGCTCCACAGCGCAATCTTCGCGATGAACGTCGGGGCGGTGCCGGTGATCTACGCGGCCGAGGCGTACCCGAAGGCGGCCCGCACCCTCGAGGCCGTGGGGGTGGGCGGCGTCGTCGTCGACGTCGCGCGGAGGGGTCTGGACCCGGACGACGTCGCTCGGTGGGCCGCGGAGGTCGAGGCCCGGCGCCGCGACGCGGCGCGGTCCCTCGAGTGTGTCCAGACGCAGCTCTGCGGGCTCGTCGCAGCAGGTCCGACTGACGCGCCCGGCGCCCGCTCGGTGGTCGATGAAGGGGCACGACGATGAGTGATGAGCAGACGGTGGTCGTGCTGCAGCCCGCGATGGGTAGCTACCGGCAGGAATTTCTGAGGGCGTTGGAGGACCAAGGCGCGCCTGTGGAGTTCCTGGTGGGAGACCGGCACTTCGTCGAGTCGGTGCGGACCGGCGTCGAGAGCCCGCTGGTCACCAGCACGGGCGCCAATGTCTTCGTGCTCGGCCGGCGTCTGGGGTTTCAACGCGGTGTGACCCGCCGCGCCGTGGCTGCCGCGGTGTGCGTGGTCGAGTTGAACCCCCGCAACCCCAACACCTGGGTTGTCGCGGGGGTGCGCCGCCTGCTCGGCCGGCGCACCTGGGCGTGGGGGCATGTCTGGCCCCGTGGCGGCTCCGGCTCCCGGAGCGACCGGCTCCGCGGCGCCGTGCGTCGCCTCACGGGCCACGTGCTCGTCTACACCGCGGAGCAGGCCGCCGAGCTGAAGCGCCACTCGCCCACGGTGACGGTTGGGGTCGTCCCCAACTCGTTGTACCGGGCTGCCGACCTGGGCCCCAGCAGCGACGCTGAGCCAGACCGCTTCGTGTGGGTAGGGCGGCTCGTGCCGGAGAAGAACCCTCTGCTCGTGGTAGAGGCGTTCCGCCGGTACCGCCAGGACGGTGGCCGGTTGCGGCTCTCGATCATCGGCGACGGTGCCCTGCGGGCCGATGTGGACGACGCGATCATCCGCCACGGCCTGTCTGATCAGGTGACGGTGCTGGGGTGGGTCGATGACCGGCGCTGCCTGCAGGACCAGTTCTCGCGGTCGGCGGCCCTGCTCTGCACCGGGTACGCCGGCCTGAACGTCACGCAGAGCCTGGGTTTCGGTTGCCCGGTCGTCTACGCGGCGGGCGAGCGGCACAGCCCCGAGCTGTGCTTGCTCGACGCGGGCAACAGCATGCCCTTCCCATCCGGTGATGCAGCCGGTCTGGCCGCGGCCATGGCCCGGTCGCAGGCTTGGCCGGTAGACCGGTCCGCCGTGGCGCAGGCCGTCGCGCAGGAGTACTCGGCCGACGCCATGGCCCGTGCGTTTTCCCGCCACGTGGCGGTGACGTGAACGACCCGCAGCGTCCTGTCGGGGGTGCCGTGCAGCACCTGCGCGCGGCCGTGCACGCCGCGCGGCGGGTCAAGGCCCGGCTGCTCTACCGGGGCGAGCTCACGATCGGCGCCGACTTCCGCCTCGGCAGTGGTGCTGTTCTCGCGACGACCGGGCCGATCATCGTTGGTGACCGGGTGGGCATCGCGCGAAACTTCCACGTGGAGACAAGCCTCCGGGTGGGTGATGACGTGCTGGTGTCGAGCAATGTCAGCCTGATCGGCAACGACCACGACTTCTCCGACGATGACCGGACCGTCTTCTCGGGCGGTCGCAACCCGCAGTCGGCGGTGGTGATCGAGGGCGACAACCTCATCGGATTCGGGACCACGATCATCGGGGACGTCACGATCGGCCGCGGAGCAATCGTGGGAGCGCGGTCGGTGGTGACCAAGGACGTCCCGCCCGACTGCATCGTCGTGGGGTCGCCGGCACGCGTGCTGCGCCGCCGCCGCACCGCGACCTCGGCTGGGGATGACGCGGCGGCCACGCCCCCCGCGGCGACGGCCACCACTAGCACTGCCGCACGGCACGTACCTATCGACGGAGGGGAGAGGGGACCAGGATGACCAAGAGGGCACTCATCACCGGTATCACGGGCCAGGACGGGTCCTACCTGGCTGAGCTGTTGCTGGGCAAGGGATACGAGGTGCACGGCCTGATCCGTCGGGCCTCGACCTTCAACACCGCCCGGCTCGACCACCTCTACGTCGACCCGCACGACCCCGACCCGCGGCTGATCCTGCACTACGGCGACCTGAGCGACGGCGCCCGCCTGGTGACCCTGATGGCCCAGATCCACCCCGACGAGGTCTACAACCTGGCCGCGCAGTCCCACGTCCGGGTGTCCTTCGACGAGCCCGAGCACACCGGGGACACCACCGGCATCGGCTCGATCCGCCTGCTCGAAGCGGTCCGGCTGGCCGGGGTGGACTGCCGGTACTACCAGGCGTCGAGCTCGGAGATGTTCGGCGCGAGCCCACCGCCGCAGCACGAGGAGACGCCCTTCTACCCGCGCTCGCCCTACGGCGCGGCCAAGGTGTACTCGTACTGGGTCACCAAGAACTACCGCGAGGCCTACGGGATGTTCGCCGTCAACGGGATCCTGTTCAACCACGAGTCACCCCGGCGCGGTGAGACGTTCGTGACGCGCAAGATCACGCGCTCCGTCGCCCGGATCAAGGCGGGCAAGGAGCGCCACCTGTACATGGGCAACATCGACGCGGTCCGCGACTGGGGCTACGCCCCGGAGTACGTGGAAGGCATGTGGCGGATGCTGCAGGCCGAGGCCCCGGATGACTACGTGCTCGCGACCGGCGGCAGCTACACCGTGAGGGACTTCCTGCGGATCGCCTTCGAGCACGTGGGCCTGGACTGGGAGGAGCACGTGCGCTTCGACGAGCGCTACCTGCGGCCCACGGAGGTCGACGCGCTGATCGGCGATGCGGGCAAGGCCAAGAACGACCTGGGGTGGGTCCCTTCGGTCCACACCCCGGAGCTGGCGCGCATCATGGTCGACGCCGACGTCGAGGCCCTGGCGCACGAGGGCCGGCCGTGGATCGACACGGTGCGCCTCGACGGGTGGCGGGGGTGACGGGCGCCCCCGCGGACGGCACGTCCTTCACCCCGGCGCCGCTGGACCGCTCGGCGCCGTTCTACGTCGCCGGGCACCGCGGCCTGGTCGGCTCGGCGCTGTGGCGCCACCTGCAGGCGCAGGGCTTCACCAACCTGGTCGGCCGCAGCTCGGCCGAGCTCGACCTCACCAACCGTGCGGCGGTGGCGGCCTTCCTCGACGAGGTCCGTCCTACCTACGTGGCGCTGGCCGCGGCCAAGGTGGGCGGCATCCAGGCCAACGACACCTCCCCGTACGACTTCCTCAGCGAGAACCTGCAGATCCAGGTCAACGTCATGGACGCCGCAGTGGCGCAGCGGGTCCCGCGGCTGCTGTTCCTCGGCTCGTCGTGCATCTACCCCAGGCTTGCCACCCAGCCCATCACCGAGGACCAGCTGCTGACCGGTCCGCTCGAGCCGACCAACGACGCCTACGCCATCGCCAAGATCGCCGGCATCCTCGCGGTGCAGGCGGCGCGCAGGCAGCACGGCCTGGCCTGGATCTCGGCCATGCCGACCAACCTCTACGGGCCGGGTGACAACTTCTCCGCCTCGGGGTCGCACGTGCTGCCGGCGATGATCCGGCGGTTCGAGGAGGCGCGGACCTCCGGTGCCGCGGCCGTGACCAGCTGGGGCAGTGGTACCCCGCGACGGGAGTTCCTCCACGTCGACGACATGGCCAGCGCCTGCCTGCACCTGCTGGAGCACCACGACGGGCCGACACAGGTCAACGTCGGCACGGGGGAGGACCTGACCATCGCGGACCTCGCCCGGATGGTCGCCGACACCGTGGGCTACGACGGCGAGCTCCGCTGGGACACGTCGAAGCCGGACGGCACGCCCCGCAAGCTGCTGGACGTCTCGACCCTGCTCGGGTCCGGGTGGCGGCCCACGATCCCGTTGGCCGACGGCGTCCGCGACACGGTGGCGTGGTACCGCGACCACCTCGACGTGGTGCGGCAGTGATGAGATCTCACAGCGCGCAAGCGGTCATGTGCGTAACGTGACCACCTCACGGGGGCGTGGGACCCCCTTCGTCACTCGCGCGGCCCGCAGGATCCGGGCGGCAGGTTGAGCAGCGAGGCGACGAGGACCCGAGACGAATGCGAGTGACGTGGACATCAGGGACTACCTCAAGGTGCTGCGCACGCGGTGGCGCGTCGTGGCCGGGACGACGCTCGTCGGCGTGCTCGTCGCGCTCGGCGTCTCGTTGACCACCACGCCGCAGTACGCCGCGTCCTCCCAGCTGTTCATCACCACCACGGCGAACACGGACACCAGCTCCGGCGCCTACCAGGGCAGCCAGTTCTCCCAGCAGCGCGTGGTCTCCTACACCCAGCTGCTCACCGGGCAACAGGTGGCGCAGCGGGTGATCGACCAGCTCCGGCTCGGCACCTCACCGGCCTCGCTCGCCTCCCGCGTGTCCGTGGCATCGGTGCCCGACAGCGTCATCCTCGCCGTGACCGTGCAGGACCCGTCGCCCACGCAGGCCCGGGACCTGACGAACGCCGTGGCGCAGCAGTTCACCGGTCTCGTGGCCGAGCTCGAGACGCCCGCCGGCGGGGGGACGCCGGCCGCCCGCGTCACCGTGGTGCAGCAGGCCAGCGCCCCGTCCGCCCCCGTCGTCCCCAACATCCCGCGCAACCTCGCGCTCGGACTGGCCGCGGGCCTGCTGCTCGGCGTCGGTCTCGCCGTGATCCGCGAGCGGCTCGACACCACGGTCAAGACCCGGGAGCGCGCCGCCGAGTCGGCCGGGACCGCCGTCATCGGCTCGGTCCCCTTCGACAAGGACCGCCCGGAGCACCCGCTCGTCGACTTCGAGGCCCGCAACTCGATCAGTGCGGAGGCGTTCCGGGCCCTGCGCACCAACCTGCAGTTCCTCGACGTCGACAACCCGCCGGCCGCGATCACCGTCTCCTCCTCCGTCCCCGGGGAGGGCAAGACCACCACCGCGATCAACCTCGCCCACGTGCTTGCCGAGGCGGACAAGCACGTCATCCTGGTCGAGGCGGACCTGCGTCGCCCCCGCGTCGCGCGGTACCTGGGTCTGGTCGAGAACGTCGGTCTCACCACCGTGCTGACCGGGCAGGCGGGTCTGGCCGACGTGCTGCAGAACACCGCCAACCCCAACCTGCTCGTCCTCGCCGCCGGGGCGCACCCGCCCAACCCCAGCGAGATGCTCGGCTCCACGCAGATGCGCACGCTGCTGACGGAGATGCGCGGCCACGCCGACTACATCGTGTTCGACGCTCCGCCGCTGCTGGCCGTCACCGACGCGACCGTGCTCACCACCATCACCGACGGTGCGCTGCTCGTCGTCCGCCACGGCCACACCAAGCGTGACCAGCTCGCCCGGGCCGCCGCCAACCTGCGCGCCGTCGAGGCCCCGCTGCTCGGCGCCGTCGTCAACATGACGCCGCACAAGGGCGCCGAGGAGTACGAGTACTACTACTACGAGTCCGAGGAGCCCGGCTCGGGTAGCTCGTCCGACGCCAGCCCCGCGCGCACCGACGACGCCCCCCGGCAGGACGCGGCCGACGTCCCCGACCCCGCAGCGCACCCGCACGCCGAGCCGCGTCAGCCCGTGACCACGGGTGCGGGGCAGCCGAGCCCGACGGCGCGCCGCAGCCCGGTCAACGGGTTCGCCCGGCACCGCACCGACGTGTCGGGCGGCGGCCGCGCCTGGCCGTCGGCGTGAGCACGGACGGGCCCGGCCCGGACGGGGATTCACCACGCACCACCACGGTGCGCCGGCGTCGGCGGCGTTCCGCCGAGGCCCGCAAGCGCCGCCGCAACCGGCGGATCCTGCTCGGCACCGGGGGCGGTGTGGCCCTGGTGGTCGTGGTGCTGGGCCTGTGGCTGGCCTACGGGGCCACCGCGGCCCAGCACGACCTCGAGGCGGCGCGTGACCACGCGGGCCGCGCGCGGGCGGCCCTGCTCGACGGGGACACCGCCACCGCGCAGCGCGAGGTCGACCTCGCCACGGAGAGCTCGGGCTCCGCGCGCAACGCCACCTCCGCGTTGCCGTGGCACCTCATCGCCCCGCTCCCCGGCCTCGGTGAGCCGTTCGCCACCGCCCGGGATCTGACCGAGGTGGTCGACGACCTGTCCCGCACGGTGCTGCAGCCGGCCGCGGCGGCCGGGCAGGCCCTGAGCCCGGCCCAGCTGCGCGGAGCGGGCGGGCAGATCAACCTGACCGCGCTGACGAGTGCCCGCGCGCCGCTCGCGCGCGCCGCCGCCGCCTCGGCCGACGTCGCCGCGCGGGCCCGCGCGATCCCGGACTCCTCCTACCTCACCCAGGTCAACGACGCCCGCAGCACCCTCGTCGAGCAGACCACGCAGCTGGCGGACCTGCTGCGCGACACGAGCACCGCCGCCACCCTCCTCCCGCCGATGCTGGGCAGCGGTGGCGCCCGGCACTACTTCCTGGGCTTCCAGACCAACGCCGAGGCCCGCGGCACGGGCGGTCTGCTCGGCGGCTTCTCCATCGTGGACGCGGACCGGGGCAAGGTCAGCCTCGACACGGTGGCGAGCAACGCGGAGCTGCGCAACGACGCCCCGGCGGGCCTCGACCTCGGACCGGACTTCGCGCAGCTCTACGGCCGCTACGACAGCACCACCGTCTGGCAGAACAGCAACATCAGCCCGCACTTCCCCTACGCGGCCCGCATCTGGGGCGACCTGTGGCAGCGGCAGAGCGGGCAGCGCCTCGACGGCGCGATGGCCACCGACCCCGTGGCGCTGAGCTACCTGCTCGGCGCCGTCGGCCCCGTCACCCTGCCCGGGGGGGAGTCGGTGACCGCGGACAACGTCGTCGCACTGACCGAGTCCGAGGCCTACACCCGCTTCGCCGACGACAACACCGCGCGCAAGGCCTTCCTCACCGGTATCGCCTCGGCGGTGTTCGACGAGGTGGTGGCCGCGCCGCCGGGCGCCACGACCGGACTGCTCCGGGCTCTCGGTCGTGCGGCCGGCGAGGGCCGTCTCATGGTCTACAGCGCGGACGCCGGCGAGCAGCAGGTCATCGAGACCACCCCGCTGGCGCACGCGGTGCCCGACACCGCCGCCCCCTACGCGGGCGTGGTGCTCACCAACGCCAGCGGGGGCAAGATCGACTACTACGTCGGCCGCAGCATCGACTACACGGCAGAGGGGTGCTCCGCCGCCACCCGCGCCACCACGGTCCGGCTGACGCTGACCAACGCCGCCCCCACCACCGGGCTGCCGTCCTACGTGGCCGGTCGGCTGGACCAGAACCCCACCGGCCCACCGGGGACCGTGCGCGAGCTGGTCACCGTCTACGCCACCCAGGGCGCTGCCCTGCGCTCGGTGACCGTCGACGGCGTCGCCCAGGCGGCCGAGGCGGGCAGCGAGCGGGGCCACCCCGTGTTCCGGGTGGACCTGCAGGTGGTGCCGGGCACCTCACCGGTGGTCGAGCTCGACCTGGTGGAACCCACCACCGAGGGCGCCGCGGTGGTCCCGGTGCAACCCCTCGTGCGACCCGCCGAGGTCACCACGAGGGTGCCCGAGTGCCGGCTCGCCGACTGACAACCGCTGGTAACGGCCTTTGTCACCGAGAGTGACGCAAGCCCGACCGAAAACAACCCGACTGCGCAGCGCAACGTCCAGTCACTGACGGTTATGTTGTTGCCGGCAGATCGGATCAGATCTGCTAGGGGGTTCGAGCACGGGTCGTGGTCCGACGAGGGATCGCACGCGGTGCGCTCGGCCCGTGCACGACCCGCTCACCAGTGGGCGCCACGCTCCGCACGCCACCACAGAAGAGGACCACATGAACACCATCACCAGGGCCGCCGGTGCCGCGGTCCTCACCGCCGGTCTCGGCCTCGGCCTGGCCGCACCCGCCTCCGCGCAGGTCGTCGTCCAGCCCGGCCCCATCAGCAGCAGCCCCGACGCCAGCCCGCTCCTGCCGTTCCGGTTCCCCTGCACGCTGTTCGGGGGCACGTTCACCCCGGCACCGGCCTACCCGCCGGCCGCGCCCGGGGTCATCGGGACCTGCACGTACAACTTCGGCCCCGTGCAGATCATCGGCTCGGGCAACCAGGTCCAGATCAGCCTCTTCGGTCTGCCGCCGTTCACCCTGGTGTTCGGTCCCGGCTCGACCAAGCCGCTGGCGACCACCGACGCCAGCGGGCAGGCGACCGTGGCCGTGGCCGCGGACGCCGTCACCGCCGGCGACGTGCCGCTGACCGTGCAGGACGCGTCGGGTGCACAGTCGACGCTGACCGTGCCCCGCGCCGACGTCGCGCCGGACGGCACCGTGACCGCGTCGGGCGCTCCCGTCTCCGCGGCCCCCGTGGCGGCCGCCGCGGGCGCTCCGGCCGGTGCGGCCGACCCCGTCAGCTCTGACGCGGTGGCCACCAAGTCCTTCGTCGAGGTCAACCCGGCCTCCGTGCCGGGGACCGACCACACCGCCGCCTACGCGCTCGGCGGGGGGATCCTCCTCGGTGGGGTCGCGCTCTCGGGTGTGGCCGCGCGACGCCGCAAGCAGGACTGACGCCGCCCAGGCGCCGGAGCACGACTGAGCACCCCGGGACCGGGTGGTCCCGGGGTGCTCTGCTGTCCGGGGGCCGCGGCCCGGCGCGCCCGCGCGGGTCCTAGCGCGCGTGCGACCACAGGGGCGCGAGGCGGGTCAGCGCGTCCGCCACCATCGCCCCGGCGCGCTCGAACTCCGCCCGCGGCAGCCCGATCGGGTCCGGCACGTCCAGCTCGCGGGCGGGGAAGCCCCGCCGGTGCCGCGCCAGCTGGACGGGAGCCGGTTCGTCGGACACCGCGTCGGGGACCAGCTGCGCCGCCTCCCGCAGCGTGAAGGTGCGCCGCAGCGCCGCCGGTCGCAGGTCCAGGACCTTGCCGCGGTGCGCCGCGGTCATGGCGAGCACCAGGTCGGCCCCGTCGATCATGGCGGCGGTCAGCTGACGGCCCCGGAACCCGTCCGCGTCACCGCCCAGCTCGGCCAGCACGGCGGCGGCGGAGGGTTCCATGGCGTGGTCCACCACGGCCCGGGTGCCCGCGGACGACGCGCTCACGTCCCAGCCGTGCGCCGCGGCCTGCGCGGCGAGCAGGCGCTCGGCGGTGGGGGACCGGCAGATGTTGCCGGTGCAGACGAACAGGACGTGCACGCGGACCTCCGGGCTAGGGGTGGGAGCCCCGACCCTGCCCGACGCGGCCGGCCGGGGCGCCTCGACCCGCCGCCGGACCGGTGAGGCGCCGCGTGGCGCCCCGGGCGGCCAGCAGGACGAGCGGGCCGAGCAGCCATGCCGCGAGCACGTCCCCCGCCCAGTGGTAGGTGCACAGCACCATCGCGACGCCGACGACGGCGGCGTACCCCGCGGCGACGAGCGCCCCCACCCGCCGCCACGACCGCGGCAGCAGGCACAGCAGCACCCCGGCGACGACCACGGCGGTGGTGGTGTGCCCCGAGGGCCACGCCAGGGTGGAGTCGCCCCGGGGCCCGACGCGGCCGACGACGTGCTTCAGGCCGAGCACGGCCACGCTGAGCAGCACGGCCGCGGTGAGCGCGAGGACGGCGGGGGGCCACGTGCGGCGGGCGGCGGAGACCGCCGCGCCCACCGCCAGCAGCAGCGCGACCGACGTCGCCGGGTTCGCCACGTCGGCCACCGCGTGCGCGACCTGCACCACGATGCCATCGCCCCGCTGGTGCACCCACGCGCGCAGGGCCAGGTCGAGCCGGGCGAGCGGACCACCCAGGACCACCTGGGTCCACAGCCCCACGAGACCCAGGACGAGGACGACGGGCAGCGCCGTCCGACGGGTGCGCACGGCGGCGGGGACCCGGGCGATCGTCACCGCACCACGTTACCGGGACCGCCCTAGGGACGGCCCAGGCGTCGCACCGTCCAGCCCGCGTCCCGCCACGCCCCGTTCGGCAGGCAGTTGCGGGCGTCGATCACCGTCGGGGTGGCCACCACCGCGGCGAGTCGCACCGGGTCGAGCTCACGGAACTCCGGCCACTCGGTGAGCACCAGGGTGACGTCGGCGCCGGCCGCGGCCTCTTCCCACCCCGGGGCGTAGCGCAGGGTGGGGAACAGCCGCCGAGCCGTGTCGTTGGCCGCCGGGTCGTAGACGGTCACCTGGGCGCCCTTGAGGTGCAGCGCGGCCGCGACGTTCAGCGCGGGAGAGTCCCGCACGTCGTCGGTGTCCGGCTTGAACGCGCACCCCAGCACCGCCACCCGCGAGCCCAGCACCGAACCGCCCAGCGCCTCGTGGGCCAGGTCGACCACCCGTTGGCGCTGACGCATGTTGATCTCGTCGACCTCCCGGAGGAGCGCGACCGCTCCCGTGGCGCCGAGCTCGCCGGCGCGGGCGGAGAAGGCGCGGATGTCCTTGGGCAGGCACCCGCCGCCGAACCCCAGGCCGGCGTTGAGGAACTTCCGGCCGATCCGGGGGTCGAGGCCGATCGCGTCGGCCAGCACACCCACGTCAGCACCGGCGGCGTCACAGATCTCGGCGATCGCGTTGATGTAGCTGATCTTGGTGGCCAGGAAGGCGTTGGCACTGGTCTTGACCAGCTCGGCGGTGGGCAGGTCGCAGACGATGACGGGGGTGTCCTGGGCGATCGGCCCGACGTAGACGGCGCGCAGCTGCGCCTCGGCGTGCGCGGAGGTGACGCCCAGGACGAGCCGGTCGGGGCGCAGCGTGTCCGCCACGGCCAGGCCCTCGCGGAGGAACTCGGGGTTCCAGGCCAGCTCGGCGCCGGGAGGCAGGGTGGCGGCCAGCCGGGCAGCAGTCCCAACGGGCACGGTGGACTTGCCCACCACGACCGCCCCGGGTCGCAGGTGGGGCACCAGAGCGGCGACGGCGGCATCGACGTAGGAGACGTCCGCGGCACCCGAGCCGGGGGTCTGCGGCGTCCCGACGCAGATGAAGTGCACGTCCGCCCCGGACACCTCGGCCACGTCGGTGGTGAAGCGGAGCCGGCCGGACTCGACGTGGGTGCGCAGCAGCTCCTCGAGGCCGGGCTCGTGGAACGGCACCGACCCCTCCGACAGGGCCTTGAGCTTCACCTCGTCGGTGTCGAGACCCACGACGTCGAACCCCAGCTCGGCCATGGCTGCGGCATGGGTCGCCCCCAGGTAGCCGCACCCGATCACGCTCAGCCGCAGTGCTCGTCCGCTGCCATCCGACTCCGTGCTCACCCGCTCAGTCTGTCAGGTGGGACCCGCGGCGGGGCCTCCACGATCAGGCGACGTGGACCCGGTTGCGTCCTGCCTCCTTGGCCTGCCGCAGGGCCCCGTCCGCCCGGGCGACGAGGTCCTCCAGCGCCGTGGTGGCCGCGCGCTCGCTCGCTGCGTGGTGGGCGAGCCCGATGGAGATGGTGACCGGTCCTGCGCCAGGCAGGTCGATCCGCGCCACCGCCGCCCGGAGCCGTTCGGCGACGCTCTCGGCCGCGGACTCGTCGAGGCCCTCCAGCACCGCGACGAACTCCTCCCCGCCGAAGCGGGCCAGGGCGTCGGGGCCACGCAGCTCGCGGCGCAGGCAGTCCGCGACGGCGACGAGCAGCTCGTCCCCGACGAGGTGGCCGCAGGTGTCGTTGACGCGCTTGAAGTGGTCGAGGTCGCAGAACAGGACCGACACCGGGACCCCGGCCCGAGACGCGCGCACGAGGACCTCCCGCGCGTGCGGCTGCCACGCAGCCAGCGTGAGCAACCCGGTCTTGGCGTCGGTGCGCGAGGTGTGGTGCAGCGCGTTGACCAGCGAGCTGCGGTGCAGGTAGGTCACGAGGAGGAGCACCAGCGGCGTCAGCTCGGGCACCTGGTCGAGGACCACCGCGGTCACCACGCCGAGCACGAGGGTCGCCAGCTCGTACCCGACCCCGTCGGCGTCGGGCAGCAGGACCCGTACCGACGGGGGGCGGGTGGCCAGCCAGGCCCCGACGAGCACCAGCGCGAAGTTGACGGTGGTGAACACGACCAGAGAGCCCACGACGGCCAGTGCCCCCGCGACGCCCCCGTCGAGGGCGTCCGCCCCACCACTCAGGTGCAGCACACCGCCGGCGGCCAGCGTGGCCAGGACCAGCGTCGCGCCCGTGTAGACCGCCCGGTGCGGGTGCCCGGACCCGTCGCGGTGGCGCTGCACCAGGATGTGGGCGTAGCAGAGCACGACCAGCAGGGCCGCCCAGCCCGCCGGGGCGAGCAGCGTCGCGGCGAACGCCCACACCGACACCTGCTCGGAGAAGACCGTGTCACTGCCGAGGTAGCGCTTGAGTCGCTCCACCCGCGAGGTCGCCTCGCGGTAGACGACCGAGAGCACCGCTAGCAGCGCGACCCGCGCGACGTCGGCCCCACCGACGTGCGTGGTGAGCAGGGCCAGGGCGAGGCCGACCGCCGCCAGCGCCTCCACCCCGAGCAGCCAGGCGCGCGCCACCGGGGCGACGGACCACAGCTCCCACCCGCGAATGCTCGCGACCCCGTGCGACGTCTGTCGCAGGTGAGGCGGGCGGGCCATGATCGTGGCGCTCCATCAGTGCGGTCGCGGGCACGGGCTGCACCCTCGGGCTGTCCGTTCGATGATCGAAAACTACCTCAGCCGAGCGCCGGACGTCAGTGGTCGCGAGCGAGTTGTGGGAGGAGGTGAGTGCTGTGGCGAGGAAGGGCTGGTCGTGGGGCTGACCCCCGCGGGGTGACGAGGTGGTGCGTGGTGAGTGGGAGGAGGTGAGTGCTGTGGCGAGGAAGGGCTGGTCGTGGGGCTGACCCCCGCGGAGTGATCGGACCGGTCGGTCAGCCGGCAGTCGGGCCCGTCGGGAGGGAAGCGCGCCGACGTGCCGCGGCCAGCAGGGCAGCCGTGGCGCTGGCCGCTGCCCCGGCGACGGCGACCGTGGTCGTCACGTCGAGCGCCTCGGTCAACGCTCCGGCGGCGAGCAGACCGGCGCCCTGGGCGCCGAGCAAGCCTGCTGAGGCGAGCCCGATGCCCTGGCCCCGCGCGGCGGCGGGCACGGTGCGGACGAACTCGGTGACCACCTGCACCTGGTAGGCGGTCGCCGCTCCGCTGGCCGCCCACAGCAGTGCGGTCACCGGCAGGCCGGGTTCTGCCGCGCACCCCAGGAGCGGCAGACCCGCGAGCACGGCGAGCGGCGCGAGCAGCCGTCCTCGCGCGGCGGGCGGCACCCACCGGCCGAACACCAGGGTGCCGACGAGCACCCCGGCGGGGGAGGCGGCGAGGAGCAGGCCCAGGCTGCCCGGACCACCGCCGAGCTGCGCGACGTACGGGGCGGCGAGCCCCTCGGGGACCACGAGGAGCCCGAGCAGCCACGAGAACCCGAGGAGCACCCGCAGCCGGCGGTCGCGCAGCACCGTGGCGACCCCGCTGAGCCACCGGGCGCGCGGCGGGCTCGAGCCGACCACGCCCGAGGCGGCAGGCCTGGCCCGCACCCCCAGCCTGATCACCAGGGCGGAGAGCGCGAACGTCGCCGCGTCGACGGCCAGCGCCGTTCCCGGCCCGACCAGCGCCACCAGACCGCCGCCGGCCGCGAAGCCGGCCAGCTGGGCCGCCTGCGAGGTCGCGCCCCGCCAGGCGACCCCGACGGGGTAGTGCTCCGCGCTGAGGACGTCCGCCACCAGCGCGGACTCGGCCGCGCTCCACGGCGCGCCCACCAGGACGGCGAGCACGAGCAGACCCGCCAGGGCGGGCAACGGCACTCCCGGCACCGCCATCACGGCGAGCAGCGCGGCCCGCGCCAGGTCACCGAGGACCAGGAGGCGCCGCCGCGGCACCCGGTCGGCGAGGGGTCCCAGCAGCACGCCGCCGACCAGGGCGGGGAGGTAGGTCAGCGCGTACACCGCGGCGGTCGCGAACCCCGACCCGGTCCGGGAGAACACCAGCACGCTCAGCGCCACCCGCGCGACCTGGTCCCCCAGCAACGACTGCACGTCCGCGAGCCACAGCCACCGGAACTCGTCCACCCGGAGCACGTCGCGGAACCCGACCGCTGACGCTGAACGGCCCGCACCCCGCTCCCGCACTGCACCATTGAACAGCGGGGACGGCCGAGGGTGGGCGTCGGCCGCGCCGGTGGGGGTGCGCTGCGAACCGGTCGGGTGGTCGTCCCCGTACGCTCCGCTCGTGATGACCCGCGCGGGGGAGCTGGTCGGAGCACTCGAGGCCGACCGGGTCGCCGCGCTGCGCGCGGTGGGGGTGCTCGACGCGCCGCCGTCGGACGACCTCGACGCGGTGGTCGCCCTGGCCCAGGCCGCGGTGGGCCTGGCCGGGGCAGCGGTGAACTTCCTCGACGACCGCCGCCAGTACCAGGCCGCAACGTCCGCCGCGCTGCCGCTGCACTGCGCCCGCACCGACTCGATGTGCTCCGTCGCCGTCGACACTGCGGCCCCGGTGCACGCGCCGGACACCCGCACCGACCCCCGCTTCCGGGACAGCCCGTTCGTCACCGGGGAGCTGGGCCGCATCACCCGCTACGCCGCCTCCCCGGTGCGCAGCGGAGGCATGGTCGTGGGCACGGTGTGCGTGTTCGACACCGACGGCCCTGGCGAGCTCACCGCGGCCCAGCGCCACACCCTGGACCTGCTGGCCGCGCAGACCGGGCGGCTGCTCGAGCTGCGTCGGGTCAACCGCAGCCTGCGCGACATCGCCCTGCAGGACGAGCTGACCGGGCTGCCCAACCGTCGCGCGCTGCCCGCCGTGGCCGACGACGCCGTCGGCTCCGGCGCCCGCACCCTGGCCTACGTCGACCTCGACGGGTTCAAGCGCGTCAACGACGTCGGCGGGCACCACGTGGGGGACCGGGTGCTGCAGGTGGTGGCACACCGGCTGCGCCGTGCGGTGCGGCAGCCGGACGTGGTGGTGCGCATGGGCGGCGACGAGTTCCTGGTGGTGTGCGGGGCGGCCGTCGACGAGGCGGAGCTGGCCGCGCGGCTCGCCCGGGTGGTTGCCGCCCCGGTGGTGGTCGAGGGGCGCAGCTGGACCCTCGGCCTCTCCGCCGGCTACACCACCGCCCCCGCGGGGGAGCCGCTCGAGCTCGGGGTGCAGCGGGCCGACGCGGCGATGTACCGGGCGAAGACCTCCCGCCGCAGCGCCTGAGGATCAGACGGTGCGGGCCGGGCCCGTCGACATCCGACCCGAGGTGATAGCCACCCCCGGGAACGTTCCCGCCCGCAGCCAGCCCGGCAGGGTCGGCCCGGTGCTGGTGACGCTGACCCGGGCCAGGCGGGCCCGGCCGCGCAGCCGCGCGCCCGCCCGGCTCAGCCCACCCCGGGCGACGGGCTGGGCGAAGGTGAGCCCACCGGCCAGGGGCAGCGTCGGGCCGCGCAGCGCCGTGGCCGTGCGCACCGACCACCCTTCGCCGCTGACGAGCAGCCCGTCGTGGACGTCGCCGTCGAACGTGGCCAGCACCTTGGGCAGTGCCCAGTGCACCCGCCCCCCGTGGACGCTCAGGCTGGAGTCGACCGCGATGAGCGGCACCGTCATGGCTGGCAGCAGCCCGGTGCGGCGGCCCGGGGCGCGCAGCACGGGGCTGGCCAGGACTTCGCGGTAGGGGCCGACGGGGGTCTGGAGGTAGTCGACGACCATGGCCAGGGTGATCGGCAGGCACCGGCCGGGCGGGGCGAGGCGGCGGGCCTCGGCGGTGGCGCGGTGCCACCACAGGGTCGCGCGCACGGTCGCGGGCCAGGGCGGGTCGGCGCTCGGGGTCCCGGCCACGGCGGCGCGGACGGCGTCGTCGGGCTCGGACTCGGACACCGCCCAGGCGTCGAGCCCCCGCGTCTCCGTGCTCACCGGCCGACCACGCTGAGCGGCAGGGCGATGGCGTTCGCGGGAAGTCGCAACGCGCCGGGGGCGTGCGCGGGCACCACGGGCGCGCGGGGCGTGACGGGCGCCAGCGGCCGGTACGCCTCGTCCTGTCCCGGCCGCGGGTCGGGCTCACCGGCGTTGGGCCACAGCGCGAACGCCCGCTCCGCCTGCGCGGTGATGGTCAGCGACGGGTTCACCCCGAGGTTCGCGCTCACGGCGGACCCGTCGACCACGTGCAGCCCCGGGTGGCCGAAGGCGCGGTGGTAGGCGTCGACCACACCCGTCTCCGCCGTCTCCCCGATGGCGCAGCCGCCGAGGAAGTGGGCCGTCATCGGGATGTCGACGACCTCGAACATCGACCCGCCCGGGGTGCCGCCGATGGTGTCGGCCAGCCGGCGGACCGCCTCGTGGCCCTGCGGGATCCACCGCGGCGGCGGCGTGCCGGGGCCCTTGCGGCTGGTCATGCGGCGCCGGCCGAACCGGGTGCGCCGGGTGGTGAGCTCGAGGGAGTTGTCGTCGGTCTGCATCACCAGGGCGATGACGGTGCGCTCGGACCAGCGGCGCACGGACAGGCTGCGCGCGAACGTCACCGGGTGCCGCGCGGCCAGGCCGAGGGTCTTGACCAGCCGGGGCACGCGTCCGCCGCCGTCGGTGAGCAGGGTCTGCAGCAGGCCGATCGCGTTGCTGCCCGGGCCGTACCGCACCGGCTCGACGTGGGTGTGGTCGTCGGGGTGGAAGCTCGACGTGATGGCCACCCCGGCGCTGTAGTCGGTGGTCACGCTGGGCGTGGTCGCGGCGAGCACGGCCTCGGAGTTGGTGCGCACCGCGGAGCCGAGCCGGGGGCTGAGCCGCGGCAGGTCGCCCGTGTCCGCCATCGCGCCGAGGAGGCGCTGGGTGCCGTAGGTGCCGGCGGCGAGGACGACGTGCCGCGCGGTGAATCGCTGCGCGCGCCGTCGCCCGCCCAGCCCGGTGCCCCGGGTGAGCACCTCGAACTCGTCCCCGGTGTCGCGGACGCCCGTGACCGTGGTCAGCGGGTGCACCGTGGCCCCGGCCTGCTCGGCCAGGTAGAGGTAGTTCTTGACCAGGGTGTTCTTGCCGCCCACCCGGCAGCCCGTCATGCACGAGCCGCACTCGGTGCACGCCGTGCGCTCGGGCCCAGCGCCGCCGAAGAACGGGTCGGCCACCCGCTGCCCCGCCTGCCCGGGCTCGCCGAAGAACACCCCGACCGGGGTGTGGGTGAACGTGTCCCCGACGCCCATCTGCTCGGCCACGTCGCGCATGGCCACGTCCGACGGTGTCTCGGTGGGGTTCTCGACCACCCCGAGCATGCGGCGGGCCTGCGCGTAGTACGGCGCCAGCTCGGCCTGCCAGTCGGTGATGCCGCCCCACTGCGGGTCGGCGAAGAATGCGGCGGGCGGCTCGTAGAGGGTGTTGGCGTAGTTCAGCGAGCCGCCGCCCACCCCCGCGCCGGCCATGACGAGGACGTCGGGCAGCAGGTGGATGCGCTGCAGGCCGAAGCACCCCAGCTGCGGCGCCCACAGGTAGCGGCGCAGGTCCCACGACGTGCGCGGCAGCTCGCCGTCGGCGAAGCGACGCCCGGCCTCGAGAACCCCGACGCGGTAGCCCTTCTCGGTCAGCCGCAGCGCGGCGACGCTGCCGCCGAACCCGGAGCCGACGACGACGACGTCGTAGTCCGTGCTCGGCGCGCTCACGCGGCCACCTCCTCGCGGGTGCGCCGGGCCGCCGTCCGGTAGCTCTCCACGTCGAAGCGCCGGGTGGCCCGGCGGAACCGCCAGGTGAAGGTGGGCCACATCGCGGAGTTGCGGCCGGTCTTGTCGAAGTACCAGCTGGCGCACCCGCCGGCGTTCCACACCGTGCGGCGCAGGCCCTTCTGCATGCTCGCGTTCCAGCCGCGCTCCGCGTCGTCGCGCACCTCGACCTCCCCGAGCCGGCGGGAGGCCATGGTGCGCAGCGCGTCCGCGACGTAGCGGGCCTGCGACTCGAGCATGTAGACGATGGAGCTGTGGCCCAGGTTGGTGTTGGGGCCGTACATGAGGAACAGGTTGGGGAAGCCGGCCACCGTGGTGCCCCGGTGCGCCGACGGGCTGCCGTCCCAGTGCTCGGCCAGGGTGCGGCCGTCGCTGCCCCGGACCTGGTGCGCCACCGGGGGTTCGGTGGGGGTGAACCCGGTGGCGAAGATGATGGTGTCCACCTCGCGCTCGGTGCCGTCGCCGTCGACCACGCCGGTGGGGGTGACCGCGGAGAGCCCGGTGGTGACGAGCTCGACGTCGTCGCGGTCCAGGGTGGGCAGCCAGGCGTTGGTCAGCAGCAGCCGCTTGCAGCCCACGGTGTAGTCCGGGGTGAGCGAGTCCCGCAGGCCGGCGTCGCGGACCTCGACGCGCAGCTTCGTGCGCGCCACGGTGCCGATGAGCGGGAGCAGCCGGCGGAACTTGGCCAGCGGCAGGATGTAGAGCTCGCGGTAGGAGTAGACGAGCCCCCGCATGGCGCGCTGTGCCTTCGGGAACCGGTGGTAGAGCGCCTTCTCCGCGCGGCTCAGGGTGCGGTCGAGCCGGGGGATGACCCAGCCCGGGGTGCGCTGGAACACCGTCAGTGACCCGGCGGTGTCGGCGATCTCGGGGACGAACTGCACCGCGGACGCCCCGGTGCCGACGACGGCCACCCGCTCGCCGGTGAGGTCGTGCTCGTGGTCCCAGCGCGCGGAGTGGAAGGTGGTGCCCCGGAAGTCGGGCAGGCCGGGGACGTCGGGCAGCTTGGGCTCGCTCAGCGTCCCGGTGGCGACGACGAGGACGTCGCAGGTCAGCTCGCCGCGGGTGGTGAGCACGCGGTACTGCTGGGCGTCGGCGTCCCACCGGGCCTCGACGAGCGGGCAGTCGAAGACGACGCGCTCACGGATGCCGGTGCTCGTGGCGACGTTGCGCAGGTAGGCGAAGATCTCCGGCTGGCGGCCGTAGGTGTGGCTCCAGGACGGGTTGGGCGCGAACGAGAACGAGTACAGCGCCGTGGGCACGTCGCACGCGCAGCCCGGGTAGGTGTTGTCCCGCCAGGTGCCGCCGACGTCGGTGGCGCGCTCGAGGACGAGCAGGTCGGCGTCCGGGTCGTCGCGCAGCAGGGTGGCGGCCACGGCCATCCCGGCGAACCCCGCACCCACCACGAGGGTGCGGACGTGCTCCGGCAGGGTGACGGTGGGCGGGACGGGGACGGCCGTGGCGGTCATGCTGCGCTCCTGGTGATCTCGTGGGCCCACCGGTCCAGCAGCCGGCGACGGCGCCGCGCGGCCTGCTCGGGGGAGTTGAACAGGACGGCCATGCCGAGGCCGCGGACCAGCTCGACGGTCAGCTCGACGAGCTCGGCGTCGGCCGGGGCGGTGCTGAGCCCGAGCAGGCCGGGGGCGACGGCGACGAGCTCGTCGGCCACCCGGCGCTCGAGCGGCTCGAGCGCCGCCCGCAGCGCCGGCTCGGTGCGGGCGGCCACCCACAGCTCGAGCGCGGCGAGGAACAGCGGGCCGGAGAACGTGTCGGCCAGCAGCTCGAGGCCGACGGCGGGGGAGGTGGCCCCGGTCAGGGCCGCCTGCATCTCCGCGTGCCGCTTCTGGGCGAGGTGCTCCACCGCCCCCACGACGAGGGACTCCTTGGTCGGGAAGTGGTGCAGCTGCGCGCCTCGGGAGAGCCCGGCCCGGGCGGCGATGGCCTGAGTGGTGGTGCGGGCGTACCCGTCGTCGACGAGGCAGTCCAGCGTGGCCTCGAGCAGCCGGTGCCGCGTCTGCGCGGTCCGCTCCTCCTGGGTCCGGCGGCGCGGCGGGGCCGGCTCGTCGGTGGTGGCGTGGGCGGTCATGACGACGGACACTAGACGCGAGCCAACAAACAGTCCAGACTGCATCTAGACGCGCGACGGAGCGCACCGACGAGGAGGACCAGCGTGGACCGCACCCTGTACGAGCCCGAGCACGAGCTGTTCGGCAAGTCCTTCCAGGCGTTCCTGGACCAGCACGTGGCCCCCCACCACGACCGCTGGGAGGAGCAGAACATCGTCGACCGCGAGGTCTGGCTCGAGGCCGGCAAGGGCGGCTTCCTCGGCATGGCCGTGGACGAGGCCTACGGCGGTGGCGGGGTCAAGGACTTCCGCTACAACGCGGTCCTGGCCGAGACCCAGGTGGCCGGCGGGTACTCCGGACTCGGCTTCCCGCTGCACAACGACGTCATCGCGCCGTACCTGACCGACCTCACCACCGAGGAGCAGAAGCAGCGCTGGCTGCCCGGGTTCTGCTCCGGGGAGATCATCACCGCCGTGGCCATGACCGAGCCCGGCACCGGCTCGGACCTGCAGGGCATCAAGACCAACGCCCACCGCGACGGCGACGGCCCGGACGCGGACTGGATCCTCAACGGGTCGAAGACGTTCATCACCAACGGCATCAACGCCGACCTCGTGATCGTCGTCGCGCAGACCGACCCCGACGCGGGCGCGCAGGGCTTCTCGCTGCTGGTCGTCGAGCGCGACATGCCCGGCTTCACCCGCGGCCGCAACCTCGACAAGGTCGGGATGAAGGCCCAGGACACCGCCGAGCTCAGCTTCGACGACGTCCGCGTGCCCGCGAGCAACCTGCTCGGCACCGAGGGGCACGGCTTCTTCCACCTCATGGCCAACCTGCCCCAGGAGCGGCTGTCCATCGCGGTGTCGGCCGCCGCGGGCATGGAGACCGTGCTGGCCCAGACGCTGCAGTACTGCAAGGACCGCAAGGCGTTCGGCAAGCCCATCGGCTCGTTCCAGAACAGCCGCTTCCTGCTCGCCGAGCTGGCCACCGAGACGACGGCCACCCGGGTGTTCGTCGACCGGTGCATCGAGCTGCTCAACGACGAGAAGCTCACCGTGCAGGAGGCCGCGATGGCCAAGTGGTGGGCGACCGAGAACCAGGTCAAGCTCATCGACCGCTGCCTGCAGCTGCACGGCGGGTACGGCTACATGCGCGAGTACCCGGTGGCCAAGGCGTTCCTCGACTCCCGCGTGCAGACGATCTACGGCGGCACGACCGAGATCATGAAGGAGATCATCGGCCGCAGCCTGGGCGTCTGACCCCTCCACCCCGCCATTGGAGTGCCGATGGTCGTCATTCGCACGGGATGACGACCACTGGCACTCCAATGGCGCGTCCGGGGTGGGCTACTGGTGGTAGCTGGACAGGAAGTTGCCCAGGCGCTCGATGGCCTTGGACAGGTCGCGCGCCCAGGGCAGCGTCACCACCCGCAGGTGGTCCGGGTTCGGCCAGTTGAACCCCGTGCCGTGCACCAGCAGGATCTTCTCCGCGACCAGCAGGTCGAGCACCAGCTTCTCGTCGTCGTGGATCTCGTGCACCTCCGGGTCCAGCCGGGGGAACGCGTACAGCGCGCCCGCCGGCTTCACGCAGCTCACCCCGGGGATCGAGTTCAGGCCCTCCCACGCGACGTCGCGCTGCTCGCGGAGTCGTCCGCCCGGCAGGATCAGCTCGGTGATCGACTGGTAGCCGCCCAGCGCCACCTGGATCGCGTTCTGCGCGGGCACGTTCGGGCACAGCCGCGTCGAGGCCAGCAGGGTGAGCCCCTCGAGGTAGCTCGCCGCGTGCGCCTTCGGCCCGGTGATGGCGACCCACCCCGCGCGGTACCCGGCCACGCGGTAGGCCTTGGACAGGCCGTTGAACGTCATGCAGAACAGGTCCGGGGCGACCGCGGCCAGCGACACGTGCTGCGCCTCGTCGTAGAGGATCTTGTCGTAGATCTCGTCGGCCATGAGCACCAGCGAGTGCCGCCGCGCCAGCTCGGCGATGCGCTCGAGCACCGGCCGGCTGTAGACCGCGCCCGTCGGGTTGTTCGGGTTGATGACGACGACGGCCTTGGTGCGCGGGGTGATCTTGGCCTCGAGGTCCTCGAGGTCCGGCTCCCAGCCCTGCGTCTCGTCGCACAGGTAGTGCACCGGGGTGCCGCCACCGAGGCTGACCGACGCCGTCCACAGCGGGTAGTCCGGCGCGGGCACCAGCACCTCGTCGCCCTCGTCGAGCATCGCCTGCAGCGCCATGGTGATCAGCTCGGAGACGCCGTTGCCGAGGTAGACGTCGTCGATGTCCAGCGCCGGGAACCCCGCCTGCAGCTGGTAGTGGTGCACCACGGCGCGGCGGGCGGGGGTGATGCCCTTAGAGTCGGAGTAGCCCTGCGCGGTGGGCAGCCCGGCGATCACGTCCTGCAGGATCTCGTCGGGGGCGTCGAAGCCGAACGGGGCCGGGTTGCCGATGTTCAGCTTGAGGATGCGGTGACCCTCGGCCTCCATCTGCGCTGCCCGGGCGTGCACCGGTCCCCGGATCTCGTAGAGCACGTTCCGCAGCTTGGCGGACTGCTCGAGCGTCTTCGGTTCGGTTCGCAGCTCGGTCACGACGCCCATGGTCGCACCCGCGTCGAGCCGGTTTCCCCCGTGGTGCCCGGTGCTCAGCCGAGGTGGACGTCGGCGCCGTAGCGCTGGAGGACCTTCGCGCGGAGCTCGGCGTCGTTGCGGGGGACGGGCTCGAGGAACACCTCGTCGACCTCGGCGATCCCGTCGTGCAGCTCGTTGTCCAGCCGCAGGCACGCCCGCTCAACCTCGGCGGCGTCGAGCCCGTCGACCAGGTCGATCCGCGCGCACACCAGCACCTTGTCGGTGCCCATGACCTGGGTGACGAGGTCGACGACGGCCTCCACCTCGGGCGCCGCCTGCAGCCGCTCGCGGACCTCGTCGACGACGAGCCGGTCGGCCTGCCTGCCGACGAGCAGGGCCTTGTTCGCGGTGCCCAGCAGGTAGGCGACGACGGCGAGCAGGCCCCCGATGAGCAGGGAGGCGATGCCGTCGTAGACCGCGGACCCGGTGAGCTGGTGCAGCCCGACGCCGACGAGGGCGATGACGAGGCCGGTCAGCGCGGCCGAGTCCTCGTAGAACACCGTCTTGACGGTGGGGTCGTCGCTGCCGCGCAGGTAGGCCAGCAGACCCTTCTCCTCGCCGCGGGCCTCGCTGCGCGCCTGCTTGAGCGCCTTGAGCCACGAGGTGCCCTCGAGCAGGAACGACACCCCCAGCACCGCGTAGGCGACCCACACCAGGGTCTGCTCCGCCTCCCCGCCGAGCAGGGAGCGCACCCCCTCGCCGACGGCGAACACCGCCCCGGAGATGAAGATCGACACCGCGGCGATGAGCGCCCAGAAGAACCGCTCCTTGCCGTAGCCCAGGGGGTGCAGCCGGTCGGCCGGCTTGTCGGAGCGGCGCAGCGCGGTGAGCAGCAGCACCTCGGTGACGGTGTCGGCCACGGAGTGCGCGGCCTCGGCGAGCATGGCGGCCGAGCCGGTGAGCAGGCCGGCGACGCCCTTGAGGACGGCGATGCCGAGGTTGGCGGCCCCGGCGACGAGGACGGTCGCCGTGGACTCCTCGTTGCCGTCGCCCTGCTCGGCCTGCTCGGTGCGGTCCGCGGTGCTGGTGCTCACCTGCGGGACCGTAAGCGGTCTGCGCGGTCGTTGCGGGACGAGACGGTCGCCGGCCCCGGCTGCGTCGGGCGGCACGGGCTGCACCGGATCGTCCTCGGGCGGCACCGGCTGCACCCGATCCGTGACTCCCGGCGGGTTCCCAAGGATCGGTCCGGATCCGGTGCACGAGGTGCCACCAGCACAGGCTGCGCCGGCCCGCCAGACCCCTGCACGCCCTGGGGACGTCCGTCCACAGGTGCCCGCACAGTGCCTCTGCGACGGTCGCGACCCGTCAGGGTCGGTTCGTGGACGTGTGGACGGTCGAGCAACTGGTGGCGGCGGGGCACTCACGCTCCACCATCTACCGGCGGTGCCGGGCGGGGACGTGGCGGCGGCTCCTGCCGGGCTTGGTTGCGACGGCGGACCCCGGCTTCGCGACGCTGTGCCGTGCCCTCGTCCTGTGGCAGCCCCGGGCCGTGCTGAGCCACCGCAGCGCCGCGCACCTGTGGGGCTTCCACGACGTCCCGCAAGTGGTGGAGGCGACCGTGTCCCGCACGGCGAACGTGCGGACCCCGCCCTGGCTGGTGCTGCACCGCCGGCTGCTCGACCCGTCCGCCGTGACGGAGCGGAACGGGTTCCGGGTGGTCACCCGCGACCGCGCAGTGCTCGACTGCCAGACCGTCCTCACCCCCGACGACGCCGACCGGTTGACCGACTCCGCGGTGGCCGTCTTCCTCGGTCCGCGCACCTTGGCGGCGGGGTGCGAGCGGGACGCCGGCGTGGCCGGGGTGGTCGCGGCCCGGCGCCAGGTCCGGCACGCGGCGGTGGGAGCGCGCTCCGAGGCGGAGCGGCGGGTGGCCCGGGCCCTGGCGGCGCGGGGGTGGCCGATGGCGGCGAACCGCTCGGTGCTCGGCTGGGTGTGCGACTTCGTCGACGAGCTGGCGAAGGTGGTGGTCGAGATCGACGGCCGCGAGGTGCACTCCGAGCCCCGGGTGTTCCGGGAGGAGCGGCGGCGCCACAACGCCATCACCGCAGCGGGCTGGCACGTCCAGCGCTACGCCGGCCATGACGCGATGGTCGACCCGGACGGGGTCGCCGCCGAGGTGATCGAGCTGTGCCGTCGCCGACGGGCCGCGCGCCGCTGATCCGTGCTGCACCGGATCCGCGACCGGGGATGGGTACCCACGCGCAGCCGCGGATCCGGTGCAGTGGCGGCCGGGCGGGCCGGATCGGGTGCAGCGACGGCCAGGTCAGCCGGAGACGAGGACGACGTCGAGGGTGCGGGGGCCGTGCACGCCCTCGACCCGGTTCAGCTCGATGTCGCTGGTCGCACTGGGCCCGGAGATGAACGTGGTCGGCCGCAGCGGGTCGAGCCGCGCGACGGCCTCGGGCACGGAGTCGACCACCTGCTCGGCCCGGACCACGCACACGTGGTGGTCAGGCACCAGGGTCAGCGCGCGGCGCCCCTGGTCGGGCGAGGCGTCGAGCACGATCGTCCCCGTCAGCGCGATGGCGGTGGCGCACCCGGTGACGACCGCGTCCACCCCGTCCAGGGCGGCGGTGTCCAGCTGGCCGGCGTCGCGGACCACCTCGCAGCCGACGTCGGCCGTCCACGCCTCGTCCAGCCCGGGCGGCACCGCGACCCGGGTGTGCCGGGCCACCAGACCGGCCACGGCGGCGGCTACCCCGTCGGGCCCGACGCGGTGCACGGTGGCCTGGTAGTCGGCCACCGTCTCGGCGAGCCGGTCGACGACCTCGGCCGAACCCGGGGCGTGGTCGGCGGCGTGGCGGTAGTCGCGGGGGACGGCCGGGGCGGGTGCGGACCCGTCGAGGGCGGAGCGGATGCGGCGCAGCACCTCCTCTCGCGCGGAGCCGGTGCGGGCGCTCACGACCGGCCCCCGCCCTCGCGGACCCACCAGTCCCGGAAGGTCTCGGGCGGGGGCTCGGGGACGTCACGGTCCCGGGTCCACAGCGACGCCGGCCACGGCAGCCGACGGATGCGCCCGCCGCGGGAGAGCAGCCGACCCGCGCGCAGCCCCCGCTCGGCGAGCCCGAAGCGTCGGGCCCCGGACATCACCCAGCTCATCGCCCGCATGCCCAGCTGCAGACCGCCGGGCACCCCGCCGCGGTCGGCGTCGACGGCCTCCGCGCGCAGGTGCACCAGCATGGAGGGGATGTCGATGCGCACCGGGCACGCGTCGAAGCACGCCCCGCACAGGGTGGAGGCGAACGGCAGCGACGCGTTGGGGTCGTCGTGCCCCGTCATCCCGGTCATCATCGGGCTCAGCACCGCCCCGATCGGCCCGGGGTAGGTGGAGCCGTACGCGTGCCCGCCCGCGCGCTCGTAGACCGGGCACACGTTCAGGCAGGCCGAGCACCGGATGCAGTGCAGCGCAGACCGTCCCACCTCGTCGGCCAGCACCGCGGTGCGGCCGTTGTCCAGCAACACCAGGTGGAACGCCTGCGGGCCGTCGCCGGGGGTCACCCCCGCCCACGTCGAGGTGTACGGGTTCATCCGCTCCCCGGTCGAGGAGCGCGGCAGCAGCTGCAGGAACACCTCGAGGTCGGACCACGTCGGCACGAGCTTCTCGATGCCCATCACGGTGATCAGCGTCTCCGGCAGGGTCAGGCACATCCGGCCGTTGCCCTCGGACTCGACGACGCTGAGCGTCCCGGTGTCGGCGACGGCGAAGTTCGCCCCCGAGATGGCCACCTTGGCGGCGAGGAACTTGGCGCGCAGGTGCGCCCGCGCGGCCATGGCCAGCACGCGGGGCTCGTCGGTCAGCTCCGGGTCCACCCCGGGCATCTCGGCGCGGAACAGGTCGCGGATCTCGGTGCGGTTCTTGTGGATCGCGGGCACCAGGATGTGGCTGGGCTTGTCGTCACCCAGCTGGACGATGAGCTCGGCCAGGTCGGTCTCGGTGGCGTGGATGCCCGCGGCCTCGAGGGCCTCGTTGAGCCCGATCTCCTGGGTGGCCATCGACTTGACCTTGACCACCTCGGTCTCCCCGGTGGCGCGGACCAGCTCGGTGACGATCGCGTTGGCCTCGGCCGCGTCCCGGGCCCAGTGGACCACCCCTCCGCGGGCGGTGACCTGCTCCTCGAGCTGGACGAGCAGCTCGGGCAGCCGGGCCATGACGTCGGCCTTGATCGCCGAGCCGGCCAGCCGCAGCTCCTCCCAGTCGGGGAGCTCCTGGACGACCTTGAGCCGCTTCGCGCGGATGGTCGTCGTCGCCCCGCCCAGGTTGGCGCGCAGCTGGGCGTCCTGCAGCGAGGTGTGCGCGAACTCGGGGAACGACACGTCGCCGCGGAGGTGGCCGACGCCCGCGGGGGCGACGACGGGGCTGCCCAGGAACGTCGTCATGCCGACACCTGCACCCGGGCCGCGCGCGGCTGCCACGGTGTCTCCCGCGTGCTGGCCAGCACCTCGGCCAGGTGCACGGTGGCCACGTCGCTGCCGCCGCGGCTCAGGCCGCCGCCGATGTGCATGAGGCACGACGAGTCGCCCGCGGTGCACACGGCCGCGCCGGTGGCGTGCACGTCGTCGATCTTGTCGGCCAGCATCGCCGCCGAGGTGTCGGCGTTCTTCACCGAGAAGGTGCCGCCGAAGCCGCAGCAGCTCTCGGCGCGGGGCAGCTCGACCAGGTCGAGGCCGTCGACCGCGCGCAGCAGGGTGGCCGGCTTGTCGCCCACCCGCAGCAGCCGCAGCGAGTGGCAGGTGGGGTGGTAGGTGACGCGGTGGGGGAAGTACGCGCCGACGTCGGTCACCCCGAGGACGTCGACGAGCAGCTCGGAGAGCTCGTAGGTGCGCCCGGCCAGCTCCTCCGCGCGGGTGGCCAGGGCCTCGTCGCCGAAGCGGCGGGCGACCATGGCGTGCTGGTGGCGGACGGAGCCGACGCAGGACCCGGACGGGGCGACCGCGACGTCGAAGTCGTCCGCGGAGAACGCGTCGACGTGGTGGCGCACCAGCGGCAGCGCCTCGCGGAGGTAGCCGGTGTTGGTGTGCATCTGGCCGCAGCACGTCTGGTCGGCGGGGAACACGACCTCGTGGCCGAGCCGGCGGAGCAGGTGCACGGTGGCCTTGGCCGAGGCGGGGAACAGCCCGTCGGCCAGGCAGGTGACGAACAGCGCGATCTTCACCCGCCCACTGTGCGCTGCGCCACCGACCCCGTCCACCCAGGGGGGCCGCGTCCGCGGTGATCGCGCGATGTGGGCGAAGCGCGGCCGCCGGGGCCCGGGAACCGCGCGATGTGGGCGAAGCGCGGCCGACGGGCCCCGGGGACCGCGCGATGTGGGCGAAACGCGGGGGAGGGCCGACGACGAGCGGCGCCGGACGGGCGACCCGGGGCCGACCGCCCGACGCCGCCGTCGGGGTGCTGCGAGGACTACTCGGCGGAGGGCTTGCCCGCCTTGTCCGTGCTCACGGTGCCGGTACTCGTCGAGTCCGAGCTCGACGTGTCCGTGCCGTCGTGCGTGCCCGAGGGCACCTCGTCGGCGGGGGTGTCGGCCGGGTGGTCGGTCTGCTGGCCGCCCAGGTCGTCGTCCTGCTCGGGCAACGTGGCCCCGGTCGACGCGTCGTCGGTCGACACCATGGCCTTCGTGTCCCCGGACGGGGCGAAGTCACTGGCCCCGGCCGGCTGGGTCACGGTCCGCTTCACCGACGCCAGCAGCAGCTGGGCGATGTCGACGACCTCGACCTCCTCGGCCGCCGCGCCGGAGTCCTGCCGCGCGGTGAGCCCGTCGGTGAGCATCACGCGGCAGAACGGGCACCCGGTGGCGATCTTCTTGGGGTTGGTCGACAGCGCCTCGTCCATCCGCTCGAGGTTGATGCGCTTGCCGATCTTCTCCTCCATCCACATCCGGGCCCCACCCGCGCCGCAGCAGAGGGAGCGCTCGGCGTGCCGAGGCATCTCCTTCAGCGCCGCCCCCGAGGCCCCGATGAGCTCGCGCGGGGCGTCGTAGACCTTGTTGTGCCGGCCCAGGTAGCAGGGGTCGTGGTAGGTGACGTCCTGGTCGACCGGCGCCACCGGCACCAGCTTCTTGTCCCGCACCAGGCGGTTGAGCAGCTGGCTGTGGTGGACCACGTCGTAGTCGCCGCCGACCTGCGGGTACTCGTTGCTCAGCGCGTTGAAGCAGTGGGCGCAGGTGACGACGATCTTGCGCTTGCCCTTCTCCACGCCCTCGAACACCGTGTTGATGACCTCGACGTTCTGCTGGGCGAGCTGCTGGAACAGGAACTCGTTGCCCGCGCGCCGCGCCGGGTCACCGGTGCAGGTCTCCTCCGCGCCGAGCACTGTGTACGTCACGCCCGCGGTGTGCAGCAGCTCCGCGACGGCCTTGGTCGTCTTCTTGGCGCGGTCCTCGAAGGCCCCGGCGCAGCCGACCCAGAACAGGTACTCCGCGTCGCCCATCTCGCCGTCGAACACGGGCACCTCGAAGTCGAGGTCCTCGGTCCAGGACAGCCGATCCTTGGCGTTCTGGCCCCAGGGGTTGCCCTTGTTCTCCAGGTTCTTGAACAGCCCGCCGAGCTCGGTGGGGAACTCCGACTCGATGAGCACCTGGTAGCGGCGCATGTCGACGATGTGGTCGACGTGCTCGATGTCGACGGGGCACTGCTCGACGCACGCGCCGCAGGTGGTGCAGCTCCACAGCACCTCGGGGTCGATGACGCCGCCCTCGACGGCCTCCGCGATCAGGGCGCGCTCGGCCTCCTCGCGGGCGGCCTGCGGGACGGCGTCCAGCCTGGCCTGGTCGGGCTTGCCGTCGGCGTCGACGAGGCCGACCTCGTCGCCGGCCATGTCGGTCTTCCCGCCCGCCAGCAGGTACGGCGCCTTGGCGTAGGCGTGGTTGCGCAGCGAGGTGATGAGCAGCTTCGGGCTCAGCGGCTTGCCGGTGTTCCAGGCGGGGCACTGGCTCTGGCAGCGGCCGCACTCGGTGCAGGTGGTGAAGTCGAGCCAGCCCTTCCAGGTGAAGTCCTCGACCTTGCCGGCGCCGAAGGTGTCGGTGTCCGGGTCCGCCTCCTCGAAGTCGAGGTCCTTGCCGCCGGACATCATCGGCCGCAGCGCGCCGAGCGCGGTGGAGCCGTCCTGCTCGCGCTTGAAGTAGATGTTGAAGAAGGCGGAGAAGCGGTGCCAGGCCACACCCATGGTCAGCGCACGACCGACGATGAGCAGCCACACCATGCCGGAGACGAGCTTCACGAAGGCGAAGATCGAGACCATCACGGCGCTCGCCGGGAGCAGCGCGGACAGCGGCTGGGTGACGAACGAGGCCCAGTAGGGCAGCTCCTCGATGCCGGTGGAGAGCTTGCCGGCCTTGACGAACACGACGCCGAGGCCCTCGATGAGGACGACGGCCTCGACGAAGTAGGCCTGCCGGAAGTTCGAGCCCGCGAAGCGGGAGACCCGGTCGGCCCGGCGCGGGTGGTTGCGCTGGCGGATGGCGATGAGGACGAGGGCGCCGACGACGGTGCCGACCCCGAGGATCTCCATGACCAGCTGCCACACGGCGGTCGCGCCGAAGACGGGCCAGTGGAAGTTCGGGTTGAACGTCTCGCCGTAGGCCTCGAACCAGGCCAGCGACCCGATGAGGAAGCCCCACATGACGAACCAGTGGGCGTAGCCGACGGAGCGGATGCGGTTCATCCGGGCGTGGGAGACGAACTCCACCGCCATCTGGCGCAGCCGCGGCACGAACGGGCCGTTGCGGGTGGGGTCGGGCTGGCCGATCCGGATGATCTTGACCATCCGGGCCACGCCGGTGCCGAACGCGTACCAGCACACCAGGCTGAACAGGACGCCGATCGTGCCGATCGTGTACGTCAGTCCTGCGGGGTAGTTGACGGGCATCTACCGAGCCTTCCTCGTCCTGGCGCGGTCGTCCGCGCGCAGCGCCGGCCCTCCAGCGGCCCGGGGACCGTGATGTTACCCGTCGGTAACTACGGCTCGTCCGCCGGTCAGCGCCGGGATCGCCGACGCGGGCCGAACGCCTGCATTAGAGCACCCCCGACCGACGGTGGCCGTCTGCCCGGACGGGCCCGCCTAGCTGTCGTGACCCAGCACGTTGCTGACGGTCATGCGGCCTGCAGGCGGCTGATGGGTGGGTGTCCGCCGAGGGCGGTGTGGGCGCGGGTGGTGTTGTAGCTGGTGACCCAGGGTGCGAGGGCGTTGAGGCGTTCGGTGTTGCTGGTCCAGGGTCGGGCGTAGGCGAACTCGGTGAGCAGGGTGCGGTTGAGTCGTTCGGCCTTGCCGTTGGTCCAGGGGCAGCCGGGCTTGGTGAAGCGGCGGCGGATGCCCAGGGCGGTGCAGACCGCGGACCAGCAGGACCCGATCCGGTAGACCTTGGCGTTGTCGGTCAGCACCCGCAGCACGACCACTCCGTGGTCGCGGAACCAGGCCACGGCGCGGTGCAGGAACCCGGCGGCGGTGAGGTCGCGCTCGTCGGGCAGCGCCTCGACGTAGGCCAGGCGGGTGTGGTCGTCGACGGCGACGTGGAGGTAGTCATAGCCCAGCGGCACCTTCTTGTGCCGGTGTGCGACGGTGGCGTCGCGGCCGCGGGCGCGCCACCCCCCACCTGCGGGAACCCGGCCCAGCTTCTTCACATCGACGTGCAGCAGGTCCCCCGGGTGGGGCCGTTCGTAACGGATCCCGGAGTGCCGACGGCGCACCGGCTCGCCGGTGATCGGGTCGGTCGCCGCGAGCGGGGCCACCTCGTGGCGGGTCAGGATCCGGCCCACCGTGGAGGCGACGAGACCCAGCTCGGCGGCGAGGAACACCGGTCCCCGCCGCGCGGTGGCCCGCAGCGCGAGTACCCGGGTCTCGACGTCGTCCGAGGTCCGCGACGGGCTGGTGTGCGGGCGCGAGGATCGGTCCAGCAGGCCGGCTCGACCTTCCTCCCGGAACCGGCGCAGCCACTTGTAGACGGTGTCTCGGGACACCCCGAGCTGCTCGGCGATCCGCGCCGCCGGCCACCCAGCGGCCGACCGCTCGACGATCAGCTCACGGGCGTAGGGCGTTGTACGGGCATTACGGTGCGACATCGAGGACCTCCGGTGCATGGGATGAGTGCGTCAGACACACCCACCTCGCCCGGAGGTCCTCCTCAGATCAAGCCGACCCGCCGTCGACAACCTCCTGAGTCACGACACCTAGCCGTCCCCGGCGGCGACCGTCGCGCGCAGCAGCGCCAGCAGCTCCGACCGGGACCCGGCGCCCAGCCGTCGGCGCATCCGTGCGACGTGGTGCTCCACCGTCTTGGCCGAGATGAACAGGCGTCCGCCGATGTCCTTGTAGGTGAGCCCCTGCACCAGCAGCACGGCCACCTCCTGCTCGCGCTCGCTCAGCGCCGTGCCCGTGGCGTCGTCGGGGTGGCCGGACGCGGGCTCGGAGCCGGGGGTCAGCCGTCGGGCCACCTGCAGCAGCTCGGCGGCCACCCGGGTGTCGGCGGCCGCGAGCGCCGCCTGCCCGGCCAGGCGTGCGCCGTCCCAGGCGAGCCCGAACCGCGCGAGCGCCCGGGCCGCCGCGGCGACCTCCTCGCCGTCGACGCGTCCGACGAGCACCCGTAGCCACGCCTGGCCGCCCATCGCGAGGGCGGCGGCGTAGGGGCTGTGGTGGGAGGCGGCCGAGAGGGCGGCGGCGTGCGGCCGCAGCAGGGCGGGGTCCTGCTCGAGGATCGCGGCGTGCACGCCCGACCAGTGCAGCGCCGACGACCACAGCACGGGCTCGCCCAGCCGCCGCAGGAGGTCGGCTCCCTCCTCGACGAGACCCACCAGCCGCGCCGAGTCCTGCAGCCGGGCCGCGGCGACCCACAGCTCGCCGAGGGGGAGCAGCGTGAACAGGTCCGGCGTCAGCTCGTCGAGGACCTCCCCGGTGCGCGACCAGGCGGCGCGGAGGCCGACGAGGTCACCCCGGCGCCGCGCCAGGCCCACGTCGAGCGCACGCAGGAACAGGGCGTCGCGGACCGCCGGGCTGCCGACCGCGACGCCCTGCTCGCGCAGCTCGTCGGCCCCGGCGAGGTCCCCGCGCAGCATGGCGGTCCACCCCAGCAGGGCGAGGTGGTGCGCCCGCCGCGGCCCCCGCGACGCCGCGTCGGAGACGGCTCGCCGCAGGACCACCTCGGCCCGGTCCAGGTCTCCGGCGTGCAGGGCGGCCAGCGCCGCGACCGCCGCGCCGGAGACCGGGGTAGGGGCGGGGTCGGGCGGGTGCAGCAGCGTCGCGGCCCGGGACAGGGTGGTGAGCGCCTGGGCCCAGGACGGGCCGAGCGAGAGCTCGAGGCCCTCGGCCAGCAGCGCGAGGCCCGCGGACCTCGCGGTCGGCGCCCCGCTCGAGGTGGCCGCCGCCATCTCCGCGGCCCCGTGCGGGTCGCCGGCGCCCCACAGCACCGTCGCCGCGAGCGGGGCCTGCGTGCCGGCACGTGCCGGGCCCAGGTAGCGGTAGAGGGCCGCGGCGTGCCGCGGCATGCCGCGCAGCACCGACACCGTCGCCCCCACCCTGACCAGTGCGGCGAGCTCGTCGTCGGCGACGCGGTCCCACGCGGCGTCGACGATGGCCAGCGCGGACCCCAGGTCGCCGGCCCGCAGGGCGGCGTCCGCCCGGCGCACCGCGAGGGTGCCGTCGTCGGCGCCGGCCTGGACCGCGGCGGTGTGGAGGTCGGCAGCGCGGGCGGGATCGGTGGCCGTCACCGCGTCCGCCTCCTCGACGAGGCGCGCGGCGAGGCGGGGGTCCCGCAGGCCGGCCGCGGCGAGCCGCTGGGCCAGGGCGGGCCCGAGGGTGCCCCGCCGCAGCTCGGCCTCGAGCACCGCCCACCGGACGTCGTGCAGGGCCGTCGTGCCCGCCTCTGCCTCGACCGCGACCGCCACCTCGGGGCGCAGCCGGTCCCCGGTGGAGAGCAGTCCGGCCGCACGCGCGGACCCGACGAGCTCCCTCGCGCGGTCCGTCCCGCACCCCAGCACCAGCTCGGCGGTGTCGGCGTCGACCCCGTCCCGCACCAGGGCCACCACGAGCAGCCGCACCAGGTCGGCCGGCGCCGCCGCGACCGTCTCGGCCGCCGACCAGCGGTCGCGGCCCTGGTCCACACCCGGTGCCCGGACGGTGTCGTCCGGAGCTCGGCGACGCACCGACCCCGGCGCGGGGTGGTGCTCGTCGACGTCCTGCCGCGGCACCAGTCAGGACACCGCGCCGTCGGCGACCGCCGGACCGGGGTCCTGGGTGTCCGGGGGCGGCTCCGCGGGGGGCGTGGTGACGACCGGCTCCGGGGTCGGCGCGACGGAGCTGGGTGCGCCACCCCCGCTGGTGCCGCCCGTGGTCGTGCCCCCGCTCCCCCCACCCCCGGTCGTGCCACCCCCGGTCGTGCCACCGCCGGTCGTGCTCCCACCGGTGCCGCCGCTCGTGCTGCCACCGGTGCCGCCGCCGGTGCCCCCGGTGGTCCGGGACGGGACCCCCGCGGAACCCCCGGACGTGCCCGCACCGGCGGCGGGTGCCGTCCCCGGCGCTGCCGGGCCGGGGACCGCGGCGGACCCCGCCACGGCGTCGGGGCGGGCGGACGGACCCGACGTGGTCGGGGTCGCCCGGCTCGACCCGGGGGAGCTGACGGGCAGCTTGAGCGCGGCGGACCCCGCCTCCACGCCGGCCGACGTCGACGCCACCGTGGGACTACCGCGCCCGGCGGAGGTGCCGGCGCCGCGGTCCTGCGGGGCGCCGGACGTCGCGCTCGTCGTCGGCTTCGACGGCGCGGGGTCCCCGCGGTGCGAGAGCTGAACGGCCCCGAGGCTGACCGCGCTGACGACGACGGCCGTGACGAGGAGCCGGGAGGCGACGCGGTCCCGACGCCGGCTGCGGGGGGCGCGGGGCGCCGGCCGCGCGAACACCGGTCGCGTCGGCCCCGGGAGCTCCGCGCCGGCGAGCACCAGGGGCGCCGGCGTGGCCACGTCCTCGACGGGCTCCACCGGGGCGGCTGCGGCGCCGAGGAGGGCCGCACCTCCCGCTGCCGCCGCGCCGGGGGACGGCTCGCTGCGCACCGCGACCCCCAGCAGGGCCGAGAGCTGCTCCGCGACGAGCCCGGACGGCAGGACACCGGTCACCACGACGTGGTCGAGGTCGGTCGGGGAGAGCCCGGCGGCGTCGAGCAGGTCGAGCGCGTCGTCGGCGAGGGCCCGCGCCCCGGGCGCCAGCAGCGCCTCGACCTCGGCTCGGACCAGCCGGACCACGGTCGCGGTACCGGGCAGCGCGACGGGCACCGCGGTCTCCGTGTCCTCCGCGAGGTCGTGCACGGCCCGCGTGCAGTCCTCCCGGAGCCGGCGCAGCGGTGCGTGCAGCGCGGACGAGCGCAGCAGGGACCGGTCGAGCCCCGGGACCCCGTCCAGCACGTGGTGCAGCACGAGGTGCTCGAGCGACTCGCCGGTGGCGTGCGTGCCGGTCCGCACGTGCACCGGCGCCGGCACGACGGGGCTGTCACGCAGCGTCACCGAGCTGCACCGCGTGCCGAGCTCCACGACGAGGGTGCCCCGGCCGTCCCCGGACCTGGGGTGCTGCTCGGCGAGCCACGCGGAGACCGCGTCGGACGCGCGCACGAGCCGCACCGGCTCGGCGACGCGGAGGCGGATCTCCTCGTGCACGACCTCCTGCGCACGCGCGGTCCAGGCGTCCGGGTGGGCGACGACGAGCGGGCCGGCCGGGAGGACCCCGCTCGCGAGCAGCTCGGCGAGCTGGACGTGCACCGGACGGCCGTCGGCGGTCGGCACCGGGTCCCCGGCGCGGTCGAGGACGTCCAGGTAGTCCGCGACGCGGACACCACCGACAGTGACGAAATAAGTTGCGGGCAACCGGGTTGACGGCTCATCCAGCCGGGACGCCGGAGGGGTGGCGGCGGTCGTGACGACAGCACTCGTCGTGAGATCGACACCGACCGAGTTGCCCACCCCTGCTCCATTCGTGTCGTCGACGTCGGCACCGGGCCGAGCCGTGACCACTGGCAGCGACCGTAGCGGAGAACTGTCACGCGGACGCAACAATTCTTGAACTGATCTTGACCGGGGCCTTTCCCCTATCGGGGGCCGATCCCCCACTCCCGACCCCGGACCGTTGGGGGGTCCAGGAGGGGAGTGCTCCCCGTTCCCCCGCCGTGACGGCAGCCCTACCTTTCGTCACGACCACACCGTCCGGGGTGGGCACCCGCTCTGCGACCCAGGAGACCGTCCGATGGCAACCACGGCCAGCTCGCTGCTCAACTTCATCCTCGGCCTGCTCCGCGACCCGCAGGCGGCCGCGGCCTTCCAGGCCAACCCCGACGCGGTCCTCGCCTCGGCCGGCTTCTCCGGGCTCACGTGCGCCGACGTCGACGCCGTCGCCCCGATGATCGCCGACTACGCACCCGTCCACGCGAACTCCGTCGGCGGCCTGTCCGGGCTCGCCTCCGCCCCGGCCTACCGCGCCCCCGCCGCGGCGACGAGCTCGTCGGGCTCGTCCGGGTCCGCGGCCCCGGCCGCCTCCCACTCCGCGGCCCCGGCCGCCGAGGCCGACCACACCGCGGCCGTCGGCCAGCTGCAGGTGGTCCTGCAGAACTACCAGAGCTGGGACCTCGACCTGCCCATCACGGTCGGGATCGACAACCACGCCATCGACAACTCGACCAGCTCGAACGTGTGGGCCCTGGGCGACGTGCAGCAGGCCTTCGACAACCACGCCGTGACCACCACCGGTGACGGTGCCGTGGGCGTCGGCTCCGGCGCCACGGTCAACGGTCCCGTCGTGACCGGCGACGGTGCGGTCGGCGCCGGCGGCGACATCACGGGCAACGTCGCCACGGGCGACGGCAACACCCAGGTCAACGGGCCCAACAACGGAGTCATCGGGTCCGGCACCAACGTCAACGGCGACGTCAACGGCGCGGTCGGCGACGGGAACACGGTCGTCGAGGGGCCGGTCAACGGCGCGGTGGGTGACGGCAACACGGTCATCGAGGGCGACAACCTGGGCGCGATCGGCGACGGCAACACCACCGTGCAGGGCGACGTCGGCGGCCCGCTGACGCAGGGCGACGGCAACCTCGTGGTCAACGGGCCGGCCGACGCGCCCATCACCACCGGCGACGGCAACACCGTGCTCGCCGGCGACGCCAACGCCCCCGTGGTGTCCGGTGACGGCGCGACCGTCGTGGACACCGACGGCGGCGACTCCCTGCTCGGCGACGGCAACGTCGCGACCGAGGGCGGCCAGGCCATCCTCGGTGACGGCAACGTGCTGACCGAGGGCGGCGACGCGCAGGTCGGCACCGGGAACACGAACTACCAGGGTGCGATCGACGCCCCGATCGTCTCCGGCGACGGAGCGGTCGTGGTCGACACCCCCGCCTTCAACGCGCCGCTGATCATCGGCAACGGCAACGCGGCGGTCGGGGGCACGGTCCCCGTCAACGCCCCGGTCTTCGCCGGCAGCGGCAACATGGTCGGCTCGAACATGGGGAACACGACCAACACCGACAACAGCAACAACTCGAACCAGGGCAACACGACCAACACCGACAACAGCAACAACTCGAACCAGGGCAACACGACCAACACCGACAACAGCAACAACTCGAACCAGGGCAACGACTACTCCGACAACCGTGACCAGTCGGACAACTCGAACCAGGGCAACACCACCGACTCCGGGAACACGACGAACACGGACAACAGCAACAACTCGAACCAGGGCAACACCACCGACTCCGGTAACACCGACAACCGGGGCGCCGGGGCGGACAACTCGGTCGACAACACGAACAACTCGAACCAGGGCAACGACTACAGCGACAACCGCGACCAGAGCGACAGCCGCGACCAGTCGGACAACTCGAACCAGGGCAACACCACGACGGCCGACTCGGGCAACACCCAGCTGAACAACTCGGGCAACACCACCGGCGACGTCAACTCGGGCAACGACAGCTCGGACAACAGCAACCAGGGCAACGACTACAGCGACAACCGCGACCAGAGCGACAGCCGCGACCAGTCGGACAACTCCAACCAGGGCAACACCACCACCGCGGACTCGGGCAACACCGCGAACACCGACAACAGCTCCACCGTCGGCGACGTCACCACCGACTCCGGCAACACCGACAACCGTGGTGCGGGCGCCGACAACTCGGTCGACAACAGCCAGGCCAACGACAACAGCGACAACTCGAACCAGGGCAACACCGCTGACTCGGGCAACACGGCGAACACCGACAACAGCTCCACGGTCGGCGACGTCACCACGGACTCCGGCAACACGGTGAACACCGACAACAGCCAGGCCAACGACAACTCGGTCGACAACAGCCAGGCCAACGACAACAGCAACAACTCGAACCAGGGCAACACCGCCGACTCGGGGAACACCGCCGGGGACACGAACTCCGGGAACACGGACTCGTCCGGCTCGGGCAACACCGCCACCGACAACCGTGGTGCGGGCGTCGACAACTCGAACCAGGGCAACGACAACAGCACGACCGGGGACGTGAACTCGGGCAACACCGACTCGTCGGGCTCGGGCAACACGGCGAACACCGACAACTCGGTCACCACCGACGCGAGCACGAACGACTCGGGCAACACCGGCGACATCGTGACCAACTCCGGCAACACCGCCGGCGACACCGTCTCGGACTCCGGCAACACCGCGAACACCGACAACAGCTCCACCGTCGGTGACGTCGACAACTCGCTGGACAACGTCGGCAACGACAACAGCGACAACCGGACCAACAACGGCAACACGCAGCCGGTGAACTCGGGCAACACGGCCAACACCGACGCGTCGACGTCGCTGATCCTGACGGACTCGCTCAACACCGACGCCAGCGTCACGCAGGGCGACATCCTCACGGGCAACGTGTTCGACAGCAACAACGGCAACCAGGCGAACGTCGGCAACGACCAGTCCACGGACAGCTCGCTGGACAACGTCGGCAACGACTACAGCGACAACTCGCTGGACAACGTCGGCAACGACAGCAGCGACAACTCGCTGACCAACGTCGGCAACGACAGCAGCGACAACTCGCTGGACAACGTCGGCAACGACAACAGCGACAACTCCCAGGAGAACCTGAACAACGACAACAGCGACAACAGCGACACCGTAGGCGACGGCAGCCTGTTCGCCGACGACGGTGGCCTGAACACCGGTGGCGACGCGCTGACCGACGTCGGAAACGACCAGTCCAGCGGCGACGAGTTGACCAACGTCGGCAACGACTACAGCTCGCAGGACGGCTCGGACAACTCGGTGGACTCCGGCGACCAGTTCGACGGCGACCAGAACAACATCGCCGGTGACTCGTTCGACGGGGACCAGAACAACGGCCTCATCCAGGCGGACATCAACGGTGACGTGAACGTCGACGCCACCATCGACCTCGGCGTCGGCCTCTGACCCGGTACCGCGATCCCGGTGCTCGTCCGGCCGGGACCTGATCGACCGGAGGGCCCCGCACGCGAACCCGCGTGCGGGGCCCTCCGCATCCCTATCCTGGTGCGGGCGGCGACGTGGCCGCCCCCCGAGCGCAGGAGCACCGTGAGCGCACCGACCACCGCACCGCCCGGGATCGCGCCGGGCCGCGTCGGGGCGGCCGACCTCGTCCGCGACGCCCAGGACGTGCTCCGGGTCGCGGGGCGCACCGACCTGGCCCCCGGGCTCGAGGCCGCCGCGGCCCGCACCGCGGACCCCCGCACACGGGTGGTCGTGGTGGGCGAGCACAAGCAGGGCAAGTCCATGCTGGTGAACGCCCTGCTGGGTGCCGACGTGTGCGCCGTCGACGACGACGTCACCACCTCCGTCCCCCTCGTCCTGTCCCACGCCGACCGCCCGACGGCGCAGGTGGTCGTGCACGGCGCGGGCGAGCCGGAGCCGACGCTGCTGGACATCGCGCCCGAGGGGCTCGCGGCCGTGCTGGCCGGGGCTCCGGTCACCGACGACGGTCGCGAGGTGGTCCGCGCCGAGGTCGGCGTGCCGAGCCCGTTGCTCGCCGAGGGCCTCGTCGTCGTCGACACGGCGGGCGCCGGCGGCGCGGGCTCGCGGCACGCTGCCACGGCGCTCGGACTGCTGCCCGGCGCCGACGCCGTCCTCGTCGTCACCGACGCCAGCCAGGAGTACACCGAGCCCGAGCTGGCCTTCCTGCGCCAGGTGCTGGCCCTGTGCCCCACCGCGGCGTGCGTGCTCAGCAAGATCGACCTGTACCCGGACTGGCGGGAGATCGGTCGCGCCGACCGCGCCCACCTCGACCGCGCCGGGGTCGGCGCCCCGCTCATCGCCCTCTCCGCGGCCCTGCGGTCGCACGCGCTACGCACCAACGACGCAGCCCTGAACGCGGAGTCGGGCTTTCCCGACCTGATCACGTTCCTGCGCCACCGCGTGGTGCGGCAGTCCGACCAGCTGCTGCGCACGGCCGTGGCCCGGGAGGTCACCGGGGTCGTCGACCACCTCTCGCTGGCCCTGCGCACCGAGCTGGAGGCGTTGCGGGACCCGGCCGTGGGGGAGCGCAGCGCCGCGGAGCTGGCGCAGGCGCGGTCGCGCGCGGAGGCCCAGCAGCAGCGCAGCGCCAAGTGGCAGCAGACCCTCAACGACGGGGCGCTCGACCTGCTCACCGACCTCGAGCACGACCTCCGCGACCGGCTGCGCCGGGTGACCAAGACGGCCGAGGAGGTCATCGACGGTGTCGACCCGGGCCTGACCTGGGGCCAGTTCAGCGACTGGGTGGAGGACGAGGTCGTCCGCGCCGTGTGCGACAACTTCGTGTGGGCGCAGGAGCGCTCGGTGTGGCTGGCGGAGACCGTCGCCGAGCACTTCACCGAGGTCCAGGAGGTGGTGCTGCCGGAGCTGGACCTGACCAGCACCGACGGCGTGCTGGAGCCGGTCAGCGCGCTGGCCGACCTCGACCCGGGCCGGCTGACGCCCACGCAGAAGCTCCTGGTGGGCATGCGCGGCTCCTACGGCGGCGTGCTCATGTTCGGCATGGTCACCAGCCTCATGGGCTTCGCGCTGGTCAACCCCATCTCGGTCGGCGCGGGCCTGCTCCTGGGGACGAAGGCCTACCGCGACGACCGCGAGCAGCGCCTCGTCCGGCGGCGCAACGAGGCCAAGCAGGCGGTGCGCCGGCTCTCCGACGACGTGGTGTTCCAGGTCAGCAAGCAGTCGAAGGACCGGCTGCGCGGCGTGCAGCGCACCCTGCGTGACCACTTCACCGTGGTCGCCGAGCAGACGCTGCGGACGCTCAACTCGTCGTTGGCGGCGGGCAAGGCAGCCGCCCGCACGGCGGAGGCCGACGGTGAACGGCGCTGCGCCGAGCTCGAGGCCCAGCTGGCGACCCTCGGTTCGCTGCGAGCCCGCGCGGCCGCCCTCGGTGCCCCGCTGCCGGAGCCGCCCGGGCCGGTGCCGGGGGGCCGGTGAGCACGCTCGGCGCGGCCCGCGCCGTCGTCCTCGACGCCGCGGCGGCGCTGCGGGACGCACCGGAGGCGGCCGCGGCGCTGCGGGCCTGCCGCGACCGGGTCGACGGACCGCTGCGGGTCGCGCTGGCCGGCACCGTGAAGGCGGGCAAGTCGACCCTGCTCAACGCGCTCGTCGGCGAGGAGGTCGCCGCCACGGACGCCACCGAGTGCACGCGGGTGGTCACCTGGTACCGCCACGACCACGCCCCCACCGTCCACCTCACCCACCGCGGACCCGCCGGTGAGCAGCGCGACGAGCTCCCCGTGCGCCGCCGCCGGGGCCGCCTGGAGATCGACCTCGGCCCGGTCGCCGCGGCGGACGTCACCCACCTCGACGTCGGCTGGCCCGCGCGCACCCTGCGGGCCACCACCCTGGTCGACACCCCCGGCACCTCGTCGCTCTCGCCGGACGTCTCCGCCCGGACGGCCGCGCTGCTCACCCCACCCGGGGCGCCCCCCGGCGTCGACGCCGTCGTCTACCTGCTCCGCCAGCTGCACGCCAGCGACGTCGCGTTCCTGCGCCGGCTGCAGGAGACGGCCTCCGACCCGGCCGACGAGGGCGGCGCCGGCCAGGGCGCGGTCGGTGTCGTGGGGGTGCTCTCGCGGGCCGACGAGGTCGGTGCGGGCCGGCTGGACGCGCTCGCCGCGGCCCGGGACGTCGCCACCCGGCTGGCGGGGGGACCCGAGCTGGCCGGGCTCTGCCACACCGTGGTGCCGGTCGCCGGGCTGCTGGCCCTCGGGGCCCGGACCCTGCGCCAGGACGAGTACCTCGCGTTCCGCGCCCTGGCCGAGGTGGGCCGCGAGGACCTCCAGCTGGCCCTGCTGTCGGTCGACCGCTTCACCCGCGCGGACTCGACGCTGCCCGTCGGGGTGGTGCTGCGCGACCAGCTGGTCCACCGCTTCGGCGTGTTCGGCATCCGCCTGGCGGTCGCGCTGGTGCGCGGGGGAACGCCGGACGCGCCCGCGCTCGCCGCCGAGCTGCGCCGCCGCAGCGGGCTCGACGAGCTCCGCGACGTCCTCGAGGTGCAGCTCGCGCAGCGGTCCGACCAGCTCAAGGCCCACTCCGCACTGCTGTCGGTGCGGACCGTGCTGCGCGCCCACCCCGCCCCCGGCTCGGACGCACTGCTGCGCCGGGTCGACGCGCTGCTCGCCGACACGCACGGCTTCACCGAGCTCAGGCTGCTCGGCCGGCTCCCCGCCCTGCAGCTCGACCTCTCCGGCGCCGAGCTCGCCGAGCTGACCCAGGTCCTGGGCGGCCGGGGCGCAGGGGTGGCCGAGCGGCTGGGCACCGACCCCGACGCCCCGCTCGAGCTGGTCCGCTCGCGGGCGGCCGAGCTCGCAGCCAGGTGGCGCTCCCGGTCGGACCGGCCGCTGTCCGACCCGGCGACCGCCCGCGCGTGCCGCGCCGCGGCCCGCAGCGCCGAGGGGGTGCTCGCGTCGCTGCCGGGCTGACGGTCCGGCTAGCCCGCGGCCCGCGCGGTGGGCCGGCGCAGCCAGGCGCGGCTCTCCGGAAGCAGCAGCAGCGCGACGGCCACCACGAGCAGCACGCCGTGCAGCATCGGGGCCAGGCCCACCAGCCGCAGCTGGCCGCTCGACGCGCCGACCTGGGCGTCGGCGAGCAGCGCACCGGTGACCACGAGGGTGACGAGGTTGACCGCGGCGGCCCCCACGAGCAGCCCCAGCGCGGCCCGGGAGCGGCGTCGCAGCCACAGCACGGCCACCAGCTGCACCACCGCGACGACGACGGCCGCCGCGAGGGTGCCGAGCAGGGTGTACCGGACGGCGGTGGTCACGGCCTGCAGCGAGCGGTCGGGGTTGTCCAGGGCCAGCCCGACCTCCAGCCGGCTCCGCACCGGGTCGAGGTTGGCCGCGACGACGGCCGCGGCCAGGGCGGAGACGGCGATGCCGAGGACGACCACGCCGCGGGCGGCGCTGACGACCCGTGGGGTGGGGGGCGCGGCGCCGAGGTCGGGCCGCGACGGGCTGAACGCGGGCCGCTCCGGGGCGGGCCGCCTGGGCGGGGGTCCCGGCCGCTCGGCGGGGGGTCGGCTGCCCGCGGGCTCCGAGCTGCTCACGGGCCGACCCTACGGTCGGGGGCCGGCCCGGGGGAGGGTCCGGACGACTACCGGTAGGACCAGCCCTGCTCGAAGGGCAGCCCGACGTAGTTCTCGGCCAGCGTCGTCATCGCCGCCCGGGAGCCCACCGTGCCGAGCAGCTGGGCGTGCTGCACCCGCTCGTCGAACTCCGTCGCGGCGTCGTCGTACCCGGCGAAGCGGTGCAGCATCGAGGTCATCCACCACGAGAAGTGGGTGACCCGCCAGACCCGGCCCAGCACGGCGTCGGAGTAGCCGTCGAGCTCGCCCGCGTCGCCGGTCGCGGCCCAGGCGCCGAGGGCGTGGGAGAGCACGCGGACGTCGGCGATGGCCAGGTTCATCCCCTTCGCGCCCGTGGGCGGCACGATGTGCGCCGAGTCCCCGGCCAGCAGCAGCCGGCCCGCGCGCAGCGGCTCGTGGACGAAGGAGCGCATCGGGGTGATGCCCTTGTCGAAGATCCGGCCCGTGGTCAGCTCGAAGCCGTCCTCGCCGCCGAGGCGGGTGCCCAGCTCCTCCCAGATGCGGTCGTCCGGCCAGTCGTCGAGGTCGGCGTCGGGCCGCACCTGCAGGTAGTTGCGGGTGACCGTCGGCGAGCGCATGGAGTGCAGGGCGAAGCCGCGGTCGGTCTTGGCATAGATGAGCTCGTCCGACGACGGCGGCGCCTCGGCGAGGATCCCCAGCCAGGCGAACGGGTACACCCGCTCGAGCACCGTGCCGGGCACGTGGCCGCGGCTGACGCCGTGGAACCCGTCGGCGCCGACGACCCAGTCGGCCTCGAGACCGGCCGCCGCGCCGTCGTGGGTGAAGGTGACGCGGGGGCGCTCGGTGTCCTCGTCGTGGATCGCGACATCGGCGACCTCGAAGCGGACGTCCCCGCCGTCGGCCAGCCGCCGCGCGACGAGGTCCTTGACCACCTCCTGCTGGCCGTAGACCTTGATCGAGCGGCCGGTGAGCTCGGCGAAGTCGACGTGGTGGTTGCGGCCGTCGACGCGCAGGTAGATGCCCTCGTGCGGCATGCCCTCGGCGTCCATCCGCTCCCCGACGCCGGCCTCGCGGAGCAGCTCCATGGTGCCGTGCTCGAGCACACCGGCCCGGACGCGGGACTCGACGTAGCTGCGGCTGCGGGCCTCGAGGACGACGGACTCGACGCCCTGCAGGTGCAGCAGGTGGCTGAGCAGCAGGCCCGCGGGCCCCGCTCCGACGATCGCGACCTGGGTGCGCACAGCTGCCTCCTCGTCCGGGCCGGTCCTCGTCGACCGGGTCCGTCCACGGTGACGCCCACCACGCAGCCCCGCGACCCCGGTTTCCGCTCACCGGAAGCGCGCACGCAGCGGGCTTCCCGCGGCCGACGGGGCGTGACGAGACGCAGGTAGCCCGCTACCTGCGGCTGACCGCGCGTGACGAGACGCAGGTAGCCCGCTACGTGCGGGGGAGGGCGAGGGTGCGGGAGATGCCCCGGGCCGCGGCGCGGACGGCCGGGACGAGCGCGGCCGCGGGGAGCGCAGGGTCCTCGGCGGGCACCACCACCGACACGGCCGCGACGACCTCTCCGGCCCCGTCGCGCACCGGCGCCGCGACCGCCACGGAGGCGGGGTCGAGGTGGCGGTCGCACACCACGACGCCGTCGCGGCGGACGTCGGCCAGCACCGACCGCAGCCGGTGCTCGGTGGTGACGGTGTGCTGGGTGACCGCGGCCAGGCCCGCCGCCAGCACCGCGTCCAGCAGCTCGGGCCCGGCGTGCGCCAGCAGCACCAGACCGCCCGACGAGGCGTGCAGCGGCAGCCGCCCCCCGGCCCGACCCACCAGCGGCACCGCCCCGCGCCCGGAGAGGCGCTCGACGTACAGCGCCTCGAGGCCGTCGAGCACCACGAGCTGCACGTTCTCGTGCGTCGCCTCGTAGAGGTCCTCCAGGAAGGGCAGCGCGGCCTGCCGCAGCCCGTGGGTGCGGGGGGCCAGGGCGCCCAGCTCCCAGAGCCGCACCCCCACCCGGTAGCCGTCGGCGTCGTGCTCCAGCGCCCCGAGCGCGACGAGCTGTCCGGCCAGGCGGTGCACGGTGGTCAGCGGCAGGCCCGACCGCCGCTGCAGCGCCACCAGGCCGAGCCGCGGCCGGTCGGGAGTGAACGCGCCGAGCAGCGCGAACGCCCGCTCGAGGACACCCGGTCCGGTCACCGCTGATGCCTACCCCAGCGCTGCCGCGCCCACTAGCGTCGGGGCGATGACGACCACCGCCCCGGACGTCCGCCCCGGCCCGCCCGCCGACTTCGCCACGGCCGTCGAGCCCTTCCGCCGCGAGCTGCTGGCGCACTGCTACCGCATGTCCGGCTCCCGGCACGACGCCGAGGACCTGCTGCAGGACGTGCTGGTGCGGGCGTGGAAGGCGTGGGACCGCTTCGAGGGCCGCTCGTCGGTGCGCACCTGGCTGCACCGCATCGCCACCAACACCTGCCTGACCGCGCTGGAGGGCCGCGCCCGCCGCCCGCTGCCCACCGGCCTCGGTGCCCCCAGCTCGGACCCCACCGACGACCTCGTCGAGCGCGGCGAGGTGCCGTGGCTGGAGCCGCTGCCCACCGACCCGGCCGACACGGTGGCCGACCGGGAGTCGGTGCGGCTCGCGTTCGTCGCCGCGCTGCAGCACCTGCCCACCCGCCAGCGCGCCGTGCTCGTGCTGCGCGAGGTGCTGCAGCTCTCCGCGGCCGAGACGGCGGAGGCGCTGGGCACCACCGTGGCCGGGGTGAACAGCGCGCTGCAGCGGGCCCGGGCCCAGCTGGCCGAGCTCGACCCGCAGCGCGACGCCCTCGTCGACCCGGACACGCCGGCGACCCGCGCGCTGCTCGCCGCCTACGTCGCCTGCTTCGAGCGCTACGACATCGCCGGCCTGGTCGCCGTGCTGACCCGCGAGGTCGTCTGGGAGATGCCGCCGTTCGACTCCTGGTACGTCGGGCCCGAGGCCGTGGTCGGGCTCATCGGCGGGCAGTGCCCGGCAGAGGGACCGGGGGACATGGTGCTGCTGCCCACCCGCGCCAACGGCCAGCCCGCGTACGGGCTCTACATGCGCGGCCCCGACGGGCAGCACCACCCGTTCCAGCTGCACGTCCTCGGCGTCACGGCCGCGGGCGTCGGGCACGTCGCCGCCTTCTTCGACGCCAGCCCCACGGCCGGGGCGCAGGCCGGGCACGACGGCAGCGCCCTGTTCGCCGCCTTCGGCCTGCCCCCGCACCCGCCGCACGCCTGAGCACCCCGCCGAGCGCCGGTGCGTGGCGGGCGGGAGGGCCCTGGGCGCGCCACACACCGGCGCTGGGCCCCGTCACGGGCCCCCGGGAACACCCGGGCGCGCCCGTCCGTTGAGCCGGTCAGCACCACCTTGAGCCCCCCTCGCTCAGGTTCGGTTTGACGGCCGAGCCGGGAGCGCGGCAGACTTGAGCGCAGCAGGCTCAGCCCAGCGTGCCCCGGGGCTCAGCCGGCGGCACACCCCAGCACCACCAAGCACAGGAGGAACACACCATGGCTCGTGCGGTCGGGATCGACCTCGGGACCACCAACTCGGTCGTCTCCGTCCTCGAGGGCGGCGAGGCCACCGTCATCGCCAACTCGGAGGGCTCCCGCACCACCCCGTCGGTCGTCGCGTTCGCGCGCAACGGCGAGGTCCTCGTCGGGCAGCCCGCCAAGAACCAGGCCGTGACCAACGTCGACCGGACGATCCGCTCGGTCAAGCGCCACATCGGCACCGACTGGACGACGAAGATCGACGACAAGGACTACACGTCCCAGGAGATCTCGGCGCGCACGCTGATGAAGCTCAAGCGCGACGCGGAGGCCTACCTCGGCGAGGACGTCTCCGACGCCGTCATCACGGTGCCCGCGTACTTCGAGGACGCCCAGCGCCAGGCCACCAAGGAGGCCGGCCAGATCGCGGGCCTCAACGTGCTGCGCATCGTCAACGAGCCGACCGCCGCCGCGCTGGCCTACGGGCTGGACAAGGGCGAGAAGGAGCAGACGATCCTCGTCTTCGACCTCGGTGGCGGCACGTTCGACGTGTCCCTGCTCGAGATCGGCGACGGCGTCGTCGAGGTCCGCGCCACCTCCGGTGACAACCACCTCGGTGGGGACGACTGGGACCAGCGCGTCGTCGACTGGCTGGTCGAGAAGTTCAAGGCCCAGCACGGCATCGACCTGACCAAGGACAAGATGGCCCTGCAGCGCCTCCGCGAGGCCGCCGAGAAGGCCAAGATCGAGCTCTCCTCCGGGCAGAGCACCTCGATCAACCTGCCCTACATCACGGTCGACTCCGAGAAGAACCCGCTGTTCCTCGACGAGCAGCTCTCCCGCTCGGAGTTCCAGCGCATCACCTCCGACCTGCTCGAGCGCTGCCGCAGCCCCTTCCAGGCCGTGGTCAAGGACGGTGGCGTCAAGGTCGGCGACATCGACCACGTCGTGCTCGTCGGCGGCTCGACCCGCATGCCCGCGGTGTCCGAGCTGGTCAAGGAGCTGACCGGTGGCCGCGAGCCCAACAAGGGCGTCAACCCCGACGAGGTCGTCGCGGTGGGTGCGGCCCTGCAGGCCGGCGTGCTGCGCGGCGAGGTCAAGGACGTGCTGCTGCTCGACGTCACCCCGCTCTCCCTCGGCATCGAGACCAAGGGCGGCGTGATGACCAAGCTCATCGAGCGCAACACCACGATCCCGACCAAGCGCTCGGAGACCTTCACCACCGCGGACGACAACCAGCCCTCGGTGCAGATCCAGGTCTTCCAGGGCGAGCGCGAGATCGCGGCCTACAACAAGAAGCTCGGCATGTTCGAGCTGACCGGCCTGCCCCCGGCCCCGCGCGGCGTGCCGCAGATCGAGGTCACCTTCGACATCGACGCGAACGGCATCGTCCACGTCGGCGCCAAGGACCTCGGCACCGGCAAGGAGCAGTCGATGGTCATCACCGGCGGCTCGGCGCTGGGCAAGGACGAGATCGACCGGATGATGAAGGACGCCGAGGCCCACGCGGACGAGGACAAGAAGCGCCGCGAGGAGGCCGAGGTCCGCAACCAGGCCGAGTCCCTCGTCCACCAGACGGAGAAGTTCGTCAAGGACAACGAGGAGAAGGTCCCGGCCGAGGTCAAGACCAAGGTCGAGGGCGCCATCGCCGAGGCCCGCACCGCGCTGGAGGGGTCCGACACCGCAGCCATCAAGACCGCGGTGGAGAACCTGGCCACCGTCAGCCAGGAGCTCGGCTCGGCCATCTACGCCGACTCCCAGCCCACCGCGGGTGACGCGGCCGGCGCCACCACCGGCGGGGACGACGACGTCGTCGACGCCGAGGTCGTCGACGAGCCCACCGACACCGAGCAGACGGGCGAGGCGGGCTCCAAGTGATCGGCCGCAACCGCGACGGGCGCGAGGCCGAGGAGCCGGTGACCATCACCGACAAGCGCCGCATCGACCCCGACACCGGCCGGGCGCGGGAGACCGCGCCCGGGCCGGGCGGGCCGGACCCGTCCGCCACCCCCGGTGAGGAGCCGGCCCCGCACGACGCGGAGCCGGGCCTCGCCGAGGAGGCGGGCCTGCTCGACCCGGAGGCGGCGGGCAAGGGTGAGGTCGTCGACGGCGAGGTCGTCGAGGACAGCGACGCCGCGGCGGGCGACGGGCAGGACGCGGGCGACCCGGTGCAGCAGGAGCTGCTCGAGCGCACCGCGGACCTGCAGCGCCTCTCGGCGGAGTACGCGAACTACCGCCGCCGCGTCGAGCGCGACCGCCAGGCCGTGATCGACGCCGCCAAGGCCTCCGTGGCGGGGGAGCTGCTCGGGGTGCTCGACGACCTCGACCGCGCCCGCAGCCACGGCGACCTCGAGGGGCCGCTGAAGTCGGTGGCGGACAAGCTCGCCGCCGCGCTGACGAACCAGGGGCTCACCGCGTTCGGCGCCGTCGGCGACCCGTTCGACCCGTCGGTGCACGAGGCCGTCGCGCACGACGGTGCCGGCGGCGAGCCCGTCGTCGCCGTGGTGATGCGCCAGGGCTACCGCTTCGGCGAGCGCGTGCTGCGCCCGGCGATGGTGGCCGTGTCGGAGGACCCGCAGGACGCGGGCCCGACCGACGACCCGGCCGGCAGTGACACCGCCGGCAACGGCACCGCCGGCAGCGGCACCGCCGGCGGGGACACGACCGGGGGCACCGTCCCCGGACCCGGTGCCGGCCCGGCACCGGCGCAGGACTGAGGGGAGGGGACGTCCGATGAGTGCACGCGACTGGGTCGACAAGGACTTCTACGCCGAGCTGGGCGTCCCCTCCGACGCCTCGGAGGCCGACGTCAAGAAGGCCTACCGCAAGCTCGCCCGCGAGCTGCACCCCGACGCGAACCCGGGTGACGCCAAGGCCGAGGCCCGGTTCAAGTCGGTCTCCGAGGCGCAGAACGTGCTCGGGGACCCGGTGAAGCGCAAGGAGTACGACGAGGCGCGCGCCATGTTCGCCGCCGGCGGCCGGGGCCGGGGCGGGTTCAGCGCCCCCGGCGGCGCGCAGGACTTCGACCTGAGCGACCTGTTCGGCCAGGCCGGGGGTACGGCCGGTCCCGGCGGTCTCGGCGACCTGTTCGGCGGGCTCTTCGGCGGCCGCGGCCAGGCCCGCCCCGGCGGCAGCCGGCCGCAGCGCGGCAGCGACGTGCAGACCGAGGTGCGGCTGGACTTCGTCGAGGCGTGCCAGGGCGCCGTGGTGCCGCTGCGGCTCACCAGCCCGTCGCCGTGCACCAGCTGCCACGGCAGCGGCGCCCGGCCCGGCACGCACCCGCGCACCTGCCCCACCTGCTCGGGCTCGGGCGTGGTCAGCTCCAACCAGGGGGCCTTCGGCTTCAGCGAGCCGTGCCGGGACTGCCGCGGGACGGGCTCGCTCGTCGACGACCCGTGCCCGGAGTGCGGCGGCACCGGGGCCACCACCCGCACCCGCACCATCACCGTGCGGGTGCCGGCCGGGGTCGACGACGGCCAGCGGATCCGGCTGGCGGGCCAGGGCGAGGCGGGGCTGCGAGGTGCGCCCTCGGGCGACCTGTTCGTCACCGTCCACGTCACCCCGCACCCGGTGTTCGCCCGCGACGGTGACGACCTCACCCTCACCGTGCCCGTCGGGTTCGCCGAGCTTGCGCTGGGCACCACGCTCTCGGTGCCGACGCTGACCGGGCGGGTCGGGCTCAAGGTGCCGCCGGGCACGTCCGACGGTCGCACGCTGCGGCTGCGCGGACGCGGTGTCCCGCGGCGCAGCGGCACGGCGGGGGACCTGCTGGTGACGGTGTCGGTCACGGTCCCGACCACGCTGGACGCGGCGGCCACCGAGGCGCTGCAGGCCTACGCCGCGGCGGAGCAGGCGGCGGGCTTCGACCCCCGGTCCGGGTGGGCGGGCGCGCGATGAGCCCGCGGCGGCCGGGTGCGTCGGGGGTCCCGGTGGACCTCGACGCCCAGGTGTTCGTCATCTCCATCGCCGCCGAGCTCGCCGGCATGCACGCCCAGACGCTGCGCACCTACGACCGGCTCGGCCTCGTCACCCCCCACCGCAGCGCCGGTGGGGGGCGGCGGTACTCGCTGCGCGACGTGGCCCTGCTGCGCGAGGTGCAACGGCTCTCCCAGGACGAGGGCGTCAACCTCGCCGGCATCAAGCGGATCATCGAGCTGACCAACCAGGTCGAGGCCCTGCAGCACCGCATCACCGAGCTGGGCGAGGAGATCGCCGCCGCCCACGCCGCGGCCGCGGCTGCCGCCGCCGGGGTGCACGCCTCCTACCGGCGCGACCTCGTGCCCGTGCGGCAGGACACCGCGCTCGTCGTCTGGAAGCCCCGCCCCCGAACCTGACCCCGCCCGCCCCCGCACACTGCCCGCAGTGTGGCCGCCCCCGGGCGTCCCGGACCGCACACTGCCCGCAGTGTGGCCGCGCCCGGGCGTGCAAGACCGCACACTGCCCGCGGTGTGCGGGGCCGGCGGCGGGGCGTCAGTGCGCCGGCGGGAGAGGGTCGCGCCACACCTGGTGCGCGGGCATGCCCCGGGCGACCAGCCCCGTGACGGTGGCCCGCACCATCGCGGGCGACCCGCTGACCAGCGCCTGCCGGTCGTCCCACGCCCCGAACCCGGTCACCACGTCGACCAGCCGGCCCACCAGCGGCTGGTGCGTGCCGTCGGGCCGCGGCGGCGGGGGGACCCGGGTCCACGGCGCCTCGAGCGTCTCCACCACCGGCACGACCGTGAGCCACGGATTGCGGCGGGCCAGCTCGGCCAGCGCGGGCAGGTCGTAGAGGTCACCGGGGTGGCGGCCCCCGACGAACAGGTGCACCCGCGGCGCCCCGCCGGAGCGCGCCAGCTCCAGCAGCAGCGAGCGCATCGGGGCCAGACCGGTGCCGCCGGCGACCATGAGCACGTCCCGCCCGCTGGCCCGGTCCACGCGCAGCGCACCCATCGGGGTCGCGAGCGTCCAGCGGTCCCCCGGCCGGGTGTGGCCCACCACCGACCCGCTCACCCACCCCCCGGGCACCGTCCGCACGTGCAGCTCGACCTGCCCGCCCGGGTCGGGGGCCGTCGCGGGGGAGTAGGTGCGCCACAGCCCGGGCCGCCGGTCGGTGCTCACCGACAGGTACTGCCCCGCGGCCATCGCGGGCACGGGGGACCCGGCCGGGGCGCCGGGGTCGCGGTCGACCTGCAGCCGCACCACCGCCACGTCGTCGGCGACCCGGAGCCGCTCGACCACCGTTGCCGTCCACCGCCGCGGCCCGCCGACCCCCGCGTCGCCCTCGGCCATGAGGTCCGCGACGAGGGCGAACGCCTCCCGCCACGCATCCGCGGCCCGCTCGTCCCAGCCCGTCCCGAGCACGTCGCGCAGCGCACCCTCCAGCGCCACCCCCAGCGAGGCCACCTGCTGCGGGGACACGTCCAGCTTGTGGTGGTCGCGGCCGAGCCGGCGCAGGAACGGCTCGAGCTGCTCGGGGCGGTCGAGCACGGCGACCACGTGGTCCAGCGCGGCCAGCAGCCGGTGGCGCTGCACGGCCATGCTCGCGGGGAACATCGCGCGGGTCTCCGGCTCGAGGGCGAACAGCCGGGCGTAGAGCCGGGCGGTGAGCTCGTCGGAGCGCTCGCCCACCCGCTCGAGCGTCCCCCGGACGAGGGCGACCGAGGTGGTGTCCACCGGTTCCCCCCACCCGCTCGCGTCCGACGGCCCGATGATGCCAGAGCGCCGACGGCCCGAGCGGGGCGCGCCGGACGTGCCCCGCGCCGGCGGCCCGTGTGCCACCGTGTCCGGCGTGACCGGGACCACCCACCGCCGTCCGGGCTCGGACGGGGAGCACCGCAGGCAGCGCGAGCGCGGCACCACCGCCCGGGCCGAGGCCTTCTACGACCAGCAGGTGCTCGCCCGCCTGTCGCCGGAGATGGTCGACTTCCTCCGCCGCGCGGAGCTGGTCGTCGTCGCGACGGCCGACGCCGCCGGGGAGTGCGACTCCTCGGTCCGCTGCGGCCCGCCCGGCTTCGTCGTCGTGCTCGACGAGTCCCGCCTCGCGTACCCGGAGTACCGCGGCAACGGGGTGATGGCGAGCCTGGGCAACCTCGCGGAGAACCCGCACGTCGGGCTGCTCGTGCTCGACCTCGTCGACGACGTCATCGGCCTGCACGTCAACGGGTCGGCCACCGTGGTCGAGGACGAGGAGCTGCGCCGGGAGCACCCGGCGCTGCCGGCGGACCCGGTGCGCGGCCGGCGAGCGGAGTGCTGGGTGGTGGTGGCGGTCGAGGAGGCCTACGTGCACTGCCGCAAGCACCTGCCCCGCTACGCCCGGGCCGACCGCCGCCGCTCCTGGGGCACCGACGACCCGGCCCGCAAGGGCGGCGACCACTTCGCCGCCGCCGCGCAGCCCCGCCCCTGGGTCGGCTGACCGCAGGGGCGGGGCGCGGGGCCGGCTACTGCTCGCTGACGGGCGCGCTGCGGGCGACCTGGGCCTGCAGCTCGCCGGACTTCCGGTCGCGCAGGTAGTCCTTCATCTCCTGCTTGACCACCGGCATGAGCAGGTAGACGCCGCTGAGGTTGACGAAGGCGCAGAGGAACAGCATCGCGTCGGCGAAGTCGAGCACCTGGCCGAAGGAGAGCACCGTGCCGACGACGGTGAAGAACAGGAACACCAGCTTGTAGATGTTCTCGGTCAGGGCGCTGCGGCCGAACAGCGTGGTCCACGCCTTGAGCCCGTAGTAGCTCCAGGTGAGCAGGGTGGAGAACGCGAACAGCGCGACGGCGACGGAGAGGACGTAGGGGAACCAGCCCACGACGGTGGCGAACGCGTCGGAGGTGATGACGACCCCGTCGGCGGTGGTGGTGCCGGTGTCGGCCACCTCCTGGCGGGCGTCGAGCCAGCGCTGCGGGGAGGCGATGACGATGGTCACCGCGGTCATGGTGCAGACGATGACGGTGTCGATGAACGGCTCGAGCAGCGCGACGAACCCCTCGCTGACCGGCCGGTGGGTCTTGACCGCGGAGTGCGCGATGGGGGCCGAGCCGACGCCGGCCTCGTTGGAGAACGCGGCCCGCTGGAACCCGACGATGAGCACGCCGATCACGCCGCCGGTGATGCCGTCGGGGTTGAACGCGCCGCCGATGATGGCGCCGAACGCGTCGGGCAGCTGGCCGATGTTGGTGCCGATGACGACGAGGCAGGCGACGACGTACATGATCCCCATCGCGGGGACGAGCTTGCTGGTCACCTTGGCGATGGACTTGATGCCGCCGAGGATGACCGCGCCGACGAGGAACGCCAGCCCGATGCCGAAGAGCAGGGCGGCGGTGTCGCTGCCGAGGAAGCCGTCGTCGCCGCCGGTGACGTCCCGGGCCTGGGCGAAGGTCTGGTTGGCCTGGAACATGTTCCCGCCGGCGGTGCCGAACAGGATGATCGCGATCGCGAAGATCCCGGTGAGCACCTTGGACGGGATCCTGCCGAGCCGGGCGAAGGCGATCGGCAGGTACTTGAACGGCCCGCCGGAGATGGAGCCGTCCTCGTGCACCTCGCGGTACTTCACGCCGAGGGTGCACTCGCAGAACTTGGTCGCCATGCCCAGCAGCCCGGCGATGATCATCCAGAACGTGGCCCCCGGGCCACCGATGGTCACCGCGACGCCGACGCCGGCGATGTTGCCGAGCCCGACGGTGCCCGAGACCGCCGAGGACAGCGCCTGGAAGTGCGTCACCTCGCCCGGGTCGTCGTCCCGGCTGAACTTCCCGCGCACCGTCTGCAGCGCGAGCCGGAAGTGGCGGAACTGCGGGGCGCCGAAGTAGACGGTGAAGATGATCGCGGCCGCCACGAGCCAGAGCACGACGACCGGGTAGCTGCCGCCCGCGATCGGCACCTCGAAGAAGATGATCGACGACGCGGTCGAGGTGATCGGCTCGAACACGCCGTCGATCGCGCTCTCGATGGTCTGGCCGACCGTGCTGTCGGCGGCGAGCACGGACACGGCTGGATCGGGGCTCCAGGTCATCGGGAAAGAGCACACCAAGATCGGGCAAAGCCGCAAGAGGTCCGCCAGGTCGTTACGCGTCCGTCACCTGCGGGCCGTGTCCCGACTTGAGCGGAACACGCTCAAGTTCCTGTACGTTGGTTCGAGCAGGGACGCAACACCCGCGACCCGGCACCACCCCCTCGCGACCCTGAGGTGATCGATGGACTCCTTCACGCCCACCACCAAGACCCAGCAGGCGCTCTCGACCGCCGTCTCCTCGGCCACCACGGCCGGGCACTCCGACGTGCGCCCGGCGCACCTGCTCGCGGCGCTGCTCGGCCAGTCCGACGGGGTGACCGCGCCCCTGCTGCGTGCCGTGGGCGTGGACCCCGAGGGCCTGCGCACCGAGGTGGAGGCGACGCTGCGGCGGCTGCCCACCGCTGCCGGCTCCACCGTCTCGGCCCCGCAGCTCGACCGGGCCGCCGTCCGCGCGCTGGGCACCGCCCAGCAGCTCGCCGGCGAGATCGGCGACGAGTACGTCTCCACCGAGCACCTGCTCGTCGGCCTGGCCACCGGCGACGACGAGGTCGCGCGGCTGCTCACCGGCCGCGGCGCCACCCCGGCCGCGCTGCGCGACGGCTTCGCCACGGTGCGCGGCTCGGCCCGGGTCACCTCGCCGGACCCCGAGAACAGCTACCAGGCGTTGGAGAAGTTCGGAACCGACCTCACCGAGCGGGCCCGCTCCGGCGCGCTCGACCCCGTCATCGGCCGCGACACCGAGATCCGCCGCGTGGTGCAGGTGCTCAGCCGCCGCACCAAGAACAACCCGGTGCTCATCGGTGAGCCCGGCGTGGGCAAGACGGCCATCGTCGAGGGCCTCGCCCAGCGCATCGTTGCCGGGGACGTGCCCGAGAGCCTGCGCGGGCGCCGCGTCATCTCCCTCGACCTCGGCTCCATGGTCGCCGGCGCGAAGTACCGCGGCGAGTTCGAGGAGCGGCTCAAGGCCGTGCTCGACGACATCACCGCCTCCGCGGGCGAGGTCATCACCTTCATCGACGAGCTGCACACCATCGTCGGGGCCGGCGCGACCGGCGAGTCCGCCATGGACGCGGGCAACATGATCAAGCCGATGCTGGCACGCGGCGAGCTGCGCCTCGTCGGCGCGACCACGCTGGAGGAGTACCGCCAGCACATCGAGAAGGACGCGGCCCTCGAGCGTCGCTTCCAGCAGGTCCTCGTCGGCGAGCCGTCGGTGGCCGACACCGTGGGCATCCTGCGCGGGCTCAAGGAGCGCTACGAGGTGCACCACGGCGTGCGCATCACCGACGCCGCGCTCGTCGCCGCCGCCTCGCTGTCCGACCGCTACATCACCTCGCGGTTCCTGCCAGACAAGGCGATCGACCTGGTGGACGAGGCGGGCTCGCGGCTGCGCATGGAGATCGACTCCCGGCCCGTCGAGGTCGACGAGGCCGAGCGGGTGGTGCGCCGGCTGGAGATCGAGGAGGTCGCGCTGGCCACCGAGACCGACGCGGGCTCGGTGTCGCGGCTGGCCACGCTGCGCAGCGAGCTGGCCGACCACCGCGAGCACCTCGCCGAGCTGACGGCCCGCTGGCACAACGAGAAGTCGGCCATCGACGCCGTCCGCGACCTCAAGGAGCAGCTCGAGGGGCTGCGCGGGGAGTCCGACCGCGCCGAGCGCGACGGCGACCTCGGCCGGGCCGCCGAGCTGCGCTACGGCCGCATCCCCGCCCTGGAGCGCGACCTGGCGAAGGCCACCGTCACCACCGACGGCGACGTCATGCTCAAGGAGGAGGTGGGCCCCGACGACGTGGCCGACGTGGTCAGCGCGTGGACCGGCATCCCCGCCGGGCGGATGCTCGAGGGCGAGACCGCCAAGCTGCTGCGCATGGAGCACGAGATCGGCCGCCGCGTCGTCGGGCAGTCCGACGCCGTGGCCGCGGTGAGCGACGCGGTGCGCCGCGCCCGGGCCGGGGTGGCCGACCCCGACCGGCCCACCGGTTCGTTCCTGTTCCTCGGCCCCACCGGGGTGGGCAAGACCGAGCTGGCGAAGGCGCTGGCGGAGTTCCTGTTCGACGACGAGCGGGCCATGATCCGCATCGACATGAGCGAGTACGGGGAGAAGCACTCCGTCGCCCGGCTCGTCGGGGCTCCCCCCGGCTACGTCGGCTACGACCAGGGCGGCCAGCTCACCGAGGCCGTCCGCCGCCGGCCCTACTCGGTGGTGCTGTTCGACGAGGTGGAGAAGGCGCACCCCGACGTGTTCGACGTGCTGCTGGCCGTGCTCGACGAGGGCCGGCTCACCGACGGGCAGGGCCGCACCGTGGACTTCCGCAACACGATCCTGGTGCTCACCTCGAACCTCGGGGCCGGGGGCAGCAAGGAGCAGGTGCTCGACGCGGTGAAGCGGGCGTTCAAGCCGGAGTTCGTCAACCGGCTCGACGACGTGGTCGTGTTCGACGCGCTCACCGCGGCCGAGCTGACGTCCATCGTGGACATCCAGGTCGCCGCGCTGGCCGAGCGGCTCGCGCAGCGCCGGCTGGTGCTGGAGGTGTCCGACGACGCGCGGACGTGGCTGGCCGAGCGCGGGTTCGACCCCCTCTACGGGGCGCGGCCGCTGCGCCGGCTGGTGCAGCAGGCCATCGGGGACCGGCTGGCCAGGGCGCTGCTGGCGGGCGACGTCGTCGACGGCGACACCGTCACGGTCACCGTGGCCGAGGACGGCTCGGGACTGCTCGTCGGCTGACCGTCCCTGAGACCGCCAATGGAGTGCCAGTGGTCGTCATCCGTCCGGGATGACGACCACTGGCACTCCAACGGCCGTCCGGGTCAGGTCAGGGACACCTCGGTGCCGCCGGAGAACGCCGAGTCGTGCAGCTCGAGCGTGGTCGGGGTGGTGCCCACGGGCACGTCGTAGACCAGCGCCACCTGCACGCTGTTGCCGGGGTTGACCTCGGTGAACGCGTTGTCGGTGTCGATCGCGAACGTCGCCCCGGTGTCGGGGGAGAGCTGGCGGCCCTGGGCGTCGATGAGCTTCTGCGCGCTCTGGTCGACGAGCTGCTGACGGTCTCCCACGTTGGTCACGTCCAGCCGGACCACCACGTACTCACCCTGGGCGGTCTCGCTGAACGGGCCGTCGCCGACGCTGGGCACGGGTGGCTCGACGGCCGTGACGGTGAACTCGAACTTCCCGTCCCGGACCGGGGTGCCGATGCCGGGGGCGTCCTCGGCGGCCGGCGCCGCAGTGCTCGTCGCCCCCGACCCGGTGGCAGCGGTGGACCCCTCTCCACCGCCGCCACCGGACGACCCACCGGAGCTCGAGACGCCGATGATGATCCCGAGGACCACCAGGACGCCGAGCACGGTGAGGATCTTGTGCCGCGCCACGAAGGACTTCCTCGGCGGCTGCGGCGGGGGGTAGCCCTGCCCCGGGGGCGGACCCCACTGGGGCTGCTGGCCGGGCCCGGGCTGGTTCGGCGGCTGGTTCGTCGGCGGGTTCGACACGGTGGTTCTCCTTCGGCGGGAGGGGGTCCCGCCGTGGTCGGCGGGCTCGCTGGGGACCAGTCGACCGGTCCGCACCCCCCGGCCACGTCCCCCCGCGGGCGGGACCCGTCTCCTCCCGTGGTCCACCCGCGGGCGCGGCCTCCTCCCGCGGGGGGAGGCCCGGTGTCGGGCCCAGGCCCTACCGTCGGCGCCCGTGACCACCACCTGGCGCCCCGCGGCCGTCCCGCCGCCCCCGGTCGCCGCCGCCCCGGTGGCCGGGCGCGGTGCGGTGCTGCGCCGCCGCCTCGCCACCACCACCGCGGTCACCGCGTCGCTGCTCAGCGCCACCACTGCCGTGGCCCTCGCCTCTGAGGCCTACTCGCAGCGGGGTGTCGGCAACCCGGTCTCGATCGGGGTGGGCTTCGTGCTCGCGCTGACGGCGTCGGTGCTCCTCGTGTGGCGCTACCGCTGGCCCTGGGTGGTCCTGGGCGTGGCGGTGGCGGCACCGGTCCTCGGCATCGCGGACGCGCTGGCCGCCCTGGTCTGCCTGGTCGGCCTGGTGCGTGTGCAGCCCCCACGTCGGGCCGCGCTGGCGGTGGCGGCCGTGCTGGCCGCGGTGGTCGTGTCGCTGAGCTGGGACGCCGCGCGGTCCGGGCCGGGGGACAGCTCACTCCTGCTCGCCTGGCGCGGGGTCGACCCGGCCACCCCGTACGAGGTCGCGCTGCCCGTGGCCTGGCTCGTGGCGGCGGTCCTCGTCGGGCTGACCGTGGGGCTGGGGCTGCTGCTGCGCACCACCTCGGCGCTGGCCGTGGCGGAGCGGACCACCCGCCAGGTGAGCAGCGAGCGCACCGAGCTGCGCGAGGAGGTGGTGCGCGCCCAGGAGCGCGCCCGCCTGGCCCGGGACGTCCACGACGGCCTCTCCACGCTGCTGACCCGCATCTCGCTGCACGCCGGCGCGCTGCAGGTGCGCGGCTACGACGGGCTGCCGGCGGCCGAGCGGGCCGAGGTCGTCGGGTCCGCGGAGCTCATCTGGGACACCGCGCACGAGGCCAACGACGCCCTGGCCCGGGCGGTGGGCGCGCTGCGCGGGCCGGGCGAGGAGCCCGGGCTCGACGAGGCGCCCGCGGTGGTGGCGGGCGCCCGGGGTGACGGCCTGCGCGCCGTGCTCACCCTCGACGTCGCGCCCGGCGCGGGCGCCACGAGCAGCCGGGTCGCACTGCGGGTGCTCCGCGAGGCGCTGGGCAACGCGGTGCGCTACGCGGGCCGGCCGGAGGCGGCCGTGCGGGTGGTGGCCGACCCGGCCCGCGGCGTCGCCGTCGAGGTGCGCTCGCCCCTGCCGCGCCGGCCCCCGGCGAGCCGCGGCACCGGCACGGGCCTGGCCGGGCTGGCCGAGGTGGTGCACGCCGCGGGCGGCCGGTTCGACGCGGGCCCGGCCGGGGCGGACTTCGTGGTGACCGCCCAGCTGCCGTGGTCCGGGAACGCCGCGTCGGGAGGTGTCGGGCCCCGCCGCTAGCGTCGCGGACGTGGCCCCCGACCCCGCCCCGCCCGAGCGCCCCACGGTGCTGCTCGTCGACGACGACGCCATGAGCCGCGCCGGCCTGGGCTCGATCCTGCGCTCCGGCGGGCTCGACGTGGTCGGGGAGTGCGAGGACGGGGACCAGGTGCTCGACGCGGTGCGCCGGCTGCGGCCCGCGGTGGTGCTCATGGACCTGCGGATGCGCCGCGTCGGCGGGCTCGACGCCACCGCGCTGCTGCACGCGCGGCTCGACGCCCCACCGGCCGTCGTCGCCGTCACCTCGCTGGACACCGACGACCTCGTCGCCCGCTCGCTGCGGGCGGGGGCCGTGGGCTTCCTGGGCAAGGACGAGCGGCCGGCCGCCTTCGTCGCCGCCGTGCGCGCCGCGGCGGCCGGGCTGGCGGTGATGACGCCCGGGTCGCTGCGCCGGGTGGCCACCCGCACCGCGGCCGCCCCGGCCACCGAGGAGGCGCTGCGCTCCCTCACCGAGCGCGAGACCGACGTGCTGCGCTGCCTCGGGGCCGCGCTGGACAACCGCCAGATCGCCACCGAGCTCGTCGTCGAGGAGAGCACCGTGAAGACCCACGTCGGCAACGTCGTCCGCAAGCTGGGCGCGGCCAACCGCGTCCACGCCGCCATCATGGCCGTGCAGGCCGGGCTGGTCGCCTCGTGAGCGGCCCGCTGGTCACGGCCGACGCGCTGGCCGCCGCGCTGGCGGGCCCCACCCCGCCCCTGGTGCTCGACGTGCGGTGGGCGCTCGGCGACCCCCACGGCCACGACCACTTCCGGGCGGGCCACGTGCCGGGCGCGGTGTTCGTCGACCTGGAGACCGAGCTGGCCGCCCCACCCGCGCCGGAGCGGGGCCGCCACCCGCTGCCCGCCGTCGCCGACCTGCAGGCCGCCGCCCGCCGCTGGGGGCTGCACGCCGAGCAGCCCGTCGTCGTCTGCGACGCCACCGGGGGCCTCGCCGCGGCCCGGGCGTGGTGGCTGCTGCGCTGGGCGGGGGTCGGCGAGGTCGCGCTGCTCGACGGTGGGGTGCCCGCGTGGGAGCGCGCCGGGCACCCGCTGGAGACGGGGGAGACCCGGCCCCGGCCCGCCGGTGACGTCGAGCTCAGCGGGGGGCACCTGCCGGTGCTCGACGCGGACGCCGCCGCCGCCCTGGCCCGTGACGGTGTGCTGCTCGACGCCCGGGCGGGGGAGCGCTACCGCGGGGAGGTCGAGCCCGTCGACCCCCGCGCCGGTCACGTCCCGGGAGCGGTCAGCGCGCCCACGGCCGACAACCTCGCCGCCGACGCCACGCTGCTGCCCGCCGCCGAGCTGGCCGCCCGGGCCCGCGCGCTGACCGGGGGGTCCGACGCGGTCGGGGTGTACTGCGGCTCCGGGGTCACCGCCTCGCACGCCGTCCTCGCGCTCGCCGTCGCCGGGGTCGACGCGGCCCTGTTCCCCGGGTCGTGGTCGCAGTGGTCGCACGACCCGGACCGTCCCGTGGCCACCGGCCCGGAGCCGGGGTGAGCGACCGGGCGGCCCGCTAGCCTCACCCGCGTGCCCCGCCCCGTCGCCCTCGTCACCGGCCCCACCTCCGGCATCGGGGCCGCCTTCGCCCGGCGCCTCGCCACCGACGGCCACGACCTGGTGCTCGTCGCCCGCGACGAGGCCGCGCTGACCGCGCTGGCCGCCGACCTGCGGAGCCGCCACGGCGCGGCCTGCGAGGTGCTGGTGGCCGACCTCTCCCGGGCCGCGGACCGCGACCGCGTGGCCGCCCGGCTCGCCGACGGGGTGGCCCTGCTGGTGAACAACGCCGGCTTCGGCACCAGCGGTGAGTTCTGGGAGGCCGACCCGGCGCTGCTGCAGGCCCAGCTCGACGTCAACGTCACCGCCGTCATGGCGCTGACCCGCGCCGCGCTGCCCGCGATGGTGGCCGCCGGGCACGGGGCGGTGGTCAACGTGTCCAGCGTGGCCGGCCTGGTCCCCGGCCGCGGCTCCACCTACTCGGCGAGCAAGGCGTGGGTGACGTCCTTCAGCGAGGGCCTCTCCGGCGGCCTCGCCGGCACCGGGGTGCGCGTGCTGGCGCTGTGCCCGGGCTTCGTGCGCACCGAGTTCCACTCCCGCGCCGGCATCGACATGGGCGGCACCGGGGGCCGGCTGTGGCTCGAGGCGGACGACGTGGTCGAGGAGTGCCTGGCCGACCTGGCCCGCGACCGGGTGCTCAGCGTCCCGGGCAGGCAGTACAAGGCCCTGGTCGCCGGGGCGCACCTGCTGCCGCGCCGCGTCCTGCGCCGGGTCTCGGCCCGCGTCGGCTCGGGACGCGGTCGCACCTAGGCCCGGCGCCGGGACGCGCGCCGCTGCTGCGCGCGGCACCCGCGCCGGTCGTTAGGGTTCGGGGCGTGTCGGCAGCGTTGTGGTTCACCCTCGCGGGTGTCGTGCTCGTGGCCGCCGTCGTCGTCCTGCTCGTCGACCAGCGCCGCCGCAGCCACCACACCCGCGTCCGCCAGGCGTGGTCGCAGGCCAGCGGGGCGCGCCACACCTCCGCCGACCCGGTCATCACCGCGCAGTGGCGCCACGGCCCGTTCGCGCACGGCGGGGCCGGTCGCGCGCTCGACCTGGTGACGTCGCAGCGCTGGGGCGCGACCCTGCACGTGTTCGACCTCGAGCAGCGCGGCCAGGTGGTCGGCACCCTCGTGGCGCTGCGCCGCCCCGTCGCCTCGGCCACCGTCCTCGAGCTGCGCACCGGTGACTCCACCCCGCCGCGGGAGTCCGAGATGGACCTGCTGGGCCCGGTCGGGTCGCGCTTCGCCTTCACCACCGACCTCGAGGCCGCCCGCCGGGCCGTCGACGAGCGGCTGGTCACCCTGGCCGAGGAGGTCGGCGAGGACGTCGACGTGGTCTGGGCCGAGGGCGGCTGGGCCCTGGCGGTGCTGCGCACCTCGAGCGGGCCGGAGCGCTGGGAGCAGGTCGCGGGCTCGCTGAGCCGCTTCGGGGACCTGCTGCGGCTGCTGCCCCCCGCGTGAGGGCCCCGGCCGCGCTCGTCGAGCGGGCCCACGGGCTCGTCGCGGCGCACCGGCGGGCCGTGCTCGGGCTGGCGGGGTCCCCCGGGTCGGGCAAGTCGTCGCTGGCCGCCGCCCTCGTCGCCGAGGTGCCCGGTGCGGTGGTGCTCGGCATGGACGGGTTCCACCTGGCCAACGGCGCGCTGCGCCGGCTGGGCCGGACCGACCGCAAGGGCGCCCCCGACACGTTCGACGCCGCCGGCTTCGTCGCCACCCTGCGCCGGGTCCGCGCCGGGGAGGACGTCTGGGCCCCGGTGCTCGACCGGCGGCTCGACGAGGCGGTCGCCGCCGCGGTGCTGGTCCCCGCGGACGCCCCGCTCGTGCTCGTCGAGGGCAACTACCTGCTGCTCGACGACGCCCCGTGGGACCAGGTGCGCCCCCTGCTCGACGAGTGCTGGTTCCTCGACGTGGCCCGCGGGGTGCGCGAGCGGCGCCTCGTCGCGCGCCACGAACGCTTCGGGGAGTCCCCGGCCCGGGCGCGGGCCCACGCGCTGGGCCCCGACGCCGCCAACGCGGCCCGGGTCGAGACCACGGCCGGGCGCGCCGACCTGCGCGTCGACCTCACCGCCCCGCTGCGCTGAGCGCCGGGGCGCGGCCGGGGGAGGCGGTAGCGTCGTCCGCCGTGGACCCGACTCCCAGTGCCCCCGTGCCCGACGTCCCCGCACTCGACCCGGTGGCCCGCGGCGAGCTGGCTGCCCTGGTCCGGGAGCTGGCCGTGGTGCACGGCCGGGTGACGCTCTCCTCCGGCGCCGAGGCGGACTTCTACGTCGACCTGCGCCGCGCCACCCTGCACCACCGCGCCGGCCCGCTGATCGGGTCGCTGCTGCGCGGCCTGACCGCCGACTGGGACTACGCCGCGGTGGGCGGGCTGACCCTGGGCGCGGACCCCGTGGCCACCGCGGTGATGCACGCCCCCGGCAGGCCCGTCGACGCGTTCGTGGTGCGCAAGGCGGCCAAGGCCCACGGCATGCAGCGCCAGGTCGAGGGGCCCGACGTCACCGGCCGCCGCGTGCTCGTCGTCGAGGACACCACCACCACCGGCAATTCGCCGCTGGCCGCGGTGCGGGCGCTGCGCGACGCGGGTGCGGAGGTGGTGGGGGTGGCGACCGTCGTCGACCGCGCCACCGGGGCGGACGAGGTCATCGCCGCGGAGGGCCTGGCCTACCGGTCCGTGCTAGGCCTGGCCGACCTCGGCCTGGGCTGAGCCCCGCCTACGAGCTGCCCGGCGGCACCGTGTCGGTCGTCGGCGCCGGGGTGGCCTCGGTGGTCGTGACCGGCTGCTCGGTCGTCGTCTCCGTGGACGTGCCTGGTGCGTCGGTCTCGGTGGGCAGGGTGGTGGTCTGCGTCGGCGTGACCGGCACGGTCGACGTGGTGGTCGGGGCCGTCGCGTCGGGGACGTCGGTCATCGTCGTCGCGACCGGGGCCTGCGTGGCGGTCTGCTCGACCGTGGTCTGCTCGGCGGTGGTCGGGTCCGCTGCGCTTGTCGCGGTCGGGGCGTCCGAGGTGGTGTACGAGGTCACCGGGGCGGTCGGCTGCGAGCCGGGCTGGCAGTCCGTGGCCTGCGCCTGGGCCTCACCGGCGCCGCCGGTCGAGGTGGCGATGGCCAGGACGAGCCCGCCCAGCACCACGGCCGAGACCTGGCCCAGGCGCGCGCGGCGGGCCCGGGTGGCCACCACCAGCAGCACCCCCGCGACCAGCAGACCCGTGCCGAGACCGACCAGCGGCCAGATCGACGCACCCGTTGCTGCGAGACACCCCACGACGCACCCGTGTTTCTTCCCCCTGTCCGAGCCCCCTGCCCGGATCGCGCGGACAGCATGCCGGGCCGTCCCCGCCCGGCACAACACCGGCCCCCGGCCAGGTCACCGGGGGCGTGGGAGAGTCGGGTCATGCCCACCGCCGCCTCCGGGCTCGACCTCACCCACGTCGACCCCGCGACCCGCGCCCAGGACGACCTGTTCGGCCACGTCAACGGCCGCTGGTTGACCGAGCACCAGATCCCCGCCGACCGCGCCCAGGACGGGGCGTTCCACGTGCTGCGCGACCGCGCCGAGGCCCACGTCCGCGAGATCGTCGAGGAGTGCGCGGCCGCGGACCCCGAGCCGGGCACGGACGCCCAGCGCATCGGTGACCTGTACGCGTCGTTCCTCGACGAGGCCGCCGTCGACGCCCTCGGTGCCGGCCCGATCGCCGGCGACCTCGCCGCCGTCGCCGCGGCCACGGACCCGACGGAGCTGGCCCTGGTCGTGGCGCGGCTGCAGCGCGAGGGCCTCAAGGGCGTCGTCGGCCCCTCCGTCGCCCCCGACGCCGGCGACCCGACCCGCTACCTGGTGCACCTGTCGCAGTCCGGCCTGGGCCTGCCCGACGAGGCCTACTACCGCGCCCCGGAGCACGCCGAGACCCTCGGCACCTACCGCGGGCACGTCGCCCGGCTGCTGGCCCTCGGCGGTGTGGCCGGGGACCCCGACGCGCTCGCCGACAGCGTGCTCGCCGTGGAGACGCGGCTGGCCCGGGCGCACTGGGACAACGTGGCCAACCGCGACGCCGGGGCGACCTACAACCTGCGCACCACCGACGACCTCGTCGCTGCCGCCCCCGGCTTCCCCTGGGTGGCCTGGGCGGACGCGCTGGGCGACGGCCGGCGCGACCCCGCGACGGTGCTGGGGGAGGTCGTGGTCCGGCAGCCGTCGTTCGTCGAGACCCTGGGCCGGCTGTGGTCCGGCGACGAGGCGCTCCCGCTCGCCGACTGGCAGGCGTGGGCCTCGTGGCGCGTCGTCGCCGGCCGGGCGCCCTACCTGCACGCCGAGCTGGTGGCCGCGAACTTCGACTTCGTCGGCCGCGTGCTCAGCGGCACCACGGAGAACCGGGAGCGCTGGAAGCGGGGCGTGTCGCTGGTCGAGGGTCTGCTCGGCGAGGCCGTCGGCTCGCTGTACGTCGAGCGGCACTTCCCGGCCCGGTCCAAGGAGCGGATGGTCACCCTGGTCGCGAACCTGGTGGAGGCCTACCGACGTCGCATCTCCACGTTGGACTGGATGACGCCGGACACCCGGGAGCGGGCACTGTCCAAGCTGGACGCGTTCACCCCCAAGATCGGCTACCCGGACCGGTGGCGCGACTACTCGGCCGTCACGGTGACCCGCGGCGACCTGGTGGGCAGCATCCGCGCCGCCGAGGCCGCCGACACCGACCGCGAGCTGGGCCGCCTCGGCGGGCCCGTCGACCGCGACGAGTGGCTGATGACGCCGCAGACCGTCAACGCCTACTACAACCCGCGGATGAACGAGATCGTGTTCCCCGCCGCGATCCTGCAGCCCCCGTTCTTCGACGCCGACGCCGACGACGCCGCGAACTACGGCGGCATCGGTGCGGTCATCGGCCACGAGATCGGCCACGGCTTCGACGACCAGGGCTCGAAGTACGACGGCACGGGAGCGCTGCGGGACTGGTGGTCCGACGCCGACCGCACCGAGTTCGACCGCCGCACCGGGGCGCTCGTCTCGCAGTACTCGGTGCTCGAGGCCCGCGAGACCCCCGGCCACCCGGTCAACGGTGCGCTCACCGTCGGGGAGAACATCGGTGACCTCGGGGGCCTGTCCATCGCGCTGGTCGCCTACGGGGTGGCGCTCGAGGCGGCGGGCACGGAGGCGCCGGAGATCGACGGGCTGACGGCGCTGCAGCGGGTGTTCTTCGCCTGGGCGCAGGTGTGGCGGGCCAAGACGCGGCCGTCGGAGGCGCTGCGCCGGCTGGCCGTCGACCCGCACTCGCCGCCGGAGCTGCGCACCAACGCGGTGGTGCGCAACATCGACGCGTTCCACGAGGCGTTCGACGTGCACGAGGGCGACGGCCTGTGGCTCGACCCGGCGGAGCGCGTCCGCATCTGGTGACCCTGCGCATCCAGCGGGCTTCCTGCGGTCCGTCAGGCCTGCGCGGCCGCATGTAGCGGGCTAGGTGCGCCAAAGGAAGCCCGGGAGCGCGCAGGTAGCCCGCGATGTGCGACCCGTCAGGCCTGCGCGGGAGCACGTAGCGGGCTATGTGCGCTAAAGGAATCCCGGGAGCGCGCAGGTAGCCCGCGATGTGCGCTGACGGGCTGCGGTCAGGCCGGGGGGCGCGGCCGGCAGGCCAGCACGACGACCGCGCCGGCCAGGGACACCGCGGCCGTCACCAGCACGGCCGAGTCCCACCCGTCGAGCACGGCGGCCGGGCTCGACCCGCCGCGGGTGACCACGACGGTGACCACGGTGACGCCTACCGCCGCGCCGAGGTAGCGGGCCGTGTTGTTCGCGCCGCTGCCGGTCGAGCCCAGGTGCGTCGGCACGCTCGCCACGGCCTGGCGACCCAGCGCGGCGTTGAGCACCCCGCTCGCCGCCCCGGCCACCAGCAGCCCGGGCAGCAGCCGCACCGGGCCGTCACCCACGGCGACCCCGGTGAGCATGACCATCCCGACCGTGACCCCCAGGAGCCCGAGCACGAGCTGCGCCTGGCCGGTGACCCGCGCCGGCAGCCGTCGCGCGAGCAGCGACGTCACCACGCTGGTGACCGACCAGCCCAGCAGCACCCACGCCCCGTCGAGCGCGGTGCCGCCGAGGCCGCGCTGCACGACGGTCGACGAGTACGACGTGGCCGAGATGATCCCCGCCCCGGTGGCCAGGCCGGCGACCGTGGCGGCGACGAAGGTCGGGTTGCGGAACAGCGCCAGGTCCAGCATCGGGTGGGTGCGTCGGGCCTCCCAGAGCGGGAACGCCACCGCGCCCGCGACTGCGAGCCCGAGCAGGAGCAGCACCCCCGCGCTCGTCCAGCCCTGCCTGCCGAGCACCAGCCCGGCGAGCAGCGCGGCCAGGGTGCCGGAGAAGAGCAGCACCCCCACCGTGTCCACGGCCCGCGGCGTGCTCGCCCGCGACTCCAGCAGCCAGCGCTGCCCGGCCACGGCGAGGACGACCCCGCCCACGGCGAGCAGCCAGTAGGGCCCGGGCCAGCCCAGCCCGATCGCCAGCCCCGCCGAGGCCAGCGGGCCGACGGCGATGCCGGCGCCCAGGCTCGCGCCCCACACGCCCGTGGCCCGGGTGCGGGCCGGGCCGGCGGGCACGGCGTGCGCGATGAGCCCCAGGCTGCAGGCGATGACGGCCGCCGCGCCGACGCCCTGCACCACCCGGGCCAGCACCAGCCACACCGTGCCGGGGGACAGTGCGCCGGCCACTGACGCGACGGCGAGCAAGACCGCGCCGAGCACGAACCCCCGGCGGCGGCCGTGGTCGTCGGCCAGCGCCCCGGTGGGCAGCAGGGCCACGGCCAGCCCCAGGCTCATCGAGCTGAGGATCCACGCCTGCCCGCCCGCGCCGGCGCCGAGCGCCCGGGCCGTCTCCGGCAGGGTGGTCAGCGGGACGGTGTAGGCGACGAGGGCCAGGAACGTGCCCGCGGCGGCGACGCCGACCGTCCGACGCGTGGTGTCCGGGGCCGGCGCAGTGCTCACCGGCCGGACTCTGCCACGCCCCTCACGCCGGACCCGACACCGCAGAGTGCGCCCGCCGCGGTCGAAGTCCACCCGGGGACACCGCAGAGTGCGCCCGCCGCGGGATGTGGGCGGAACGCGGGCCGAGGGCCCCGACGGCAGCGCGATGTGGGCGAAGCGCGGACCGACGGCCCCGACGGCAGCGCGATGTGGGCGGAACGCGGGACGGGCTACACCTTCGGCTGGCCGTTGGACGCGCTGACCCCGCCGTCGACGGGCAGCACCACGCCGGTGACGAACCGGGCGTCGTCGGAGGCGAGGAACGCGATGACCGGGGCGATCTCCTCGGGCTCGGCGGGCCGGCCCAGCGGGATCCGCTCGGCGAAGCTCGCCATGAGCTCCTCGTCGTCGGTCATGCCCTCGGTCATCGACGTCAGCGTCAGGCTCGGCGCCACCGCGTTCACCCGCACCCCGCGCGGGCCGAGGTCCATCGCCATCGCCCGGGTCAGGTTCACCACCGCCCCCTTGGCCGCGTTGTAGGCGACGTTGCCCCAGTCCCCGCCGGTGCCCGACACCGAGGCCACGGTGACGATGCTGCCCCCGGTCTCCAGCAGGTGGGGCACCGCGGCCCGGCAGCCGTGGAACACCCCGTCGAGGTTGGTGCCCAGCACCAGCCGCCACTGCTCGTCGTCGGTCTCGGTGACGGTGCCGGGCCGGCCCACCCCGGCGTTGTTGACCAGCACGTCGAGCCGGCCGTGCTCGGCGACGACGGCGGCGACGAGGCCCTCGACGTCGTCACGCCGCGACACGTCCGCGACGTGGGTGCTCACCGTGCCCGGCCCGGGCGCGCCGGACGCGACCTGCTCGAGCGTCTCCGCGGTGCGCCCGGCCACCACGACCGTCGCCCCCTCCGAGGCGAACCGGTGGGCGGTGGCCGCCCCGATCCCCGACCCGCCCCCGGTGACGACGACGACCTTCCCGCTGAACCGCACCCGCGTCTCCTGCCTGCTCGAGGGCCGACCGTGCCGACCCGACCGCGCAGGACGCTAGGCAGGTCGCGGCCCGCCCGCAGCGTGTGGGAGACGATGGCCGCGTGCCCGAGCACCCCCCGCCCGACGACCCCGACGCGCCCGGCCCCACCGAGTGGTTCCCGCCCGCCGTGGGCGTCGGACCCTGGCCCGGCCCGTGGCCGGACGACCCCCGCTACGACCCCGAGCTGCTCGCCGACGGCGACGCCCGCAACGTCGTCGACCGCTACCGCTACTGGCGCCGCGAGGCCGTGGTCGCCGACCTCGACACCCGGCGGCACCGGCTGCACGTCGGCATCGAGAACTTCACCCAGGACCCGAACATCGGCACCGTGGTGCGCACCGCCAACGCGTTCGCCGTGGCCGCCGTCCACGTCGTCGGCCGGCGGCGCTGGAACCGGCGCGGCGCGATGGTGACCGACCGCTACCAGCACCTGCACCACCACGCGGACGTGGCCGCGCTGGCCGCGTGGGCCGCCGCCGAGGGGCTCACCCTGGTGGCGGTGGACAACGCCCCGGGCGCGCAGCCGCTGGAGACCACGGCGCTGCCCCGGGACTGCCTGCTGCTGCTCGGCCAGGAGGGCCCGGGGCTGACGGCCGAGGCCCGCGTGCTGGCCGAGCGGACCGTCTCCATCGCCCAGTTCGGCTCCACCCGCAGCATCAACGTCGGGGTGGCCGCGGGTATCGCGATGCACGCCTGGATCCGGGCGCACGCCTCCCCCTGACCCGCCGCGCCGGGCGAGCGGGCACCATCACCGGGGTGCGCGAGATCTGGGGGGCCCGGGCCGACGCGGCCGAGGCGGCCGTCCTGGCCCGCCACCTGCGCCCGCTGTGGGGCCTGCCCGGTACTGCGCTCGGCGTCGTCGGGTGGCCGGCCACCGCGGGTGAGCGCGCCTTCGCCCGCTGGCACTACTGGTGGCAGGCCCACCTGCTCGACGTGTGCGTCGACGCCTTCGCCCGCAGCCCGAGCCGGGCCCGGCGCACCCGGGTCGCCCGGGTGTCCCGCGCCCACCGGCTGCGCAACCTCGGTCGCTGGACCAACGACTACTTCGACGACATGGCGTGGCTCGGCCTGGCGCTGCAGCGCGCCGACACCCTCGTCGGGGTGCGCCACCCGGCCGCGGTGACCGAGCTGACCGCCACGCTGCTCGACGCGTGGTCCGACGACGCGGGCGGGGGCATCCCGTGGCGGCGCGGCGACGACTTCCGCAACACCCCCGCCAACGGCCCGGCCGCGGTGCTGCTCGCCCGCACCGGGCACTTCGAGCGCGCCACCGACACCGCCGACTGGCTCGACGCCACGCTGCGCGACCCCGCCACCGGCCTGGTGTTCGACGGGGTCCGCCCGGGCGGGCTGGTGCGGGTGCACTACAGCTACTGCCAGGGCGTGGTGCTCGGCGCGGAGGTCGAGCTCGCCGCGCGCACCGGCGGCGCCCGGCACGTCGAGCGGGTGGTCCGCCTCGTCGACGCCGTCGCCGAGCACCTGGCCGACGACGGGGTGCTGCACGGGCACGGCGGCGGTGACGGCGGGCTGTTCACCGGCATCCTGGCCCGCTACCTCGCCCAGGTCGCGCTGCGGCTGCCGGGCGCCGACGCCCGCGCGGCGGCCACCCGGGCCACCGCCACCCGGCTGGTGCTGGCCTCGGCGCGGGCGGCGTGGGCGCACCGGGCGGAGCACCCCAGCGGGCCCGTGTTCGGCCCGGCCTGGACCCGGCCCGCGGTGGTCCCGTCGGGCGTGGCCGGCGGCGTGCGGGCGGACGGGGCGGTGGGGTCGTCCGCCGTCGCGGAGCGCGACATCTCGGTGCAGCTCTCGGCGTGGCTGCTGCTGGAGGCGGCGGCGTCGGTGTTCGACCCGGCCGCCTGACGCCTGACGCCGGACGGCTGACGGCGGGGACGGGGGCCGTCAGCCCGGCTGGCCGCCGGCCTCGGACCGGCTTGGGGCGTGGCCGTGCTGGGCGTCGTCGAGGTGGTGCACGGCGTCCTCGACCTCGGCGGAGGCCTCCGCGTCGACGGGCTTGCGCAGCTCCTGGCGGTAGCGCCACACGCCGATCCCGGTGCCGACGACGAGGAACGCGACCATGGTCCACAGCGCCACCGGCAGCAGCCAGCTGACCCGCTCCAGCACGCCGGCGCCGTAGTAGCCGAGCAGCACGAGGGTGGGCACCCACACGATGGCGCCGAGCACGCTGGCCGCGGTGAAGCGGCGCTGGTCCATGTGCGCGGCGCCCGCCAGCATGGGGGCCAGGGTCCGCACCCAGGGGATCCAGCGGGCGGCGAGCACGCCCCAGAAGCCCCAGCGCGTCATCACCGCGCTGGCCTTGAGCAGGTTGCGGCGGTTGAGCATGCGGCCGCCCTCGCGGGCCATGATGCGGCCCCCCGAGTACTTGCCGAGCCGGAAGCCGACCTGGTTGCCGACGATCGCGGCGACCGTGGCCGCTGCGGCCAGGCCCCACGCGCTGGGGCTGCTGCCGCTCGCGGCGAGCACCACGCCCGCGGTGAGCAGCAGGGAGTCACCCGGCAGGAACAGCCCGATGAGGAAGGCGCACTCGGCGAAGACGAGGGCGAGGGTGATGACCCAGACCAGGGCGGGGCCCGCGGTCTGCAGCGGGCCGAACGTGCCGCTGGCGAGGGTCGTGGTGCCCGGCGCGAGGTGCACGGGGGTCAGGCCGAGCCGGGGTCGGCGGCCGCGCGGGCGCGGCGGCCCTCGCGGCGCGACCGCACCACCTGCAGCGCCACCGGCACCACGGAGACGAGCACGATGAGGATGAGGATGACCTCGATGTGCGCGCTGACGAACTCGATCTTGCCCAGGAAGTAGCCCAGCGTCGTCACGCCCGCGCCCCACAGGACCCCGCCCACGATGTCGAACAGCAGGTAGGTGCGGTAGGTCATCCGGGAGACGCCCGCGGTGACGGGGGTGAAGGTGCGGATGATGGGCACGAAGCGGGCCAGGATGATGGCCTTGGGGCCGTGCTTCTCGAAGAAGTCGTGGGCCTCGGCGACGTACTTCTTCTTGAAGAACCGGGAGTCGTCGCGGGCGAAGATCTTGGGCCCGGCGGAGCGACCGATCCAGTAGCCGGTCTGGTCGCCGACGACGGCCGCGACGGGCACGGTCACCAGCAGCACCCACAGCGGGGCGATGGCGGGCACGTCGACCCCTGCCAGCTTGGCCGTGCCGGTGGCGATGAGGCCCGCGGTGAACAGCAGCGAGTCGCCGGGCAGGAAGAAGCCCACGAGCAGCCCGCACTCGGCGAACACGACGAGCAGCAGCCCGGCCAGGCCGAAGGTCGTCAGCAGGTAGTCGGGCTGGATGAACTCGGGCCCGAGAGCCAGCGGCGTCGACGTCACGCCCGCCACGCTACCGGCGGGGCACCGCTCCCCGGGGCGCTGCGCGCCCGCTCGGCGCGCTGCCCGGTCGCCCACGGCGGCGGCCGGTCGGCATACTCAGCGGCGACGTCCCGCCCGGGGAGCCCCGGGCCCGCCACCCGCCCCACGCACAGGAGGCCGCCCGCCATGCCGATCGCGACACCCGAGGTCTACGCCGAGATGCTCGACAAGGCGAAGCAGAACTCCTACGCCTTCCCGGCGATCAACGTCACCTCCTCGGAGTCGCTCAACGCCGCGCTGCGCGGGTTCGCCGACGCCGAGAGCGACGGGATCATCCAGTTCTCCACCGGCGGCGCCGAGTTCGCCTCGGGAACCAAGGTCAAGGACATGGTCACCGGCGCGGTCGCCCTCGCGGAGTTCGCCCACGTCGTGGCGGACAAGTACCCGGTGACCGTGGCGCTGCACACCGACCACTGCCCCAAGGACAAGCTGGACAGCTACGTGCGCCCGCTCATCGCGATCTCCCAGGAGCGCGTCGACGCCGGGCGCAACCCGCTGTTCCAGTCCCACATGTGGGACGGCTCGGCGGTGCCGATCGACGAGAACCTCGAGATCGCGCAGGACCTGCTGGCGAAGGCCGCGGCCGCGAAGATCATCCTGGAGATCGAGATCGGCGTGGTCGGCGGCGAGGAGGACGGCGTCGACAACGAGATCAACGACAAGCTCTACACCTCCGCGGAGGACTTCCAGAAGACGATCGACGCGCTCGGCGGCGGTGACTCCGGCTCGCGCTACCTGCTCGCGGCGACGTTCGGCAACGTCCACGGCGTCTACAAGCCGGGCAACGTCAAGCTGCGCCCGGAGGTGCTGGCCGAGGGGCAGCGCGTCGCGGCGAAGGCGCTGGGCCTGGCCGACGACGCCAAGCCGTTCGACCTCGTCTTCCACGGCGGCTCGGGCTCGCTGGCCTCCGAGATCGAGGAGTCCCTCGGCTACGGCGTCATCAAGATGAACGTCGACACCGACACCCAGTACGCGTTCACCCGGCCCATCGCCGCGCACATGTTCACCAACTACGACGGCGTGCTCAAGGTCGACGACGAGGTGGGCAACAAGAAGGTCTACGACCCGCGCAGCTACATGAAGCAGGCCGAGACCGCGATGGCCGCCCGGGTGGCCAAGGCGTGCGAGGACCTGCGCTCCGCGGGCCGCATGCTCGCCGGCTGACCCAGCTCCCACCCCGCATCCAGCGGGCTCGATGCACCGCCGCTGCCGCTGCAGCAGCATCGAGCCCGCTGGATGCGTCCGGGGGGCGGGTGCGCGCCTGCGATGATGGGCGCCATGACCTCCTTCGGTGACCTGCTCGGACCCCAGCCCACCCTGCTGCCGGGCGACCCCGAGGCGGAGTCGGACCTGCTGAACCACGCCGACCCGACGTCCGTCGCCGCCGCGCACCCCAGCGCCAGCATCGCCTGGGCCGAGCTCGCCGAGCGCGCCCTGGCCGCCGACGAGCCCGTGGCCGCCTACGCCTACGCCCGCACCGGCTACCACCGCGGCCTCGACCAGCTGCGCCGCAACGGGTGGAAGGGCTTCGGCCCGGTGCCCTACTCCCACGAGCCCAACCGCGGGTTCCTGCGCGCCGTGGCCGCGCTGAGCCGCGCCGCCGCCACCATCGGCGAGGACGACGAGCGCGCCCGCTGCCTGGACCTGCTCGTCGACTGCGACCCCGGTGCCCCCGCCGCCCTCGGCCTGGGCTGAGCCGGGCACGGCGGGCCGGGCCCGCGCCCGGGCCCGCGCCCGGCTGGGTCGCGCCCGCACCCGGGCCCGCGCCACCTGGCTGCCGGTGCTGCAGTGCTCGCTGGCCGCCGTCCTGGCCTGGGTCGTGGCCACCGACGTCGTCGGGCACGGGCGCCCGTTCTTCGCCCCCATCGCCGCGATCGTCTGCCTCGGCACCGCCCGCGGCGCCCGGCTGCGCCGCTCGCTGGAGATGATGGTCGGGGTCACCGTCGGCATCGCCGTCGGTGACCTGCTCATCGCCGCCATCGGCACGGGGGCGTGGCAGATCGGGCTCGTCGTGCTGCTCGCCATGAGCGCGGCGGTGCTGCTCGACGGCGGCCCGGTGATCACCCTGCAGGCGGGCTCGTCCGCCGTCCTCGTCGCCACCCTGCTGCCGCCGGGGCAGAGCGGCGGGCCCGACCGCGTCGTCGACGCCCTCGTCGGCGGGGCCGTCGCCCTGGTCGTCGTCGCGCTGCTGCCCGTCGACCCGCTGCGGGTCGCGCGCCGCGACGCCGGCCGCGTGCTGGAGGTCGTCGGCCGCGCGATCGCCGACGTCGGGGAGGGGCTGGCCACCGGGGACGTCGAGCTGGTCTCCGACGCCCTCGCCGCGGCCCGCGGCACCCAGGCCAGCCTGGACGTGCTGCGGGCCGACCTGGCCGCGAGCACCGAGATCGCCCGGCTGGCCCCGCTGCGCTGGCGGCACCGCGGCCCCACGGCGCGGCTCGTCCGGGCGGCCGAGCACGTCGACAACGCCGCCCGCAACACCCGGGTGCTGGCCCGCCGCGCCCTGGTCGCGGTGCACGACGGCGAGGTCGTGGACCCGCGCCTGCCCGAGCAGCTCGCCCTGCTCGCCGCCGCCACCCGCCAGCTCGCGGCCGCGTCGGCCCCGCCGCGCTCCGACGACGTCGACCCCGCCACCCCGGAGGAGGTCGCGGCCACGCTGCGGGCCGTCGCCGGGGGGCTCGCCGCCGACCTCGGCCTCAGCGGCGGGCTCTCGGTGCGGGTGGTCACCGCCCAGGTGCGCTCGCTGGTGGTGGACCTGCTGCGCGTCACCGGGGCGGGGCTGGACGAGGCCCTGGCCACCCTGCCGCCGACCGCCGGTGACTGACCCCCGCGCCGGTTGCCCACATGCGCACCCCGCTATACGTTGGCGGGCGGCACGACGACGGGACGCAGGGGGTGACGGGGTGGGCGCAGGTCACGGGCACGGCCACGGCCACGGTGCCCATGCTGCGGGGCGCACCGGCCGGCTCCTGGTCGCCCTGGGGATCCTGGTGGTGTTCCTCGTCCTCGAGGTCGTCGTCGGCCTGCTCAGCGGCTCGCTGGCCCTGCTCTCCGACGCCGGGCACATGCTCACCGACGTGGCCGCGATGACGATGGCCCTCGTCGCCCTCGAGCTCGGCCGCCGCGGCTCGGCGCAGGCGGCCCGCACCTTCGGCTGGCACCGCGCCGAGGTGCTCACCGCCGTGGTCAACGCCGCCCTGCTGCTCGGGGTCGGCGGGTTCGTCGTCGTCGAGGCGGTGCGCCGCCTGGGCGACCCGCCCGAGGTGCCCGGGCTGCCGCTGGTGCTCACCGCGCTCGCCGGGCTGGCGGCCAACGTGGCCGTCGCCCTGCTGCTGCGCGCGCACGCCGCCGACAGCCTGGCCGTGCGCGGGGCCTACCTGGAGGTGCTCGCCGACGCGGTCGGCAGCGTCGGGGTGCTCGTCGCCGGGGTGCTGGTCGCCGGCCCGGGCTGGGCGTGGGCCGACCCCGTCGTCGCCGTCGGCATCGCCGCGCTCATCGTGCCGCGCGCCATCGGGCTGGGGCGCTCCGGGCTGCGGATCCTGGTCCAGGCCGCGCCCGCCCACGTCGACCTCGACGCCGTCCGCGCCGACCTGCTGGCCGTCGACGGCGTGCAGGACGTGCACGACCTGCACGTGTGGACACTCACCACCGGCAAGGACGTCGCCACCGCGCACCTCACCAGCGAGGCGGAGCCGGCGGGCGTGCTCACCCGCTCCCGCGACGTGCTCGCCGCGCACGGCCTGGCCCACGCCACGGTGCAGGTGGAGCCGCGGGAGCACACCGGCCGCTGCGCCGAGACCGACTGGTAGGCGCGGACCGGCTCAGCAGCCGCCCTCGAGGAAGGCCCGGACGAACCCGGCCGCCTGGTAGGGCACCTGGGCCAGCACCTCCGCCGTGCTCGGCGCCGTCGTCGGCGCGATGACCGCCAGCGGCCCGGGGTAGCACTGCCCGACGATGTAGCGGGCGCGCGAGGCGTGGACCAGGCCGGTCACCACCGTGACCGACGTCCAGCCCTCCGCGGTGGCGCGGCGCTCGATCTCCCGGGCCTCGCCGATGGTGCGCCCGGGGCGGGGCACGAAGCAGCTCACCCGCGGCCCCGGGTCGGCGCACACCCGGGTGGTCAGGTTGTCGTCGAGCCCGTAGGGGTTGGAGATGACGAGCTGGCGGGCCAGGCCGTCGGCGAGCACCTGCTGGCCCAGGGCGACCGTGTCGTCGCCGTAGCCGCCGAGCACCACCACCGCGTCGGCGGGCCGGCCGGGCGCGGGCTCGGCCGGGTCTAGCTGGGGGTGCAGCACCACCCGCTGGGCGAAGAGGACCACCAGGCCCGCGACGACGAGGAGCGCCACGGCCGCACCGGCTCGACGCCGCCGCCGCCTCCGGCGCACCAGTCCCACGTCACCCACGGTAACCAGCCCCGGTGCGGCGCCCGGCCGGGCGTGACCGACCCCACCCGGGTCAGCGCACCAGTCGCCAGGGGGTGACGTGGCGGTAGAACGTGCTGCGGCGCACGGCGCGGGGGGCGGGGACCCCGTCGCGCACCACCTCCAGGCCGGTCGAGCCCGTCTGCACCGCGCGGGCCGTGGCGCGGCGGCGGGCCAGCGCGCCGGTGCGGGCCACGGCGCGGACGCCCTCGCCCTGCGGCGTCGGGGAGATCTCGACCGCGCGGGCGGAGCCGGTGAACAGCAGCACGTCGTCGGCGTAGGCCTCCCCGGTGACGGGACCGCCCTCGGGCCCGGTCAGCCGGGCCAGGCCCACCAGCGCCTGCCCGGTCTCGTCGCGCACCAGCGGCACCGCCCGGGCCTGCCCGTCGAGGGCCCGGGTCAGCGCCCGACGGCCGCGCGGCAGCCCCCACGCCCGGGTGCCGGGGGTGGCCGACGGCGCCACCAGCGCGAGCTCCACGTCGAGCCGCTCGGTGCGCAGCAGGGCGGTGAGCACGGCGGCCAGGGCGGCGTCGGGGCCCGGGCCGTCAGCCGCGCGTCCCGCCAGCAGCACCACCCGAGTGCCGTCGTCGAGGTCGGTCAGGGCGGCGGCGAGCTCGGCGCGGGTGGGCAGCGCCGCGACGGGGTGCACCGTGCCCGCCCCGGGGGGCGGGGTGGGCGCGCCCGGACAGCCCAGCAGGACGACGGGGGCGCGGCTCACGGGTGCAGTGTCGCGGGGCGGGGCCGGGGCCGGGCGGCGGGGGCCGGTCTGCGGCCCGGTCGGCGCGCCCGCCTGGGCTACCCTGATCCACCGGTCCGTGCCCGTCGCGGCCCCGCCGACCCGTCGGGTCGCGGCCCCACCGCACGAGGAGCACCGTCATGCCGGCAGTCGTCCTGATCGGCGCCCAGTGGGGCGACGAGGGCAAGGGCAAGGCCACCGACCTGCTGGGCGGGCGCGTGCAGTGGGTGGTGCGCTACCAGGGCGGCAACAACGCCGGGCACACCGTGGTGCTGCCCGACGGCCAGGACTTCGCCCTGCACCTCATCCCGTCGGGCATCCTCACCCCCGGGGTCACCAACGTCATCGGCAACGGCGTCGTCGTCGACCCGGGCGTGCTGCTCGCCGAGCTGGCCGGGCTCGAGGCCCGCGACGTCGACACCTCGCGGCTGCTGCTCTCCGCCGACGCGCACCTGCTCATGCCGTACCACGTGGCCATCGACAAGGTCACCGAGCGCTTCCTCGGCAACGCCAAGATCGGCACCACCGGCCGCGGCATCGGCCCCTGCTACCAGGACAAGATCGCCCGCGTCGGGGTGCGGGTGGCCGACGTGCTCGACGAGAAGATCCTGACCCAGAAGGTCGAGGCGGCGCTGGAGTTCAAGAACCAGGTGCTCTCCAAGATCTACAACCGGCGCGCGCTCGACCCGGCGCAGGTCGTCGACGAGGTGCTCGGCCAGGCCGCCGGGTTCCGGCACCGCATCGCCGACACCCGCCTCGAGCTCAACCAGGCCCTCGAGCGCGGCGAGACGGTGCTGCTGGAGGGCTCGCAGGGCACCCTGCTCGACGTCGACCACGGCACCTACCCGTACGTGACGTCGTCCAACCCGACCGCGGGCGGCGCGGCCGTCGGCTCCGGCATCGGGCCCACCCGCATCACCGCCGTGCTCGGCATCCTCAAGGCCTACACCACCCGCGTCGGCTCGGGCCCGTTCCCGACCGAGCTCGAGGACGAGTGGGGGGAGTACCTGCGCAAGACCGGCGGGGAGGTCGGCGTGACCACGGGCCGGCTGCGGCGCTGCGGCTGGTTCGACGCCGTCATCGCCCGCTACGCCACCCGCGTCAACGGCATCACCGACTACTTCCTGACCAAGCTCGACGTGCTCTCCTCGCTGGAGACGGTGCCGATCTGCGTGGGGTACACCGTCGACGGCCAGCGGGTCGACGACATGCCCATGACGCAGACCGACGTGCACCACGCCGTCCCGGTCTACGAGCAGATGCCCGGCTGGTTCGAGGACATCACCGCCTGCCGCACCTTCGACGAGCTGCCGCAGGCCGCGCAGGACTACGTGCTGCGCATCGAGGAGCTCTCCGGGGCGCGCGTCTCCTGCATCGGGGTCGGCCCGGGCCGGGAGCAGACCATCGTCCGGCACGACGTCCTGGGCTGATCGCCTCTGTGTGTGATTACTGCACCCAGGACGCGAGGTCTCGCTCACAGGCACGCAGCGCACGCGTGTAGCTCGCCCGTCCAGCCCTCCCGGTGCAGCACCGCCGCCACCTCGGCCGCCACCCCGCACGGGTCGCGGACCACGTCGGTCCAGCCGTAGACCAGCCGCGGGCGCCCGGCCAGCTCGGCGGCGTTGTCGCGGCGCCGGTCGCGGAACGCCACCTCCGGCGAGGAGTGGTAGGCCCGCCCGTCCAGCCGGACCACCAGCGGCACGCCGTGCTCGGAGTAGTCGCAGTCCTCCAGCAGCACGTGCCCGTCCACCACGACGGGGGACTGACGGCGGGCCGCGGGCAGCCCGTGCGCCCGCTCGACCTCGACGGCGTAGCGGTGCTCGAGCACGGACGTGACCCCGTCGGTCATCAGCGTCAGCGCCTCCAGCAGTGCGGTCCGGTAGCGACGGGGGCGACGTGCCTCCACCCGGGCCCGCAGCGCCGCCGCGGACACCCGGCCGCCCGTCGACAGGCCCACGAGCCGGCGGACCGCGGCCCGGGCGTCGGGCTCGGCGACGGCCAGGTCGAGCACCGTGTCGGCGAGGGAGGTCCGCGGCGGGTCGGACTCGACGACGACGTGGGCGAACGCCCGGGACCGGTGCACGGCCACGCCCGGGTGCACCAGGCCGCACGGCCCCCACACCGGCGGCTGGTGCGCCGCCGACCGGGAGTAGGGGACGGTGACGTGCACGCGGGCCTGGTCGTCGTCGCGGAGCAGGTCCCACTCCTGCGCGGCGGTGCGGTGGCTCAGCGCGGCGTGGTCCCCGGCGTAGAGCAGCGCTGCGGTGAGCACGGCCGGGCGGGTCAGCGGTCCGGTGTGGACGGCGACGACGCCGTGCAGGACGCGCTGCCAGCGGCGCTGGCGGACGCGGTGGGCGACGGCGTGGTCGTCGAGGCCGTGGGCCTTGAGCTGGGCGCGGGTGAGGACGCCGTGCTGGCCCCAGGTGGTGGCGGTCCAGGCGTCGGTCTCGGTGGTGGTCATGCCGGGCAGCCTGACCGTCCGCCGGGGGCCTTGGCGGGGTCGTCGTCCCACCTGTGGACGGGGCCGCGGGGTTGTCCACAGGTGCGGCTGTGAACGGAACCTCGCCTCCTGGGTGCAGTAATCACACACGGGGTGAACACCTGGTGGACACCGCCGCGCCGGGGTGCCGGACCGCCGGGAGCCGCGACAGCATGGGTGGACGTGAGCACCGTGCGCTACGCCCAGCCCGGACCCCTCGCGGTTGCCCACCGGGGAGGGGCGGGGCTGGCCCCGGAGAGCTCGCCGGCGGCGTTCGCCCGGTCGCACGCCCTGGGGGTGCGCTGGGTGGAGTCCGACGTCCGGGCCAGCGCCGACGGGGTGGCCGTGCTGCACCACGACCGCACCCTGCGCCGGCTGTTCGGCCGCCGTGCCGCGGTGTCGGACCTGACGTGGGACGAGCTGCGGGGGCTGCGCACCCCCACGGGCGAGCGGCTGGTCCGGCCCGTCGAGCTGCTGGACGCCTACCCCGACACGTGCGTGACGCTCGACGTCAAGGCCCGCTCGGCGCTGCCGGGCCTGCTGGCCGACGTGCGGGCGACCGGGGCGGCGCAGCGGGTGTGCCTGGCCGGCGCGGCCGACGCGCTGCTGGCCGAGGCGGCGGCCGCCGAGCCCGGGCTGGTCACCGCGCTGGGCTGGCGCAGCCTCGTCGGGCTGCTCGCCGGCGCACGGCTGCGCTCCCCGTGGCCGGGGGTGGCCGCGGGTGGGGCGTACGCGCACGTGCCGGACCGGCTGTGCGGGCGCGGGGTGATCACCGAGGGCCTGCTGCGCCGCGCCGCCGAGCTCGGGGTGGCGGTGCTGGTGTGGACGGTCGACGAGCCGGCGCGGATGCACGAGCTGCTCGACCTCGGCGTCGGGGGGCTGATCACCGACCGGCCGGACCTGCTGCGCGAGGTGCTCGTCGCCCGCGGGCAGTGGGCGCGGCCGGTGCCCCCGCGCCGGGCCCGTCAGGGGTGTGAACGGAACCTCGCGTCCTGGGTGCAGTAATCACGCACGGCTCAGTCGCGGTCGAGCATGGCCTCCTCGAGGTCGAGCTCGTGCATCACCCGCCGCAGCACCTCGTCGTCGATGCGGCCGGCGTCGCGGTGGGCCACGAACACCTCCCGCTCCGCGGCGAGCATCTCCCGGCGCAGCCGGCGGAACGTGGCGGCCGGGCTCTCCCCGAGCTCGGCGTCGCTGCGGCCGAGCCGCTCCCAGGCGCTGGTGGAGCGGCGCTCGGCCCAGCCCCGCAGGATCTTCGCGGTGCGCTCGGCCACCTGGGTGCCGCCCTCGGCGGCGGGGTCGACGAGCTCGTCGAGCCGGGCGGTCGCGGCCTGCGCGGCCTCGTGCTGCGCGGCGGCCTCGGCGACGGCGTCCGAGCTGGCCTCCTGGCCCTGCACGCCGAGGGTGCGGATCAGCCACGGCAGGGTGAGGCCCTGCAGCAGCAGCGTGCCCACGACCACGACGAAGGAGAGGAACAGGATCTCGTCGCGCGCGGGGAAGCCGGCCCCGCCCATCGTGGTCAGCGGGATCGCGAACGCGGCGGCCAGCGACACCACCCCCCGCATGCCCGCCCACCCCACGACGAGCACCGCCCGCAGCGGTGGCGCCCCGTCGGTGCCGCGCAGCATCCCGCTGAGCAGGGTCGTGGCGAACACCCACACCAGGCGGACCAGCACGACCGTGCCCAGCACGGCCACCGAGGCCAGCGTCATGCTCAGCGCGCTGCGGCCCTGCAGGCCCGCCACGACGGCGGGCAGCTGCAGCCCGATGAGCAGGAACACGAACGACTCCAGGACGACGTCGGCGGCCTTCCACACCGCGTCGTCCTGCAGCCGGGTGGCGTACCCGGCCTTCGTGGCGCGGCTGCCCAGCCACAGCCCGGCCGTGACGACGGCGAGCACCCCGGACCCCTCGAGCTCCTCGGCGCCGAGGTAGGTCAGGAACGGCACCAGCAGCCCGATCGAGCTCTCCAGCACCGGGTCGTCGAGGCGGCGGCGGATGGCGGAGACGACGACGCCGACGAGCAGGCCGACCGCGACCCCGACGACGACGGCGAGGACGAACGTCTCCAGCCCGCTGAGCAGCCCCGCCCCGGCGCCGACGGCCGCGGCCAGCGCCACCCGGTACGCGGTGAGCGCGGTGGCGTCGTTGAGCAGGCTCTCCCCGGAGAGCAGCGTCATGATCCGGCGGGGCAGGCCGAGGCGGCGGCCGATCGCGGCGGCGGAGACCGCGTCGGGCGGGGCGACGATCGCGCCGAGCACCAGCGCGGCCGCCCACGGCAGCTCGGGCAGGACGAGGTAGGCGACCACCCCGACGACGGCCGTGGTGACCAGCGGCAGCCCGACGGCGAGCAGCCCGATGGGCCGCTTGCTGACCTTGAGGCCCCGGTAGCTCGACTGCAGCGCCGCGGAGTACAGCAGCGGCGGCAGCACGACGAACAGCACCAGGTCCGGGTCGAGGGTGATCTCACCCAGCCCGGGCAGCGCGGAGGCGGCCAGGCCGACCACGGTCAGCAGCAGCGGCGAGGACAGGCCCCGGGCCCGGGCGAACCCGGCGACCAGCAGCGCGACGACGACCACCACGAGCAGCTCCGCGTCCACGGCCCACCCCCTCTCGGTGCAGGATGGTGCCCGATGTCCCTGTTCCGCCGCTCCCGCCCCGCCCCGGACCGCACCCCCGCCCCGCCCGCCGGGGGGTGCGAGCACCTGGCCGCGGCCCCCGCCGCCGAGCCCGACCCCGTCGCCGACCCCCGCTGCGAGGACTGCACCGCCCTCGGCGAGGACCTCTGGGCGCACCTGCGGCAGTGCCTGGAGTGCGGCCACGTCGCCTGCTGCGACTCCAGCCCGCACCGCCACGCCACCGCGCACCACCACGGCACCGGCCACCCGGTGATGCGCTCGGTGGAGCCGGGGGAGACGTGGCGCTGGTGCTACCCCGACGCCCTGCTGGGCTGAGCGCGCCCCGCCGCGCCGATACCCTCCACGACGTGCGCGTCCTCGTGATCGGTTCCGGTGCCCGTGAGCACGCCCTGCTGCTGGCCCTGCGGCGCGACCCCGCGGTGACCGAGCTGGCGTGCGCGCCGGGCAACGCCGGCACCGCCCGGGTGGCGCAGCGCCACGCGGTCGACCCGGCCGACGCCGTCGCCGTCGTCGCGCTGGCCCGCGAGCTGGGCAGCGACCTGGTCGTCATCGGCCCCGAGGTGCCCCTGGTGCTCGGGGTGGCCGACGCGGTCCGCGAGGCGGGCGTCGCCTGCTTCGGCCCGTCTGCCGCCGCCGCCCGCATCGAGGGCTCCAAGGCGTTCGCCAAGGACGTCATGGCCGCCGCGGGGGTCCGCACCGCGCACGCCGAGGTCGTGGACACCCCCGCCGCGCTCGACGGTGCCCTCGACCGCTTCGGCCCCACCTGGGTGGTCAAGGACGACGGGCTCGCCGCCGGCAAGGGGGTCGTCGTCACCCCGGACCGCGACGCCGCCCGCGCCCACGCCGCCACCCTGCTCGACGACGGGCACCCGGTGCTGCTGGAGAGCTTCCTCGACGGGCCCGAGGTCAGCCTGTTCTGCCTGGTCGACGGCACGACGGTGGTGCCGCTGCTGCCGGCGCAGGACCACAAGCGCGTCGGCGACGGCGACCTCGGCCCCAACACCGGCGGCATGGGCGCCTACACGCCGCTGCCCTGGGCGCCCGACGGTCTCGTCACCGAGGTCGTCGACACCGTCGTCCGCCCCGTCGCGGCCGAGCTCGCCGCGCGCGGCGCCCCGTTCTCCGGCCTCCTCTACGCCGGCCTCGCCGTCGGGTCGGACGGGCCCGCGGTGGTGGAGTTCAACTGCCGCTTCGGCGACCCGGAGACCCAGGCCGTGCTCGCCCTGCTGCGCACCCCGCTCGGCGGGCTGCTGCACGCCGTCGCCACCGGCTCCCTCGACGGGGCCACCGAGCTGGACTGGGAGCCGGGCGCGGCCGTCGCCGTCGTCGTCGCGGCGGAGAGCTACCCGGGCCGGCCCCGGACCGGGGACGTCGTGACCGGGTCGGACGCCGAGGGCGTGCTGCACGCCGGCACCGAGACGGGCCCCGACGGCGGCGTCGTCTCCGCCGGGGGGCGGGTGCTGGCCGTCGTCGGCACGGGGGCCGACCTGGCCGCGGCCCGGGCGCAGGCCTACGAGCGCGTCGCCGGGGTGCACCTGCCCGGCTCGCACCACCGCACCGACATCGGGCTGGCCGCGGAGCGCGGCGAGATCACCGTGCCCGAGCGCCGCGGCGGCTGACCGGGCACGGGGAACCGGCCGCGCGGCGGGTGCGTCGGACCGGGGCAGAGGGTCGCCGTCGAGCCGGACGGCGCCGGGACCGCTGAGGGGGTGGACGTCGTGGACGGGATCAGGGCCCAGCTCGACGTGCTGGAGGCCTGCGCCGCGGCGCTGAGCGCGGAGGGCGGCACCGCGGGGGCGGCCGCGGAGGCGCTGGGGCAGGTCCACGTGGCCGAGGGCGCCACCGGGCGCACCCCGGCCTCAGGCGCGCTCGCGCAGGCGATCACCGCCGCCGCGGCGCACTGGTCCGGCGAGCTGACCTCGGGCGCGCAGACCCTCACCGCGACCGGGCTCGCCGTCGACCAGTCCGCCGTCGCCGTGCGCGGCGCCGACACCGGGTTCGCCTCCTCGCTGGGCGGGGCGGGCTGATGGCCGACGTCAGCGCCATCCCCGGCACCGCGCGGCTGGTCGAGATCCAGGCCGAGCTCGTCGCCGACCCCGGCGGGCTCGACGCCGCCGCCCGCGCCTTCACCGACGCCGGCACGCACGCGCAGGGCTCGGGGGACGTCGTCGCCGCCCGCACCGCCGCGCTGGACGCCGCGTGGGACGGCCGGGCCGCCGAGGCCGTCGTCGGCTACGGCGCCTCGCTGCGGGGGGCCTACGACCAGGTGGGCCCGGCGACCACCACCATCGCCACCGCGGTCACCGCGGCCGCGCAGGCGCTGACCGCCGGCCACGACGCCGTCGAGGGGGTCACCGACCGGCTCGCCGCCGCCGTCGCCGCCATCGACGTCACCGACGCCCCCACCTACGCGGCGCAGCGCGACGCCCTCGTCGCGCAGGCCACCGCCGAGGCGCAGGGCCACCTCGACACCTGCGTCGCCGCGCTGCAGCAGGCGACCGGCCAGGTCACCGGCGCGGCCTCGGCGACCCCGCTCAGCGCGCTGCCGCCGGTGTCGGCGCAGCCGTTCCAGCCCGGCCGGCTCGCGCCCGGTGACTGGACGGTGAGCGCGCCGCCCGAGGTCCCCGCGGGCACCGCCAGCCAGGGCTACGGGGGCTCGGCCGGGGCCGGCACCGGCGGCGGCGGGGGGTCGTCGTCGGTGTGGTCGGGCGGGTCGGGCTCGTCGGGCGGGGGGTACTCCGGCGGGGGGTACTCCGGGACCGCGGACCACACGGGCGGCGGCGGCTTCTCCGGCGGCGGCTCGTCCGGGGGCGACACCGGGGGCGGGCCCCCCGGCGGGGCCGGCGCGCCGGCGGCGCCGGAGCAGGTCAACCGCTGGATCGACGAGGCCATCCGCATCCTGCGCGAGCAGGGCGTGCCGGTGGACAAGATGAGCCGCGAGGACATCTGGACGATCATCAGCCACGAGTCCGGGGGCAACCCGAACGCGATCAACGACTGGGACTCCAACGCTGCCGCAGGCACCCCGTCCAAGGGCCTGATGCAGACCATCGGCCCCACCTTCGACAGCTACAAGCTGCCCGGCCACGACGACATCTGGAACCCCGTCGACAACATCATCGCCGGCGTCCGCTACTCCATCGACCGGTACGGCTCGGTGTCGGACGTGCCCGGGGTCACGGGGGTCTCCAGCGGCAGCGGCTACGTCGGGTACTAGGTCCCGCAGGCGCTCCCACGCTCACCGGGCTGGACAGGGGGCGCATGATCATCCGACGCAGGCCTGCCGGTCGCGTGGTGAGGAGGTGGTCGCGCATGACCGCCGGAGCCGACGACCGGGCACGCCTGCGGCTGCTGACCTCGGTCGTCGCGCAGTCCTCGGTGGGGATGGCCGTGCACCCGGTGGACGGCTCGGCCGCGACGGTCAACCCCGCGCTGGTGACCATGCTGCGCCGCTCCGAGGCCGAGCTCGCCAGCTCCTGGCTGGTCGACTTCGCCGCCGACGACGTGGCGCCCGTCGACCGGCTCGCCGCGGGCACGCCCACGGGTCCCGAGCCGGTGGTGACCGAGCTGCGGTACCGCCGCGGGGACGGCACCACCATGTGGGGGCGACGCACCGCCGTCCTGCTCGTCACCACCCCCGGGGAGCCGGGTCACGTGCTGGTCCAGCTCGAGGACGTCTCCGCCCGGCACGAGTCCGACACCCTGCTGCGCCGGGCCGCGCTGACCGATCCGCTCACCGGGCTGCTGCACCGCGGTGGCCTGACCGCGGTGCTGGACGCCGCGGTCCGTCGTGCCGGGCTCGAGGGGGGCGTCGTCGCGGTCCTCTTCGTCGACCTCGACGGGTTCAAGGCGGTCAACGACGCCCGTGGGCACACCACCGGCGACGCCGTGCTGCGCGAGGTGGCGGCGCGGCTGCGCTCGGTCGTGCGGTCGGGCGACACCGCGCTGCGGGTCGGTGGCGACGAGTTCGTCGTGGTGTGCCGCCCGCTGCTCGGCGCCGCCGCCAGGACGACCGACCTGGCGCGGCGGGTCGGGGTGGCGATCGGCAGCCCGATGTGGCTGCCCGGCGGGGTGCTGCGGGTGACGGCCAGCGTGGGGGTCGCGGTGACGGACGAGGTGCCGCCCGACGACCTGGTGCATCGGGCGGACGCCGACATGTACGCCCGCAGGGCCGCACGCCGCGCCGCTGCTCCCGCAGCCTGAGGGCGGGTGCACCCAGCTCCGGTCGTGCACCACAGCTGTGCCACGATGCGCCCGTGACCCCGCCCGACGGAGGCATGCGGCCGGCCGCGGACGACCTCGCCGAGCACGCCGCCGCACTGGGTCTCGCGGGCGGCGGGGCGGTGGCAGCGGTCCTGCAGGACGCGGACGGGGTGCTCGTCGACGCCACGGCCGCAGCGCTCACCATCCTCGGCCTCACCCGCGACCAGGCGCTCGGGCGCACGTCGCTCGACCCCCGGTGGGCCACCGTCGACGAGCACGGTGAGCCGCTGCTCGGGCAGGACCACCCCGCGATGCGCGCGCTGCGCACGGGGCGGCCCGTCGGGTGGTCGGTCCTGGGGGTGCACCGGCCGGGCACCGACGCCGTGGGCCACCACGTGTGGATCGAGGCCACCAGCACCCCGCTGACCGGGCCCCCGCTGCCCGGGGGTGTGGTGACCGCGTTCCGCGAGCTCCCCGCGGCGGACGCGGCCCCGCGGCAGCGGGCCGACGCGGAACGGGTGCAGCGCCTGCTCGTGGACACCACCCGGGACATGGTCGCCCTCGTCGGCCTCGACGGGACGTTCCAGTGGGTGTCCCCGGCGGCCACCCGCCTGCTGGGGCTCGACCCGGCGCAGGTCGTGGGCACCTCGGGCCTCGACCTGGTCCACCCGGCGGACCTCGGGACAGCCCGGGCGGCGCTGGCGGCGGGCGCGGCCGGCGGGGTCCACGACCCCGTCCTGGCGCGGCTGCGCCACGCCGACGGGCGCTGGGTGTGGACCGAGACCGTCGTCGCCGTGGTCACCGACCGCGGCGGCTCCCCCGCGCAGCTGTGCACCGCCAGCCGCGACGTGTCCCGCCGGGTCGACGCCGAGCAGGCGCAGCGTGCCTCGGACCGGCTGCTGGCCTCGGTCCTCGAGAACGCCCCCGTGGGCATCGCCGTCCGCCCCCTCGACGGCACGCTGACCCGGGTCAACCGGGCCATGGCCGAGATGCTCCGCCGCGACGTCGACGAGCTCGTCGGGTGCAACCTCGCCGACCTCGTCCACCCCGACCACCCCGGGCCCGTCGACGACGGGGTCGCGGCGCTCCGCGCCGGGGCGGTGGACCGGCACGTGACCGACTGGCTGCTGCGCCGCGGCGACGGGACCACGATGTGGGGCCGGCGCACCGCGGTGCTGCTCCGCGACGACGACGACACCCCCGAGCACCTGCTCGTCCAGCTCGAGGACGTCACCGAGGCCCGCGCGACCGCGGCGACGCTGGCGCTGGCCGCCGTGACCGACCCGCTCACGGGCCTGCCGCACCGGGCCGCGCTCGACGACGTGCTCGGCACCGCGCTCGCGACGACCGGGCGGACGGGCCGCGACGCCGGTGTGCTGTTCGTCGACCTCGACGACTTCAAGCAGGTCAACGACACCCTCGGCCACGCGGGCGGGGACGCGGTGCTCCGCGAGGTGGCGCGGCGGCTGCGCTCGGCCGTCCGTGCGGGGGACACGGTGCTCCGCGTGGGTGGGGACGAGTTCGTCGTGGTGTGCGACGGGCTGCACCCCGGCGACTCGGAGGCCGAGCTGGTCTCCCGCGTGACCCGGGCGCTGGACGCCCCGGTCGATGTCGACGGTCGGCCGGTCACCGTGCGCGCCACCGTGGGCGTGGCGGTGGCGTCGGCGGCGGCGGAGGTGCCCACCGCGGAGGAGCTGCTGCGCGCCGCCGACCGGGCGATGTACGCCGGCAAGCGGTCCGGCCGGGCCGGCGCAGCGGACCGGGGCGCCGCGCGCTGACCGCCCGCCGCCGGGACGGCCCGCCCCGCGGCGCACACTGGGGCCGGTGAGCACCACCGAGCCGCGCCCGGGCCGCGCGCAGCCCGCCCGCACCGAGTCCCGCCGCTCCCGGGTCGCGCCGTTCCACGTGATGGACGTCTGGGCCGCGGCGGCCGCCCGGCAGCGCAGCCACGGCGACGTCGTCAACCTCTCCGCCGGCCAGCCCTCCACGCCGGCCCCGGCCCCGGTGCTGGCCGCCGCGGAGCGCGCGCTGCGCGACCACCAGCTCGGCTACACCGTCACCCCCGGCCTGCCCGAGCTGCGCGAGGCCGTGGCCGAGCACCACGCCGGTCTCGTCGGGTCCGACGTGGACCCCGCCGACGTCGTCATCACCACCGGTGCCTCCGGGGCGTTCACCCTGGTGCTGCTGGCCGCGCTCGACGCCGGCGACGAGGTCGTCATGGCCCGGCCCGGCTACCCCGCCTACCGCAACACGATCGAGGCCCTCGGCCTGCGGGTCGTCGAGGTCGACGCCGGCCCGGAGACCCGCCACCAGCCGACGGTGGCCATGCTCGAGGCGCTGCCCCGGGTGCCCGCGGCGCTGCTCGTGGCCAGCCCGTCCAACCCCACCGGCACGATCATCCCGGCCGAGGAGCTCGCCGCCCTGGCCGCCTGGTGCGACGAGCACGGCACCCTGCTCGTCTCCGACGAGATCTACCACGGCCTGAGCTACGAGCAGTCGACCTCGAGCGCCTGGGAGCACTCCCGGGAGTCGGTGGTGATCGGCTCGGCGTCGAAGTACTTCTCCATGACCGGGTGGCGGCTGGGGTGGGTCCTGGTGCCCCGCGGGCTCCGGGCGGCGGTGGAGCGGCTCGCGGGCAACCTCACCATCTGCGCGCCGGCCCTGGCCCAGCACGCGGCGGTCGCGGCGTTCACCCCCGAGTCGCGCGCCGAGCTCGACGGGCACGTAGCGCGCTACCGCCGCAACCGCGACGTGCTGCTCGCCGGGCTGCCCGGGGTGGGCCTGGGCGACCTCGCCCCCGCCGACGGCGCGTTCTACGCCTACGCCGGGCTGGGCTCGCTGACCGACGACTCCCTGGCCTGGTGCGCGGAGGTGCTCGCGGGCACCGGGGTGGCGCTCGCGCCCGGGGTGGACTTCGACACCCGCCACGGCGCGCGCACCGTGCGGCTCAGCTTCGCCGGCTCCGAGGCGGACGTCAGCGAGGCGCTGGCGCGCCTCGCCCGTGTGTGATTACTGCACCCAGGACGCGAGGTCCCGTTCACAGCCCCGGGCCGGGCGACCGGGTCAGGCGCGCGCCGCGGCGCTGAGGCGGCCCAGCGCCGACCGGATCTCGCCGGCGGAGACGTCGCGGTGGGTGATGAACCGGACCCGGCCGGCCACGGGCAGGGCGCGCACCCCGCTCTCGGCCAGGTGCGCCACCGCCAGCACCGGGTCCGGGGCGTCGGCGAGGACGATGTTGGTCTGCGGCTCGTCGACCAGCCAGCCCAGCTCGCGCAGCCCGTCGGCCAGCAGCCGCGCGTTGGCGTGGTCGGTGCCCAGGTCGTCGAGGCGGTCGAGCGCGACCAGCCCCGCCGCGGCGAGCACGCCCCCCTGCCGCACCCCGCCGCCGAGCATCTTGCGCAGCCGCCGCGCCTCGGTGACGCGCTCCCGGGTGGAGGCGAGCACCGAGCCGACCGGGGCACCGAGACCCTTGGACAGGCACACGGTGACGGTGTCGACCCCCACGGTCAGCACGGCCGGGGGCACCCCGAGCGCGACCGCGGCGTGCCAGAGCCGGGCGCCGTCGAGGTGCACGGCCAGGCCGCAGTCGCGGGCCGCGGACACCAGCTGCACGTGGTCCTCGGGCGGGGTGACGGCACCGCCGGCGAAGTTGTGGGTGTTCTCCAGGCACAGCAGCGTCGTCCGCAGCGTGTAGTAGGGCCCCTCGGTGGCCACCGACCGGCGCACCGTCGACGGGCTCGGCCGCCCGGGCCCGCCGTCGTGGGGCAGCGGGTGCGGCATGCCCCCGGCCAGCCACGCCGCGGTGCCCAGCTCGGAGCCCAGCACGTGCGCCATCTCCGGCGCCAGGAACGCGTCCCCGCGCCGCAGGTGCATCATCAGCGCCACCAGGTTGCCCATCGACCCGCTGGGCACCCAGATGGCGTCCTCGCAGCCCAGCAGGTCGGCGACCCGCTCCTCCAGCGCGGCCATGGTGGGGTCGCGGTCGAGCACGTCGTCGCCGACCTCGGCCCGGGCCATCGCCGTCCGCATCGCCTCGTCGGGCGCGGTGACGGTGTCCGACCGCAGGTCGAGGGCGCGGTCCACGGTGGGGGCAGAGGTGGTCACGTCGTTACCTCATCGTGACCAGGGGGTCCCGCGCAACTCGCCGCGCCCGCCCCGGCTGGCACGATGACGGCCGTGACAGGACCCCGGGACGACCGCGCGTGACCACGGCCAAGGGGGAGCGCCGCCGCCAGGCGCTCGCCGAGGCGGCGGCCGAGCTGCTGGCCGAGGGCGGGTTCGACGCCGTGCGCCACCGCGCCGTCGCCGAGCGGGCGGACCTGCCGCTGGCCTCCACGACGTACTACTTCGACTCCCTCGACGACCTGGTGCTCGCCGCCCTGGAGCACGGGGCCGCGACCGAGCTCGCCGCCGCCCGCGACCGGCTGGAGTCCACGCCCACCCGCCGCCGCGGCACCGAGGCGGCCGTCGAGCTGGTGCTGGACCTGCTCGTCGGGCCGACGGGGGAGGGCTCGCGGGAGACCGTGGTGGCCCGCTACGAGCGGTTCGTCGCCTCGGCGCGCCGTCCCGCGGTGGGAGCGCTGCAGCGCCGGATGCGCAGCCAGCTCGACGAGGTGCTGACCGAGATCCTGGTGCGCTGCGGCCGGGAGGTGACGCCGGACCGGCTCGGCCAGCTGGTGGCGATCGTCGACGGCGCGGTGGTCGGCTCGCTGATCGAGAGCGGCCCCGACCCGCGCGAGGACGCCCGCACGATGCTGCTGGCGGTGCTCGACCTGCTCGCCCCGCTCGCCCGTGTGTGACCGCTGCAGCCAGGAGGCGAGGTGTCGTCCACAGCGGCCGCGGGCCCCTAGGCTGGGCCGTCGTGACCGCCGCTGAGCAGCCCGCGCCCGCCGCGGTGCCCGACGTCCTCGCCACCCGCTACGCCAGCCCCGAGCTGCGCGCGCTGTGGTCCCCGCAGCACAAGATCGTCCTCGAGCGCCGGCTGTGGCTGGCCGTGCTGCGCGCCCAGGCCGACCTCGGCGTCGACGTGCCCGCCGGTGCGGTCGCCGACTACGAGCGGGTGCTCGAGCACGTCGACCTCGCGAGCATCGCCGCCCGGGAGCGCGTCACCCGCCACGACGTCAAGGCCCGCATCGAGGAGTTCAACGCCCTCGCCGGCCACGAGCAGATCCACAAGGGACTGACGAGCCGCGACCTGACGGAGAACGTCGAGCAGCTTCAGGTGCTGACGTCGCTGCGCCACGTCCATGCCCACGGGGTCGCCGTCGCGGTCCGCCTCGCCGAGCGCGCCACCCGGTACTCCTCGCTGGTCATGGCCGGGCGCAGCCACAACGTCGCCGCCCAGGCCACCACGCTGGGCAAGCGGTTCGCGTCCGCGGCCGACGAGCTGCTGGTGGCGCTGCAGCGCGTCGAGGAGCTCGTCGCCCGGTACCCGTTGCGCGGCATCAAGGGCCCGATGGGCACGGCGCAGGACATGCTCGACCTGCTCGACGGGGACGAGGCCCGCCTGGCCGAGCTCGAGACACGGGTGGCGGGCCACCTCGGGTTCGCCTCCACCTTCGACTCCGTCGGCCAGGTCTACCCCCGCTCGCTGGACCACGACGCGGTCTCCGCGCTGGTCCAGGTGGCCGCCGGCCCGTCGTCGTTCGCCCACACCGTGCGGCTCATGGCCGGGCACGAGCTGGCCACCGAGGGCTTCGCCGCCGGTCAGGTGGGCTCGTCGGCCATGCCGCACAAGATGAACACCCGCTCCTGCGAGCGCGTCAACGGCCTGGCCGTGGTGCTGCGCGGCTTCGCCTCCATGGCGGCCGAGCTCGCCGGGGCGCAGTGGAACGAGGGCGACGTGTTCTGCTCGGTGGTCCGTCGGGTGGCGCTGCCGGACGCGTTCTTCGCGATCGACGGGCTGCTGGAGACGTTCCTGACCGTGCTCGACGAGTTCGGCGCCTACCCGGCCGTGGTCGAGCGCGAGCTGGAGCGCTACCTGCCGTTCCTGGCCACCACGCGGGTGCTCGTCGCGGCCGTGCGGGCGGGCGTCGGGCGCGAGCAGGCGCACGAGGCGATCAAGGAGCACGCGGTGGCGGTCGCGCTGGCCATGCGCGAGCAGGGGGCGGACAACGACCTGCTCGACCGGCTGGCGGCCGACGACCGGCTGCCCCTGGACCGGGCCGCGCTCGACGCCGCCCTGGCCGACCGGGCGGCGTTCACCGGGGCGGCGCGCTCGCAGGTCGCGGCCGTGGTCGCCCGGGTCGAGGCCCTCGCGGCGCGCTACCCCGAGGGCGCGGCGTACACCCCGTCCCCCATCCTCTGACCCGTCACCCCCGGCCCCGCACACTGCCCGCAGTGTGCCGGGCCCGACGCGCGTGCGGGGGCACACTGCCCGCACTGTGCGCTGCCGTCGCGGCCCTCGCGGGCTAGGCCGGGGTGGGGGTGGTGCCGGTCGCCCGCGGGTCCGGGGCCGCAGCGCCGTGCGGGGTGTCGCCCGCCTCCGACGCCCCCGTCGGCGAGCCCGGCGTCCGCCCCGGCATGAGCGCCACCGCCCCGACCATCGCCACCGCGGCCACGACCACCCCGACGAACACCGCCGTCGACGCGTCCGCCAGCACCGGCCCGACGGGCGCGGCCGACCCCAGCACCGCGTTGGCCACCGCGCCCAGCACCGCCACCGCCAGCGCGCTGCCCAGCGAGCGGGCGAACAGGTTGGACCCGGTCACCACGCCGCGCTCGGACCACCCGACGCTGGACTGTGCCGCGATCAGCGTCGGGCTCGCCACCAGCCCCAGCCCGGCGCCGACGACGAAGCACGCGCCGGCCAGCTCGAGCAGGCTCGACCCGCGCCCGGCCAGGGCCACCAGCAGCGTGCCCGCCACGGCCAGACCGGACCCGAGGAGCGCGGTGAGCCGGAACCCGATCCGCAGGTACAGCCGCCCCGACAGCGCCGCCGACAGCGGCCAGCCCACGGTCAGCGTGGCCAGCGCGAACCCGGCCGTGACCGGCCCGGCGCCGAGCACCCCCTGCGCGAACGTCGGCACGTACGACGTCAGCCCCAGCACGACGGCCCCGACGCCCACCGCGGCCAGGCTGGAGGCGAGCAGCACGCGGCGGGTGAACACCCACAGCGGCAGGATCGGTGCCGCCACCCGGCGCTCGACGAGGACGAAGCCGACCACCAGCGCGACCCCGACGGCGAGGACGGCGACCGACGGCGCCGAGCCCCACGCCCACGCCTGGCCGCCCTCGAGCAGGCCGAGGATGAGCAGCGCGCAGCCCGTCGAGAGCAGGGCCGCGCCCGGGTAGTCGATGGCGTTGCGCACCCGGGTGACCTGCTCGCGGAAGGTGCGGCTGAGCACGGTGGCGGCCACGAGACACAGCGGGACGTTGACGAAGAAGATCCACCGCCAGCTCAGGTACTCGCTGAACACCCCGCCCAGCGTCGGCCCGACGACGGCCGAGACCCCCCACACGCTGGCCAGGTAGCCCTGCACCTTCGCCCGCTCGGCCAGGGTGTAGACGTCCCCGGCGATGGTGATCGACATGGGCAGCACCGCGCCCGCGCCCAGGCCCTGCAGCGCCCGGAACACGATGAGCGCCGGCATCGACCAGGCGACCCCGCACAGCAGCGAGCCGAGCAGGAACAGCCCGATCCCGCCGAGCATCACCGGCTTGCGGCCCAGCAGGTCGGCCAGCCGGCCGTAGATGGGGGTGGAGACGGCCTGCGCGAGCAGGTACACCGAGAACAGCCACGGGAACTGCGAGAACCCGCCGAGGTCGGCGACGATCGAGGGCACCGCGGTGGCGATGATGGTGGAGTCCAGCGCGACGAGCGCCGTCGAGAGCATGAGCGCGCTGAGCAGCGGCCCCCGCTCCGAGCGCAGCCCGACGGACTTCCTGGTCACCACGGCACCGTCGTCGTCCACCACGCTGCCCACCCTGCCCCGCCCCGCGGTGTTACGCCCGGGACGCACCTAGCGGGCTTCCTGCGCCCGAGCCCGGGGGCCGGCGCGCAGGAAGCCCGCTACGTGCGGGGGTCAGCGGGTGAAGAACCGCAGGACGAACGCCCGCAGCAGGGCGGCGAACCGCTCCAGCAGCGGGGTCGGGATCACGGTGAGCGCCGCCGACGCCGACTGCCCGCCCGCGGTGGCGACCACGGTGTGGGCCCCCTCGCGGGTCACCGGTGGCACGACGACCGAGGCGCTGCCCGAGCCCTGGGCGTCGACGACGACCGTCGCCAGCTCGCGGGTGCCGTCCAGGCGCAGCGTCACCGTCGCCCCCGGCGCGAAGCCGGACAGGGCCACCGCCGCCGCCGACCCGGCCCGCACGTCCGCCGGGTCGACCGTCACGGCCGGGGTGGCCGCGGCGGGCGTGCCGAGTCGCAGCCGCACCACCTGCGGCTCGTGGTCCGAGGCCTGGTCGGCGAACTCGGAGTTCACGTGGACCACGTCGTACTCCACCGCGTCCGCCCGCCGCTGGGCCAGGCCCGGGTTGACGAGGATGTGGTCGAGCACCTGCGAGACACCGTTGAACACGTAGGTGTACTGCTCCGCCGCCGGCAGGGTGGTGATGAGGTCGGTGAGCCGCGCCCCGTCCTGCGTCAGCGTCGTGACGGGTGCCGAGAACTGGTAGTCGTTGAAGTCCCCGGCCAGCACCAGGTTCGGGTCGGTGCCCGCGGCGACGACCTGGTCGACGAACGCGCCGAGCACCTGCGCCTGCTGGGTGCGCTGCACCTCCGAGGAGCGCACCGGGGGCTGGGTGACGCCCTCGGCGGGCTGGTCGCCACCCTTGGAGTTGAAGTGGTTGCCGATGACGATCACCGGCTCGCCGCGGAACGTGAACTCCCCGGCCAGCGGCTTGCGGCTGCTCGCCCAGGCGGCGTTGTCCGGGTCGACCCGGCCCGGGGAGAACGTCAGGTGCGCGCGGCCGTCGGTGCCGGTCTCCACCCCGACGGGGGTGGTGGAGAGGTCGGTGCCGGCGGGGGCGGCCTTGTCGACGAACGTCACCCGGTCGGGGTTCCACAGGAACGCGTTGCGGATGTTGCCGCCCGGCTGCCCGCCGTCGCGCCCGTCCACCGGGTCGATCTCGGTGGACGAGTAGGCCGGCCCGCCCGCCGCGGTGATGGCCGCGGCCAGCTGCGCGAGGGTCTGCGTGGCGCCGACGACCCCGTCGTCGGTCGGGCCGGTGTCGTCCTGGATCTCCTCGAGGGTGACGACGTCGGGGGAGGCCAGGTTGCTCACGATGCCCTCGGCGAGCCGGTCGAACTTGGCCTGGGGGTCCGCGGGCGAGAGGTTCTCCACGTTGTACGTCGCGACCGCGAGCTGGTCGGCAGCCTGGGCCGTGGTGACCTCCCGCGTCAGGCCGCCGTCCTGCACCGCCCCGATCGTGGTGGCCTGGATGCCGTAGCCGCCGAACTGGTCGTGGTCGAGGGGGCCTGCGGTGGTGCCGGTGAGCCGGTCACCCACGTCGACGACGGGGAAGGCCGCGGTGGCGGACGGGACGAGCGACTCCACCTTGATGCGGCCCGTGGGCAGCGCCGCGTAGGAGGGCAGGTAGGTGCCGCCGCGCGGGGTGGCCTGCTCGTCGGGCTTGCTGGTCACGTACAGCTCGCCGTAGGCGGTGGTGGCGCCGACGACGCGGGCGTCGGTTACCGAGACGACCTCGCCCTCGTGGGCCTCGTAGAACTCCTGGGCCGAGCGGGTGGGGTCGACGGTGGTGATGGTCTCCACCGAGCTGCCGGTGACCGGGGTGGCCGCGTACGGGGTGGGCACCGTGGTCGGGGTCAGCGCCAGCGGCGCCGGCAGGGGGTTGCCCGAGGAGAGCCGCGTCGTGGTGGGTGAGGTGATCTCGGTGACGGACAGGTTCGCCGCACCGCCGGGCCGGTACTCGGTGACGGTGCCGGAGACGAGCACGGCGTCACCCACGGCCACCCCGGGGCTGGCGGCGCCGGTGAAGACCTGCACGCCGTCCGAGGCGCTCGGGTCGGCGCCGTCGGTCTGCTGCAGCCAGTAGCCGCGGCCGGAGCCGGAGTCCCGCACCGCGGTGACGACGCCGGGGACCTTCGTCACGGTCGTGCCGTCGAGCGGGGACACGAACCCGTCGCCCTGCACGTCCTCGACGGTGGTGGCGCCCGCGACGCAGGCGGGGTCGGTGGGGGTGGCGGTGCAGTCGACCGGGGCCGGCGGCGGGGTGACGACGGCGCCGGCGGGGGCGGGCGCGCCCACGGTGAAGTCGGCCGCGTTGTCGTCGGTGTCCGGGGCGGCCGTGCGGATCGCGGCCGTCGTGTTGCTCAGGGCAGGCGTGGGAGCGGTCTCGGCGTCGTTCGCCGAGCCGTACCCGACGAAGTCGACGACCCCGGCGCTGCCGGCGCACGTCGAGCCGCAGGCCAGGGAGGTCTGCGTGCTGACGAGGGCGACCTTGCCGTTGCTGCCCGACATCGCGATCGTCCCGGTGACGGCGGGGGAGGGCAGCGGGGTGGCGGTGGTGCCGCTGCCCGCACCCTCCGCGACGAGGTAGCGGGCGCCGGGGGCGATCGAGCCGGTCAAGTCCGTCCGCTGGTAGCTGGTCCCCGCGCTGGAGGCGTACTGCACGCTCCAGCCGCTGACGTCGACGGCGGTCGAGCCGCGGTTGGTCAGCTCGACGTAGTCGTTGCGGTACGGCGCTCCGGTGTTGCCGCCACCGCCGTAGACCTGGCTGATGACGACGGTCGAGGACGCGGCGGCCGCGGTGGGTGCGAGGGCGGTCGCCGCGGCGAGGCCGCCGGTGGTCAGGGCGAGGACGAGCGCCGCGGCGGTGCGGCGTCGGCCCGGGTGGGCGTGCGGTGTCACGAAGGTGTCTCCCCCAGGGTCGTGCGCCCGCGGGTCGCGGGCACCGGAGCACGGTGCTCGTCCTGCGTGGCCGCGGCTTTGCCCGGACGTGACCGACAGGTGAACTGATCATGCCCGCCGCCCCGCAGGTAGCCCGCTACCTGCCCCCGCGCCCGCCTGCCGCCCCGCAGGTAGCCCGCTACATGCCCCCGCGCCCGCCTGCCGTCCCGCAGGTAGCCCGCTATATGCCCACGCGCCCGCCTGCCCGGGCGCAGGTAGCCCGCTACGTGGCGGAGCGCGCCCGCCCCGTGCGGGGGGCTCACCTAGGGTCGGGCACCGTGCGCCCCTCCCTCGAGCAGTACCCGCTCCTCGCCGCGGGCAAGGTCCGCTCGCTGCACGCCGTCGACGACGACCACCTGCTGCTCGTCGCCTCCGACCGGATCTCCGCCTACGACCACGTGCTCGACACCCCGGTGCCGGACAAGGGCCGGCTGCTGACCGCGATGAGCGTGTTCTTCTTCGACCTGCTGGCCCGCGAGCTGCCCGACCTGCCCAGCCACCTCGCCGGCGCGGTCGACGACGAGCGCGTCCCCGCCGAGGTGCTGGGCCGCGCCCTGCTCGTGCGCCGGCTCGACATGGTGCCGGTGGAGTGCGTCGCCCGCGGCTACCTCACCGGCTCCGGCCTGGCCGACTACCGGGCGACGGGCGCGGTGTGCGGCGTCGCGCTGCCCGGGGGCCTCGTCGAGTCCAGCCGGCTGGACCGGCCGATCTTCACCCCCGCCACCAAGGCCGCCGTGGGGGAGCACGACGAGAACGTCGACCTCGACACCGTCGCCGCGCAGGTGGGCAGGCCGCTGGCCGAGGAGCTGCGCACCCGCACCCTGCAGGTCTACGACATCGCCGCGCGCCACGCCGAGACCCGCGGCATCCTGCTGGCCGACACCAAGCTCGAGCTGGGCCACGACCCGCGCTCCGGGATGCTGCTGCTCGGCGACGAGGTGCTCACCCCCGACTCGTCGCGGTGGTGGCCCGCCGAGGGATACGCCGCGGGGCGGCCCCAGCCCAGCTTCGACAAGCAGTACGTGCGCGACTGGCTGACCGGGCCCGACGCCGGGTGGGACCGCCACGGGGACGCCCCGCCGCCGCCGCTGCCCGCCGAGGTGGTCGACGCCACCCGGGCGCGCTACGTCGAGGCCTACGAGCGGCTCACCGGGATGTCGTTCGCCGACTGGCCGGGCTGAGCAGACCGCCCGCGGCGGTGGGTGGGAGGCTGGACCGATGAGCTCCACCGACCCCACCAGCGCCTCGGTCCCCGCGACCGACCCCGTCACCCCCACCGGACCCGTCGAGCCGCCGCAGCCGCTCCCGCCGCCGGTGGCCGCGAAGGTCCCGCACACCCGCACCCACCACGGCGACACCGTCGAGGACCCCTACGAGTGGCTGCGCGACGCCGAGGACCCCGAGGTGATCGCCCACCTCGAGGCGGAGAACGCCTACACCGAGCAGCAGCTGGCCCACCTCGCCCCGCTGCGCGAGCGGCTGTTCGGCGAGATCAAGGGCCGGGTGCGCGAGACCGACCTCTCCGTGCCCACCCGGCGCGACGGCTGGTGGTACTACGGCCGCACCGTGGCGGGCCAGCAGCACGGCCTGCAGTGCCGCTGCCCGGTGACCGACGAGCACAGCTGGGAGCCCCCGGTGCTCGACCCCGACCACCCCGTCCCGGGTGAGGAGGTGCTGCTCGACGGCAACACCGAGGCCGAGGGCCACGACTTCTACGCCCTGGGCACCTTCACCGTCAGCGAGGACCACACCCGGCTGGCGTGGGCCACCGACACCACCGGGGCCGAGCGGTACACGCTGCGCGTCCGGGACCTGACGACCGGGGAGGTGCTGCCCGGCGAGGTGCCGGGAACCTCGGCGGGAGCGGTGTTCTCGGCCGACGGGCAGTGGCTGTTCTACCTGACCGTCGACGAGTCCTGGCGGCCGGACACGGTGTGGCGCCACCGCGTCGGCACCCCCGCGAGCGACGACGTGGTGGTGCTCCACGAGCCCGACGAGCGGTTCTGGATGGGGGTGGGCACCACGCGCAGCCGCCGCTACCTCGTCGTCGAGCTCGGCTCCAAGGTCACCAGCGAGGCCCGGGTGCTCGACGCGCACGACCCGGAGGGCGAGTGGCAGGTGGTGCTGCCGCGCCGCGAGGGCGTGGAGTACTCGGTGGAGCACGCCGTGGTGCCCGGCGCCCCGGGCGGGGACGACCGGTTCCTGCTGCTGCACAACGACGGTGCTCCGAACTTCACCCTCGTCGAGGCGCCCGTGTCCACCGTCGCCGACCCGGCCACCCACCGCACCGTCGTCGCGCACCGCGACGACGTGCGGCTCGAGGACGTCGACGCCTTCGCCGGGCACCTGGTGCTCAGCCACCGCCGCGAGGCCACCACCCGCCTCGCGCTGCTCACCCTGGCCGACGGCGGCTACGGCGAGCCCGAGGAGGTCGCGTTCGACGAGGAGCTCGTCACCGTCGGCCTGGCCGGCAACCCCACGTGGGACGCCCCGCTGCTGCGGCTGGTGCGCACCTCGTTCACCACCCCGCGCACCGTGCTCGACCTGGTGCTGGCCACCGGCGAGCTCGTGGTCCGCAAGCGCCAGGAGGTCCTCGGCGGCTACGACCCGGAGCAGTACACGCAGCGCCGCACCTGGGCCACCGCCGAGGACGGCACCCGGGTGCCCGTCTCCCTCGTGCACCGCCGCGACGTCACCGGACCCGCCCCGCTCCTGCTGTACGGCTACGGGTCCTACGAGTCCAGCATGGACCCCACCTTCGGGGTGGCCCGGCTCTCCCTGCTCGACCGCGGCGTCGTCTTCGCCGTCGCGCACGTCCGCGGCGGCGGCGAGATGGGCAGGCACTGGTACGACGACGGCAAGGGGCTGGCCAAGAAGAACACCTTCACCGACTTCGTCGCCTGCGCCCGCCACCTCGTCGCCGAGGGCTGGACCGAGCCGGGACGGCTGCTTGCCGAGGGCGGCAGCGCCGGGGGGCTGCTGATGGGGGCCGTGGCCAACCTGGCGCCGGAGCTGTTCGCGGGGATCCTCGCCGAGGTGCCGTTCGTCGACGCGCTGACGTCCATCCTGGACCCGTCGCTGCCGCTGACCGTCATCGAGTGGGACGAGTGGGGTGACCCGCTGCACGACCCGGACGTGTACGCCTACATGAGGTCCTACACGCCGTACGAGAACGTGCGTCCCGTCGCGTACCCGCCGATCCTCGCCGTGACCAGCCTCAACGACACCCGGGTGCTCTACGTCGAGCCCGCCAAGTGGGTCGCGCGGCTGCGCGAGGTGGGCACCGGCCCGGTGCCGCCGCTGCTCAAGACCGAGATGACGGCGGGGCACGGCGGGGTCAGCGGGCGCTACGAGCAGTGGCGCGAGACCGCCCACGAGTACGCCTGGGTCATCGACACCCTCGGGGCCCCGCACGAGCCGCGGCCCGCCCCGGCCGCCGCCGGGCAGTGACACCCCCCGCGAGACCCCCCGCGACAGCCGCCGCCCCGGCCGTCCCGCGCTGGCCGGTGCTGCTCCTGCTGCTGGCCACCGGCTGGGCGGCCAACCACTTCGCCGCGCTGCTGCCGGTGCTGCGGGTGCAGGAGGACCTCTCGCCGACCCTGCTCACCGCGGTGTTCGGGCTGTACGCGGTGGGCCTGCTGCCCGGCCTGCTCGCCGGCGGGGTGCTCTCCGACCGGGTGGGGCGGGCGGCGGTGGCCGTGCCGGGGGCGGCCGTGGCCACGGTGGGCACCCTGAGCCTGCTCGAGCTGCACGGCCCCACCGGGCTGGTCGTCGGCCGGCTGCTGGTCGGCCTCGGCGCCGGGGCCACGTTCAGCGCCGGCACCGCGTGGGCCGCGGACCTCGGGGGTGCGGCCGGGGCCACCCAGGCCGGGGTGCTCATGACCGTGGGCTTCGCCGGCGGCCCGGTGGTCTCCGGGGTGCTCGGCACGGTGGCCCCTGCGCCGCTGGTGCTGCCCTTCGCCGTCAGCGCCGCGCTCTCCGCGGTGGCCGTGGCGGCGAGCCTGCTCACGGCGCGCCGCGCCCGGCGCCTGCCGCCGGACCGGGCGCGGCCGCCGGCGCCGCGGGACCCGGACGGCCCGGCCGAGCCGGGGCGCAGCACGGGCGCCACGCTCGGCTGGCTGCTGCCCGTGGCCCCGTTCGTGTTCACCTGCGGCACCGTCGGTCTGGTCACCCTGCCGTCCCGGCTGCCCAGCTCCTACGCCGGGCCGCTGCTCACCGGGGTGGCCGGCGGCGTGGTGCTGGGCACCGGCATCGTGGTGCAGGCGTGGGCGCGCCGCCGCGGCGTGGGCCCCGGCGCGGGCACCGTCGGCTCGCTCGTCGCGGGCCTGGGCCTGGGCCTGGCCGCCCTGGGCTCGGACCACCCCGCGCTGCCCCTGGTGGCGGTGACATTCCTGGCGCTGGGCGTGGCCTACGGGCTGACGCTGCGCGCGGGCCTGCTCGACGTGGAGCGGTGGGCGCCGGCCGCGCAGCGCGGCTCGCTGACCGGGGTGTTCTACGTGGCCACCTACCTGGGGTTCGGGGTGCCGCTGCTGCTGGAGGCGCTGCGCCCGGTGGCCGGGCCCCGCCTCCCGCTGGCCGTGCTCGCCGGGCTGGCGGTGCTGGCCGGCCTGGCCCGCGGGGTCCGGCTGCGCCGGGCCGCGCGGGAACCGGGTCGGGCTGCGCTGCGCGACGGCGGGTTGCCCACCACACTGGGGCCCTGACACACCCCCAGCCGAGGAGAGTGCCGTGGCGGACCACAGCGACCACATGACGCAGACCGAGGCCGGCCGGCTCGACCTCGTGCACCGGATCGGCGCCGCCGTCGTCGCGGTCGTCATCATCGCGTTCGGGGTGCTGGGCCTCGTCGGCGGCCTCGGGTTCTTCGAGACGACCGGGGGCCCGGTGGCGGGCCTGAACAGCAACGGGCTGCTCTCGATCGTCTCCCTGGTCACCGGCGCCGTGCTGCTGGGCTCGGCGGCCCGCGGGGGGCGCACCGCCTCCACCGTCACCGCGACCATCGGCGTGCTGTTCATCCTCTCCGGCCTGGTCAACCTCGCCCTGCTGCAGACCAGCTTCAACATCCTCGCCTTCCGCATCCCCAACGTGTTCTTCAGCCTGATCGTGGGGGTGGTGCTGCTCAGCGTGGGCCTCTACGGCCGGGTCAGCGGTGGGCTGACCCAGGACAACCCGTACCGGCAGGAGCGCGAGGCGAAGGCGGCGCAGAAGCACGGCCAGGACGCCTCCGCCGGGGGCGACGCCGAGGACGACGACGAGGCGGTCGACCCCGAGCGGCTCGAGCACCTCCACGAGATGGAGCGCATCGAGATCGCCGTCGCCGAGGGCCGGGCCACGCCCGAGCAGGAGAAGATGATCGACGACGACCTGCGGCGACGCAGTGCCGAGGAGCGCGAGCGGGCGTGGGAGCACGCCCGCAAGACCGGTCAGGACCCCCGCTGACCTGACCCGGTCCCGACAGCGCCCGGACAGCCCGCCGACGCCGGCCGTTCACCTGCCGCTGCTGCACTGGGTGCCGTGGCTGCCACCCTCGTCGTGACGCTCTCCGGGGCCCGTGCCGAGACCCTCGACGGCGCCGCCTCGCTGGCCGCCGAGCTGGACCGCCGCGGGGTGCCGCTGTCGCTGCTCGTCGCGCCCCGGCTGCCGCACGGCTACCGGCTCACCCGGGACCTCGCGGCCCAGGAGTGGCTGCGGGCGCGGCGCGACGGCGGCGACGTGGTGGTGCTGCACGGCTACGACCAGGCCGCCACCAAGGGCCGCCGGGCGGAGTTCGCCGTGCTGGGGGAGCACGAGGCCCGGCTCCGGCTCACCGCGGCCGACCGGGTGGTGGAGTCGCTCGACCTGCGCACCCGCGTGTTCGCCCCACCGCGCTGGGTGGCCTCGCCCGGCAGCGTCGCCGCGCTGCCCGCCCTGGGCTTCCACCACCTGGCCGACCTCACCGGGGTGCACGACCTCACCACCGGGGCGCACGCGCGGTCCCGGGTGCTCGGGGTCGGGGGCGGGACGCGCACCGAGCCGTGGTGGTGCCGGGCCCTGGTGCTGGGAGCGGGGCGCACCGCACGCCGCGGCGGCCTGGTCCGGGTCGCCGTCGACGCCCGCCACCTCGGCCCCGGGCCGCGGCAGGCGGTGCTCGACGCGGTCGACCTGGCCCTGCACCACGGCGCCCGCCCGGCGGTGCACGGCCCGGACCTGCTGGCCGGCGGCGCGCTGGCCGCCTGAGCCGCTACAGCTGGTCGGCGGTGCCCCTCGGCAGCACGTGCCAGTCGGTGCCCCCGGGCACCAGCGCCTCGTAGATGCCGAAGAAGACGCCCGGGTCGGCCAGGACGGCCTCGTGGATCGGCACCACGACGCGGGGCGCGACGGCGCGCAGGTAGTCCACGGCCTCGGAGAGCTTGAGCCACGGCGCGGCCGTGGGCAGCCCCAGCACGTCGGGGGCCTGCTCGGGCACGTGGAACGAGTCGCCCGGGTGCAGGAACGCCCGGGGCCGCTCGTCGGTGCCGAAGAGGTAGGCGACGTTGTCGATGCCGGGGACGTCGGGGTGGATCACCGCGTGCTGCCCGCCCCCGACACCGACCTGCACGCCGCCGACGGTGAACGCGCTGCCCGGGCGCACGGCCTCCCACCCGCCGCCGAGCTGCTCGGCGGTCTGCGGGTCGGCGCGCAGCAGGGCCCCGGGGTTGCGCTCCAGCAGGCCGGGCAGCGCGTCGGTGTCGACGTGGTCGAAGTGCTGGTGGGTCAGCAGCACCGCGTCGAGGCCCTCGAGCTCGGCGAACCCGGAGGAGAACGCACCCGGGTCGACGAGGATCCGGGCCCCGCCGAGCTCGACGAGCACGCACGCGTGCCCGAGGTGGGTGAGGGTGAGGTCGGTGTTGCTCATCCGCTCTGCTCCTGCCACTGGTCGACGATGTCCTGCGGGTCGCGGCGGCGCCGCGTGGTGCCGAGGAAGTTGCGCACGAGCGTCATGGTCAGCTCGGGCAGCTCGAACTGCGGGACGTGGCCGCAGTCGGGGATGACGACGGACTCCGCGTCGGGCAGCGCGGCCACGACGTGGCGGGCGAAGCCGGGGGGCACCAGCGCGTCGGCCGCTCCCCACAGGAACAGCGCCGGCGGCGCGAGGGCGGGCAGCCGGTCCCAGAAGCCCTCCTCGCCGAACGGCTCCTCGGTGTAGATCCCCAGCGTGGCCGAGACGAAGGCCCGGCGGTGCCCGGCGTGGGTCATGGCGGTCTCGTGCTCGTCCACCGCGGCGTCGTACCAGCTCTGCCGCAACCGGTCCGGGTGGGCGAACATCCGCCGCAGCCCGGCCATGATGGTCGAGCGCGGCAGCACCAGCGGCAGCCGCGCCAGGTCGACGGGCACCAGGCGGGCCAGCGGGGCGAGCTGGCGGAAGCGGCGGAACGCCGGCGCCGCGCACAGCAGGACCAGCCGGTCCACGGCCTCCGGGTCGCGCAGCGCCAGCTCCAGGGCCAGCCGGCCGCCGAGGGAGTTGCCGATGACGACCGCACCGCGGGAGTCGGTCTCGTCGAGGAACGCCCGCAGCCAGCGGTAGAGCTGGCCCACGTCGTAGCGCCACGGCGGCGCCTCCGACGCCCCGAAGCCGGGGGTGTCCGGGGAGATCACCCGGTGGTCCGGGGCCAGGTCGTGCAGCACCGGGAGCATGGAGGCGTTGGTGGCGCCGAGGCCGTGCAGCAGCACCACCGGGGGCGCGTCGCGGGGGCCCGCCTCGAGGTAGGCGGTGCGGGCGCCGTAGGCGGAGACCTCCCGGGCCCGGGGCCGGGTGGGCAGGTCGACCTCGGGGGCGAAGGCGCCGCCCATCTGCAGCACGGTGGCCAGGCTGCCCCGGGCGGCGAGGTCGCCGGAGAGGAAGGCGTCGACCCCGCTGCGGTTGCCGATGAGCATGTCCGCGAGCGTCGTGGCGTCGGTGCGGATCGAGCACGTGGGGTGCTTGACCGCCCCCGAGAGCAGGGTGACCTCGCCGTGGTCGATGCGCACCGTCCACCGGCCCCGGCCGACGACGTCGAGCACCACGGTCGCGTCCCGGCGGGCCAGCACCGTCCGGGTCAGGTCCCGGGGCAGGTGGTGGGCCAGCACGGACGCGGGGTCCGAGGCGCGTCGGGGCGCTGGCGGCACCGGGTCCTCCGGGGGTCGGGACGGGGACCGCGGGGCAGCGGTCTCACCCACCGTAGCGCCCGCGGGAGTGACGGGGCCCACCGGCGGCACCGCCGCGGCCACCCGGTGTCACCGGGCCCACCGGTAGCGCACCTGCGGGCGGCCCGCCCGGCCGTGCTCCTCGTGGCGGGTCAGCACCCCGTCGTCGGCGAGCCGCTCCAGGTAGCGCCAGGCGGTGACCCGGCTGACCCCCAGCGCGGCACCCACCTGGGCGGCGCTGAGGCCGGCCGGCTCGTCGCGCACCGCCGCGGCCACCGCCTCGAGGGTCTGCGGGGTGGTCCCCTTCGGCGCGGCGGCCCGCTCGTCGGCCGAGCGCAGGGTGGCCATGGCCCGGTCGACGTCGCGCTGCGTCACCGCGACCGCGCCGTCGCCGAGCTGCTCGCGGTAGGCCGCGTAGCGGGTGAGCTTGTCGCGGAAGGCGGCGAAGGTGAACGGCTTGAGCAGGTAGAGCAGCACCCCGGAGGAGACGGCCGAGCGGACCACGTCCAGGTCGCGCGCCGAGGTGATGGCGATGACGTCCGGGCTGCGGGCGAAGGTGCGCAGCGCCCCGCACACCTCGATGCCGCTGGCGTCGGGCAGGCCCAGGTCGAGCAGCACCAGGTCCACCGGGGTGCCCGCGGCCTCCTGCTGCGCGGCGGCCCGCAGCGCCCCCGCCCCGGTGTGGGCCACCCCGGCCACGACGAAGCCGGCCAGGCGCTCCACGTAGGCGACGTGCGCGGTGGCGATGAGCGGCTCGTCGTCGACCACCAGGACCCGGATCACCCGGGCACCCCCGCCCGCGCGGGCACCGGCAGCGTCAGCACCAGCTGCGACGGCGGGCCCGGGGTGGCCTCGAGGCGCCCGTCGTGGCGGGCCAGCACCGCGGCGACGAGGGCCAGCCCCAGCCCGCGCTGCCCGGACTTGGTGGAGTGCCCGCGGCGCAGCGCGGCGGTGAGCCCGGCCGGGTCGAGGCCGGCGCCGCTGTCGGCCACGGTGACCTCGATGGCGGCGGGGTCGGGGGTCGTCACGAGCCGGACCTCGACCCACGCCTCGCCCCGCCCCTCGAGGGCGGCGTCGACGGCGTTGTCGACGAGGTTGCCCACCACGGTGACCAGGTCGCGGGCCGACACCCCGGGCTCGGCGGGCAGCGCGGTGTCCTCGGTGACGGTCAGCTCGCAGCCGCGCTCCGCGGCCTGGGCCACCTTGCCCAGCAGCAGCGCGGCCAGGGCGGGCTCGGCCACGGCGGCCAGCAGCCGGTCGATGAGGTGCTGGGACAGCGCCAGCTCGGCGGTGGCGAACTCGACGGCCTCCTGCGACCGGCCCAGCTCGACCATCGTGACCACGGTGTGCAGCCGGTTGGCCGACTCGTGGGCCTGCGAGCGCAGCGACTCCGCGAACCCGCGCACCGAGTCCAGCTCGTCGGCCACGCCCTGCAGCTCGGTGCGGTCCTGCAGGGTCAGCACCGAGCCCAGCGGCCGGCCCTCCCAGGTGACGGGGCGCTGGCTGACGACCAGGACGTGGTCGCCGGTGACGTGGACCTCGCCGCTGACCCGGTCCCCGCGGCGGGCCAGCTCGCGCAGCGACTCCGGCAGGTCCGCGACGTCCACCGCCCCCGGGCGGAGGGTGAGCAGCCGGCGGGCCTGGTCGTTGGCCAGCACCACCGCGCCCGCGTCGTCGAGCACCACCAGGCCCTCCCCGACGGCGTGGAGCACCGCGTCGTGGTGCTCGTACATGGTGCGCAGCTCGTCGGGCTGCAGGCCCAGGGTCTGGCGGCGCAGCCGGCGGCTGAGCAGCAGCGAGCCCGCCGCGGCCGCGAGCAGCGCCAGCGCGACCACGCCGAGCAGCACCGGCAGCTGGGCGAGCAGCGCCCGGCCCAGCGCTTCCTGGGTGATGCCGACCGCGACCAGCCCCACCACCGCGCCGGCGTCGTCGCGGACCGGGGCCACGGCGCGGATTGACGGCCCCAGGGTGCCGGGGAAGACCTCGGTGAACGCCCGCCCGGCCACCGCCGGGGCGATGTCACCGACGAACGGCTGGCCCAGCAGCTCGGGGTTGGGGTGGGAGTACCGGGTGCGGTCGGGCGCCATCACCACGACGAAGTCGACGCCCGTGGCCACGCGCAGCGCCTCGGCCTCGGGCTGCAGCGTCGCGGCCGGGTCGGGCCCGGTGACCTGCTCGGCGGTCGACGGGGCACCGGCCAGGCTCAGCGCCAGGTCGAGCACCTCGCGGCGGGCGCGGTCGTCGCCGTCGCGGCGGGCGTCGAGCACGGCCAGGGTGGCGCCCACGGCCACGACGAGCACGAGGACGAGCAGCTGGCCCACGAACAGCTGCGCGGCCAGGCTGGCCCGCCCGCGTCGGGCGCGGCGTCGTCGTCGCACCCACCCATCATGGCCGCCCGCGGCGGTCGGTGAACTCAACGAACGCAACACGACAAACCGCCCCCCGGTGGGTGAGGGTGCTCACACCAGGTGAGCCGGGTCACGGGGACCTCCGCTCACGCAGCCAGAGAGGACCTCCCATGAGCACCACCAGCACCCCCACCGGGGACGCCCCACCCGCGAAGGGCCGTGACCGCACGCACTGGCTCTACCTGGCCGTCATCGCCGCCGTCGTGCTCGGCGCCGTCATCGGCCTCGTCGCCCCCGGCGTCGGCAAGTCGCTGGCCCCGCTGGGCACCGCGTTCGTCAGCCTCATCAAGATGATGATCTCGCCGATCATCTTCTGCACCATCGTGCTGGGCATCGGCTCGGTCCGGAAGGCGGCCAGCGTCGGGCGCACCGGCACCCTGGCGCTCGTCTACTTCCTCGTCATGTCGACCTTCGCGCTGGCCATCGGCCTCGTCGTGGGCAACTTCCTGCAGCCCGGCTCGGGCCTGCAGATCACCTCGGAGAGCGCCGGGCAGGGCGCCAAGCTGGCCGGCGACGGCGCGGAGGGCACCACCGACTTCCTGCTCGGGATCATCCCCGACACGCTGCTCTCGTCGCTGACCGCCGGGTCGGTGCTGCAGACCCTGTTCGTCGCGCTGCTCGTCGGCTTCGCGCTGCAGTCCCTGGGCCGCGCCGGCGAGCCCGTGATGCGCGGCATCGGCCACGTGCAGAAGCTCGTGTTCAAGATCCTGTCGATGATCCTGTGGCTCGCCCCGATCGGTGCCCTCGGCGCCATCGCCAACGTGGTCGGCCGCACCGGCGTCGACGCGCTGGTCCAGCTCGGCGTGCTCATGCTCGGCTTCTACCTCACCTGCGCGATCTTCATCTTCGGCGTGCTCGGCACCCTGCTGCGCGTGGTCACCGGCTTCAACGTGTTCAAGCTGGCCAAGTACCTGGGCCGGGAGTACCTGCTCATCGTGGCCACGTCGTCCTCGGAGTCCGCGCTGCCCCGCCTCATCGCGAAGATGGAGCACGTCGGCGTCGAGCGCTCCACCGTCGGCATCGTGGTGCCCACCGGGTACTCGTTCAACCTCGACGGCACGGCGATCTACCTGACCATGGCCTCGATCTTCATCGCCGACGCGCTGGGCAAGCCGCTGGCCCTGGGCGAGCAGGTGGGCCTGCTGCTGTTCATGATCATCGCCTCGAAGGGCGCGGCCGGGGTCTCCGGGGCGGGGCTGGCCACGCTGGCCGGGGGGCTGCAGAGCCACCGCCCCGACCTGCTCGACGGCGTCGGCCTCATCGTCGGCATCGACCGGTTCATGTCCGAGGCCCGCGCGCTGACGAACTTCTCCGGCAACGCGATCGCCACCCTGCTCGTCGGGACCTGGACGAAGTCGATCGACGCGCAGCGGGTGACCGACGTGCTCGACGGGCGCATCCCGTTCGACGAGTCCCTGCTGGGCTCGGACCCGCACGCGCTGCCCGAGGACCAGGCCGCCACCGACGGCGCGGTCTTCACCGAGGGCGGGCCGTCGGCGCCCACCCGCGAGACGGTGGGCCTGCGCAAGTAGCCGCCCCCCGGACGGACGCCCGCTCACCCCACCGGGTGGGCGGGCGTCCGTACGATCGGGAGCAGACCTGTACTGGACGAACCGGACGCAAGGAGTCTGACGTGGGTGTGAGCCTGAGCAAGGGCGGGAACGTCTCGCTGACCAAGGAGGCCGGCTCGGCCGGCCTGGAGAAGGTGACCGTGGGCCTGGGGTGGGACGTGCGCTCCACCACCGGCACCGACTTCGACCTCGACGCCTCCGCCATCGGGGTCGGTGCGGGCGGGAAGTCGGTGTCGGACAAGCACTTCGTCTTCTTCAACAACCTGACGACCCCTGACGGCAGCATCGAGCACACCGGGGACAACCTCACCGGTGAGGGCGAGGGCGACGACGAGGCCATCAACGTCTCGCTCGGCCAGATGTCCAGCGACGTCGACAAGATCGTGTTCCCGGTGTCGATCTACGACGCCGAGGGCCGCCAGCAGAACTTCGGCCAGGTGCGCAACGCGTTCATCCGCGTGGTGAACCAGGCCAACGGCTCCGAGCTGGCCCGCTACGACCTCACCGAGGACGCGTCCACCGAGACCGCGATGGTCTTCGGCGAGCTGTACCGCAACGGCGCGGAGTGGAAGTTCCGCGCCATCGGCCAGGGCTACGCCTCGGGCCTCAAGGGCATCGCGCAGGACTACGGCGTCAACGTCTGACCCCTGCTCGCGCTCGCCGCGGCCCCGCTCCCGTCGTCCGGGCGCGGGGCCGCGCTGCGTCCCGGGTGCGTCCGTGGCGGCCCCGCGCTTCGCCCACTTCCCGCGCTCCCAGGCCTGCCCTCCCGCGTTTCGCCCACTTCCCGCGCTCCCCGGGCCCGTCCTCGCGCGTTTCGCCCACTTCCTGCGACCGCGGCGGGCGCACTCTGCGGTGCCCGGCCCGCCCCCGGGGCCGCGGCGGGCGCACTCTGCGGTGTCGGGCCCGCCCCCGCGACCGCGGCGGGCGCACTCTGCGGTGTCCGGCCCGGCCCCGGGACCGCGGCGGGCGCACTCTGCGGTGTCCGGAACCGGGTCAGGTGCGGGGGTGCAGCCGCACGTGGGGCAGCGCAGGAGCGGGCAGGCGCGCCTCGCCCCCCGGCACCGTGCCGAACCGGGCCGAGCCCGTCGAGTCGTCCTCCGAGGCCCAGTCCGCGCGCGCCGCGACGACCTCCTCGTGGCTGCCGCCGACGAAGTTCCACCACATGACCAGCGGGTCGGTGTAGGGCTCGCCGCCGAGGAGCAGCACCGTCGCCCCCGCCTCGCTGGACAGGCTCAGCGCGCGGCGGCCCCGGCCGAGGTCGAGCAGCGGGCCGGCCGCGAGGTCCGTGCCCTCCGCGGTCAGCCCACCGTTGAGCACCAGCAGGCCGTGCTCGAAGTCGGGGTCCAGCGGCAGCACGGTCCGCGCACCGGGGGCCAGCCGCAGCTCCGCGCCGAGCAGCCCCGAGTGCACCCGGGCGGGGGAGCGGGCCCCGGCGAGCTCCCCGGCGATGACCACGGTGCGCACCCCGTCCTGCTCGCCGCCGGGGAGGTCCGGGTGGTGCTCGATGCGGGCGTCCACCGTGCGCGCGGGCTCCGGGAGCGCCACCCACAGCTGCACCCCGCGCAGCCCGGCGGGCGCATCGTCCGGGGTGTGCTCGGAGTGGGCGATGCCCGCCCCGCTCGTCATCAGGCCCAGCTCGCCGGGACGGACCACGAGGTCGCCGCCGACGCTGTCGCGGTGGTGGATCGCCCCGTCGAGCAGCCACGACACCGTCTGCAGCCCGGTGTGCGGGTGCGGCGGGACGTGCATGCCGCCCGAGGCGCCCACGTCGTCCGGGCCGTAGTCGTCGAGGAAGCACCACGCCCCGACGGTGGACAGGCCGCGGCTGGGCAGGGTGCGGCGCACCGTCATCGCCCGCGGCCCGCCGAGGGGCACCTCGCGCGGCGGGACGAGCCGCGTGGCCAGGGTCGTCGTCCCCGGGCCCGCCGCGTGGCTGTCGGGGGACGCCTCGAGGTTGCTCACCGCACGAGCGTAGGACGCACACTGGTCCCGTGGACCTGGGACTGCGCGGTGCCCGCGCGATCGTGACGGGGGCGAGCCGGGGGATCGGGCTGGCCGTGGCGCACCGGCTGGCGCAGGAGGGGGCCGACGTCGCCCTGCTCGCCCGCGGGGCCGACGACCTCGAGGTGGCCGCCGCGGCGGTGCGCCGGCACGGCACGCGGGTGCTCGCCGTCGTCTCCGACACCACCGACGACGCCGCCGTGCGGGCCGCGGTCGCCCGGGTGACCGACGAGCTCGGCGGGGTCGACGTGCTGGTCAACGCGGCGGCCCGGCCCGCGTCGTCGGGCCCGGTGCCCGCGCTGGAGGACCTGACCGACGACGCGCTGCGGGTCGAGGTGGAGACGAAGGTGCTCGGCTACCTGCGCTGCGTGCGGGCGGTCGCGCCGGGCATGCGGGCGCAGGGCTCCGGCCGGGTGGTCAACGTCAGCGGGCTCAACGCGCGGCGCTCCGGCTCGCTGGTCGGGTCGGTGCGCAACGTGGCGGTGGCGGCGATGACGAAGAACCTGGCCGACGAGCTCGGGCCGCACGGGGTGGGGGTGGTGTGCGTGCACCCGGGCATCACGGTGACGGAGCGGACCCCGGGGATGCTGACCGCGCGGGCCGAGGCGGCGGGGACGACGGTCGCGGACGCCGAGCAGGCGCTGGCGGCCGGGGTGTCGCTCGGCCGGCTCGTCACCGCGGACGAGGTGGCCGACGTGGTGGTGTTCCTGTGCTCGCCGCGCTCGGTGGCCGTGCAGGGCGACGCCGTGGCCGCGGGCGGCGGCGACCGCGGCTCGATCCACTACTGACCGGACCCTGCATCCAGCCCGCGCGATGCGCCGACGGAGCCCTGCGGGCGGCATCGAGCCCGCGCGATGCACCGCACCGACGGGGGTCAGCGGGCCAGGAGCTCGGAGACCTCGCGGACGGCCGCGCGCCCGGCCCGGTTCGCCCCCACGGTCGAGGCCGACGGGCCGTAGCCCAGCAGGTGCACCCGCGGGTCGCGCGCCACCTGCGTGGCCAGCCGGCCGGTCATGGTGATGCCGCCCCCGGGCTCGCGCAGCCCCAGCGGGGCCAGGTGGTCCAGAGCGGAGCGGAACCCCGTGCACCACAGCACCACGTCCGCCCGCTGCACCGTCCCGTCCGCCCACGCGACCCCCTCGGGCAGCAGCCGGGCGAACATCGGCCGGCGCTCGAGCACCCCGCGCTCCCGGGCCGCGCGCAGCACCGGGGTCAGCGGCAGGCCCGTCACCGAGACGATCGAGCCCGGCGGCAGCCCGGCCCGCACCCGCTCCTCGACCCGGGCGACCGCGGCCCGGCCGTCCTCGGCGGTGAACCGGGTCTCGTGGAACTCCGGCTCGCGACGGGTCACCCAGGTCGTCGTCGTCACCCGGGACACCTCGTCGAGCAGCTGCACCGCCGAGATCCCGGCCCCGACGACCACCACGTGCTGCCCCCGGAACTCCTCCGCGGAGACGTAGTCGGCGGTGTGGAGCTGGCGGCCGCGGAAGTCGTCGGCGCCCGGGTAGCGGGGCCAGAACGGCCGCTCCCAGCTGCCGGTGGCGTTGAGCAGCGCCCGCGCGGTCCACGTCCCCGCGTCGGACCCGACCACCAGCCGCTCGCCCTCCGAGCGGACCGACGACACCGTCACCGGCCGCTGCACGTCGAGGCCGAAGTGCCGCTCGTACTCCGCGAAGTACTCCGGCACGACCGTCCGGGCGGGCACCTCGTCCTGGTCCGAGGCCAGCCGCAGGTCCGGCAGGTCCGCCACGTGGTTCGTCGTGCCCAGGGTCAGCGACGCCCACCGGTGCTGCCACGCGCCGCCCGGGCCGCGGTCGTGGTCGAGGATCCGGAACTCCTCGGGCGCGAAGCCCGCCCGCTGCAGGTGGCGCGCGGCGGAGAGCCCGGCCTGCCCGGCCCCGACGACCAGCACCTCCACGTCCACCCCGGCAGGAACACCGGCCCCGACCTGCGGTGTTCCCCCTGCCATGGCCGCCACCGCCGACACCGTCCCCGCCATCGAGGCCGTCGTCGACTTCTGCGTCCCCGACTTCGTCTCCCGCGCCCGGGCCGCGCGGCTGCCGGGGGAGGTGCGGGGCGAGCGCTTCTGGCACGGCCGGCCCACCGTCGACCGCCACCCGTACTGGGAGCTCACCCTGCCGTGCACCACCTCCGGCACCGGCCTCGCGGGCATCCGGGTGCAGCGCGACGGCCGGTGGGCGTGGGTGCAGCGGCCCGGGGAGGACACCGTTCGGCCCGTCACCTACGACGAGATCACCGCGGCCTTCGAGGCACGGCTGAGCGGCTGAGGCACCCCGGTAGGCTCCGCCGCATGGCCCGAGTCGTGGTGGACGTCATGCCCAAGCCCGAGATCCTCGACCCGCAGGGCCAGGCCATCGCCGGCGCGCTGCCGCGGCTCGGCTTCGCCGGGGTCACCGACGTGCGGCAGGGCAAGCGCTTCGAGCTCGAGGTGGCCGACGACGTCGACGACGCGACGCTCGACCAGATCGCCGAGACGCTGCTGGCCAACACGGTCATCGAGGAGTGGACCGTGCGCCGGGTGGCCGGGTGAGCGGCCGGGTCGGGGTCGTCACCTTCCCGGGGACGCTGGACGACGTCGACGCCGCCCGCGCCGTGCGCCTGGCCGGCGGGGAGGCCGTCAGCCTGTGGCACGGCGACGCGGACCTGCGCGGGGTCGACGCGGTGGTGGTGCCCGGCGGGTTCTCCTACGGCGACTACCTGCGGGCCGGGGCCATCGCCCGGTTCGCCCCCGTGATGGGTGAGGTCGTCCGCGCCGCGGGGGCGGGGCTGCCGGTGCTGGGCATCTGCAACGGGTTCCAGGTGCTGTGCGAGGCCGGGCTGCTGCCGGGCGCGCTGACCCGCAACACCGGCCTGCACTTCGTCTGCCGCGACCAGTGGCTGCGGGTGGAGTCGACCACCACCGCGTGGTCGAGCCGGTACGAGGCGGGCGCGGAGATCCTCGTGCCGCTGAAGTCCGGCGAGGGCCGCTACGTGGCCGCGCAGGACACCCTCGACGAGCTCGAGGGGGAGGGCCGCGTGGTGTTCCGCTACGTCGTCGACGCGCGCAACCCGAACCCCAACGGCTCGCAGCGCGACATCGCGGGGATCGCCTCGGCGGACGGCCGGGTCGTCGGGCTCATGCCGCACCCGGAGCACGCCACCGAGCCGCTGACGGGGCCGACGGACGACGGGCTGGGGATCTTCCTCTCCGCCCTCGACGGGGTCCTCTCGGCCTGAGCCTCCTAGGCTCGGGGCATGCCTGACTCCCCGTCCGAGGACGACCTGCGCGCCCGCCTGGCCGACGTGATGCCCGGGGTGCGCGCCGATCTCGAGGACCTCGTCCGCATCCCCTCGGTGTGGGCCGACCCCGCCCGCCACGACGACGTGCACCGCAGCGCGGACGCCGTCGCCGAGCTGCTGCGCGGGGCGGGGTTCGCCACGGTCGACGTCGTCAGCGAGGGCGGCGCGCCGGCCGTCATCGCGCACCACCCCGCCCCCGAGGGTGCGCCCACGGTCCTGCTGTACGCCCACCACGACGTGCAGCCCACCGGCCGGCTCGAGGACTGGACGTCGCCGCCGTTCGAGCCCACCGAGCGCGGCGCGCGCCTGTTCGGCCGCGGCGCCGCGGACGACAAGGCCGGCATCGCCGCGCACCTCGCCGCGTTCCGCGCCCACGGCGGCACCCCCCCGGTCGGGGTGACGGTGTTCGTGGAGGGCGAGGAGGAGTCGGGCTCCGCGTCGCTGCCGGACCTGCTGCGCACCCACCACGACCGGCTCGCCGCCGACGTCATGGTCATCGCCGACTCCGCGAACTGGGACGTGGGCACCCCCGCGCTGACGGTGTCGCTGCGCGGGCTCGCCGACTGCGTGGTCGAGGTGTCCACCCTGGAGCACGGCATCCACTCCGGGCTGTGGGGCGGGGTGGTGCCCGACGCGCTGACCGCGCTGGTGCGGCTGCTGGCCACGCTGCACCACGACGACGGCTCCGTCGCGGTGCAGGGCCTGCCGCAGGGCACGGCCGCCGACCTCGACTACCCCGAGGAGCGGGTGCGGGCGGAGAGCTCGATGCTCGACGGGGTCCGCCAGCTCGGCACCGGCTCGGTCGTCGACCGGCTGTGGGAGGGCCCGGCGATCGCGGTCATCGGGATCGACGCCCCGACCGTCGCCGAGTCGTCGAACACCCTGGTGCCGCGGGCGCGGGCCAAGATCAGCCTGCGGGTGCCGCCGGGCACCGACGCCGACGCTGCTCTGCAGGCGCTGACGCACCACCTCGAGAGCCACGCCCCCTGGGGTGCGCACGTGAGCGTCACCCCGGGCGAGACCGGGCAGCCGTGCGCCATCGACGCGACCGGGCCAGCCTTCGACGCCGCGCGGGCCAGCTTCCGCGACGCGTGGGACGGCACCGAGCCCGTCGACATGGGCATGGGCGGGTCGATCCCGTTCATCGCCGCGTTCGTCGAGGGGTTCCCGGACGCGGCGGTGCTGGTGACGGGCGTGGAGGACCCCGACACCCGCGCCCACGGGGTGGACGAGGGCCTGCACCTCGCCGAGTTCGAGCGGGTCTGCCTGGCCGAGACCCTGCTGCTGGCCCGCCTCGCGCCGGGCGCCTAGCGGGCTCCCCGCCCTCGGACGGGGCCCGTCGGGGGCGGGAAGCCGTGCGCGGTCAGCGGTGCTTCGCGGCCGCCCTCACGGTCGAGATCACGTAGTACAGCGAGCTGAGGAAGAAGAACGCGCCGATCGCGGCCTTGACCTGGTCCTCGCTCAGCGACGTGCGCGCCGAGACCTGCGTCGCGATGGGGTCACCCACCTTGGTGCGCCAGCCGGTCAGCGCCTCCTGGCCCATGCGTGTCGGCTCCATGCCCTACCTCCTGCTCGTCGTCGACCCCTCCGCCGGGAGGCGGTGGTCGTCTCCCGCACCCTAGGGCGGTCGGGGCGCGCGCCCCCGTCGAGCGCCCGGCATCGCGCGGGCTCGACGCACCCCCGGGGCCCCGGTTACCGCATCGAGCCCGCTCGATGCTGGGTCCGGGCGACCGACCTGGGCCAGGATGGGCGCATGGACCTGCCCGTGCTGCCCCCGGTCAAGCCGATGCTGGCCAAGACGGCCGACGCCGTGCCCGCACAGCCCGACGGGGACCCGGTGTGGAGCTACGAGCCGAAGTGGGACGGCTTCCGCTGCCTGGTCTACCGCGACGGCGACGAGGTCGTCCTCGCCTCCCGCAACACCAAGGAGCTCACCCGCTACTTCCCCGAGGTCGTCGACGCGGTCCGCGCCGAGCTGCCCACCCGCTGCGTCGTCGACGGCGAGGTCGTCGTGCCCCGCGAGGTCGACGGCACCACCCGGCTCAGCTGGGACGACCTCAGCCAGCGCATCCACCCCGCCGAGAGCCGGGTGCGGATGCTGGCGCAGGAGACCCCCGCGCAGCTCGTGCTGTTCGACCTGCTGGCCATCGGCGACGACGACGTCACCGGTGAGCCCTTCTCGCTGCGCCGCCGGGCCCTGCTCGGCGCGGTGCTCGACGGGCCGAGCGTCCACGTCACCACCGCGACGCCGGACGCGGCCACGGCGCAGCGGTGGTTCGACGAGTTCGAGGGCGCCGGGCTCGACGGGGTTGTCGCGAAGAAGCTCGACGGCCGCTACGTGCCGGACAAGCGCGAGATGGTCAAGGTCAAGCACCACCGCAGCGCCGAGTGCGTGGTGATCGGCTACCGGCCGCACAAGTCCAAGCCCGGCGTCGGCTCCCTGCTGCTCGGCCTGCACGACGGCGACCGCATGCACATGGTCGGCGGGGCCAGCGCCTTCACCGACGCCCGCCGCGTCGAGCTGCTCGACGAGCTCGAGCCGCTGCGCATCGGCACCGAGAAGCAGCACGGCGAGCCCAACCGGTGGAACCAGCGCGAGGACCACGGCTGGGTGCCGCTGCGGCCCGAGCGGGTCGTCGAGATCGCCTACGACCAGATGGAGGGCGACCGGCTGCGCCACGTCGCCCGCTTCGTGCGGTGGCGGCCCGACCGCGACCCGGAGAGCTGCACCTACGACCAGCTCGACGTGCCCGTGCGCTACGACTTCGCCGACGTGCTCGCCGGCGGCAGGGACGAGACCTGATGGCCGCCAAGGACGCGCACGGGGCGCCGGAGGTCCTCGACGTGCACGGCGTCGACGTGCGGCTGTCCAGCCCGGACAAGGTCGTCTTCCCCGAGCTGGGGGAGGCGGGCACCAAGCGGGCCATCGCCCGGCACTACCAGCGCCTCGGCGAGCACGGCGCCATCATCACCGCGCTGCGCGACCGCCCCACCTACCTGCAGCGCTTCCCCGACGGCGTCACCGGCGAGGAGGTCTACCAGAAGCGGGTGCCGCCCAAGCACCCCGACTACCTCGAGACCTGCCGGGTCACCTTCCCCTCGGGGCGCTCCGCGGACGCGCTGCGGGTGACCAAGCCCGCCGACGTGGTGTGGGCGGCGCAGATGGGCACGGTGACCTTCCACCCCTGGCACGCCCGGTGCACCGACGTCGACCACCCCGACGAGCTGCGCATCGACCTGGACCCGCAGCCGGGCACCGGGTTCGACGAGGCGCGGTCGGTCGCGCTCGACGCCGTCCGGCCGCTGCTGGCCGACCTCGGGCTCGTCGGCTACCCCAAGACGTCCGGCGGCCGGGGCGTCCACGTCTACGTCCGCATCGAGCCGCGGTGGACGTTCACCGAGGTGCGCCGGGCCGCCATCGCCTTCGCCCGTGAGGTGGAGCGCCGCGCCGGCGGGGACCGGGTGACCACGGCGTGGTGGAAGGAGCAGCGCGGCGAGCAGGTGTTCGTGGACTACAACCAGAACGCCCGGGACCGCACCATCGCCAGCGCCTACTCGCTGCGCAAGACCCCGCGGGCGACGTGCAGCACCCCGGTCACCTGGGACGAGCTGGTCGACGTCCACCCCGACGACTGCACCCTGGCCACCGTGGCCGACCTGGTCGACCGGCGCGGGGACCCCATGGCGGACATCGACTCCCGGGCGTACACGTTGGACACCCTGCTCGACCTGGCCGCGCGGGACGAGGCCGGCGGGCTGGGCGACCTGCCCTACCCGCCGAACTACCCGAAGATGCCGGGCGAGCCGAAGCGGGTGCAGCCCAGCAAGGACACCGACAACAAGCACACCTGAGCCTCAGCAGGTGCTGACGGGCGGCCTCCCGGCGAACCGGTCGTCGAGGAAGCGCAGGACGTTGCCGATGGCGAACACCGCGACCTGCACGTGGTCGGTGATGGGCGACTTCTGGTACTCCACCGTGCCGCCCCCGTCGCAGTAGGTGCGGTTGAGCGCGTCGGCCCCGGCCGTCGGGATGAGGGTGTCGTTGACGGAGTGGTAGAGCAGCACCGGCATGGTCGGGACGGCCTGGCCGAGGCTGTTGTCCGCCAGGGCCGCCTGCACCCCGGGCGTGCCGACCGCGCCCGGGCTCACCGACAGCTCGTCGAAGCTCAGGCCGTTGCCCGCTGCCAGTGCACCCTCGACGCACTCGCCGGACATGGTCTGCACCAGGGCCTTGCCGCGGTCGTTGAGCAGGGTGTCCATCTCCATTCCGGGGTACTCCCGCGCCAGGCCGGCCGCGGCGGCGAAGAGCAGCCCGAAGGCGCCGGACCCGTCGCTGCCGGCGACGATGGCGCCGAAGTCGACCGGGACCCCGCCGGCGGCGGCGCCCACCACGTCGAGCTCGGGGGCGTAGGAGCGGGCCAGCTCGGCGGTCCAGGCCGTCGCCAGGCCACCACCGGAGTAGCCCCACAGGCCCACCGGCGACCCGGGGCCCGCGGTGCCCGCCGGGGCGAAGGACTGCACCGCGCGGATCCCGTCCAGGGTGACCTGCGCGGCGAGGCGGCCCGCCGAGTAGGCCGCGGCCGGGCCCTCGTGGTCCGGCAGCGCGACGGCCCACCCGCGCAGGAGCATGAAGGCGACCATGAGCTGCTCGCTGAGCCGACCCGCGGGCAGCAGCCGCGAGGGGCTGCAGTCGGGGTCGAGCGAGTTGATGGCCGCCTGGTAGGACACCAGCGGGCGGGGTCCGGTGGGCGGGCCCGTCGGCAGGACGACGGTGGTCACCGCGGCCACCGGACGTCCCGCCGTGTCGGTCGACCGGTAGACGAGCTGGTGGGCGGGCACCGGGAAGATCCCGTAGATCACCACCCGGACGGGCCGCGACCGGACCACCTGGCCGGGTGCGAGGTCGGCGAGACCCTCCGGCGCGGCGAAGAACGGGTCGCCGGGGGCGGGCGCCTCGGCCGCGGCGGCCGCCGGCGCGGCGGCGGCCGGGTC